>JBJKZS010000041.1:0-9458 GCA_045569115.1 Fidelibacterota bacterium | reverse complement strand
TAAATAATTTTCTTTATTGAAAATTATAATATTAGTATTCTTACGTTTTTTAACGATCTGCATCTTTTACTAATTAATTAACCATGTGAAAAGTGATATAGATAATATTTTATATAAATACTATACAATGATAGAATTATAATGGATTAATGAACAATCCATGGATTAACTTATCCATTATGAAAAAGACAACTTCGTCTAAAATTTCTTCAGTTCCGGAAAAAATTGCTGATAAGGGAGGGCTCCAACCTAGTGTTTCTAAAGAAGTCTCTCTAGAAACGGGTGTGCCTGAAGCTGAAGTATATGGGGTAGGTAGTTTTTTCCATCTTTTATCTAGATCTGATGCAAAAATAAGAGTATGTCAAGGATTAAGCTGTTGGATGGCTGGTTCTGGAGAAGTCCTTTCTCAATCTAAAGATGCTGGTTTGCCAGTTGAAGGTTGCTCATGTCTTGCTGCATGTGATCGACCTGTAGCCGTACTTAAGGATCATTTTGTTTTGCCAGATATTGGTACAGATTCGATTCAATCAGCTGGAGGGAACTGGCATAACCTTACTTCTGATTCGCTTGATGCGAATGGGCAATGGTTAGGACATGTTGATTCATACAACGAAAAAAATGATAAACTAACAATTAATCTTAATGGTGATCCAGACTACAGAGGAGAAGCTTTTAAAAGAGCTATGAATATGGGTTCTGAAAATATAATTGAAGAACTTAATCTATCAGGTCTTCAAGGAAGAGGAGGTGCTGGCTTTCCTGCTGGTCGTAAGTGGAGATCCTTATGTGATCAAAAGGAACAAATACGGTATGTTGTATTAAATGCTGATGAAGGCGAACCGGGAACATTCAAAGATCGTGAAATAATTATGCGTCGTCCTGATAAGGTTTTAGAAGGTCTAGCCATATCTGCAAATACTGTTGGTGCAAAAGATATATACTGTTATTTAAGAGGTGAATTTGAGCAACCAATAAAAGTCTTAGAAAAAGCAATAGAAAAGTTTTCTGAACAAAATATTTTTCCTGGTATTTCTTTTCATATTCACGAAGGTCATGGAGCTTATATTTGTGGTGAAGAGACCGCATTGCTTGAGGCTCTTGAAGGAAAAAGGGGGATGCCTAGGCTAAAACCTCCTTTTCCAACGGAAGTAGGGCTTTGGGGGAAACCCACTTTAATTCATAATGTTGAAACCATTGCATGTGTACCTTCCATTGTAAGTAATGGTGGTAAGTGGTTTGATCAACTTGGAAGAACTGGATCGGGCACAAAAATATATTGCATTAGTGGCCATGTAAATAAACCTGGGGTATATGAGATGCCACTGGGGGTGACCTTGGATGAGCTCGTAGATAAGGCTGGAGGATATATTGGAAAATTAAGAGCTTTTTCTCCAGGGGGAGCTAGCTCAGGATTTTTACCAGCAAATGATAGAACTAGGCCGCTTGACTGGAAATCTCTAAGTGAAGTAGGTTCAAGTCTTGGCTCAGCTGGAGTAGTTGTAATAAACGATACAATAAGTTTGCGAGATGCTGTTAGAGAGACACTTTTGTTCTTTGAAAACGAAAGTTGTGGCCAGTGTGCTCCATGTAGAATAGGCACTCGATTTCAAAGAGAATCGATTGATCGATTTATTGATTCAAAAGAGTGTGGAGAATTAGGTTTTGTTGATGATGTGGCATGGGAAATGGAGCAAGGGTCAATATGTGGTTTAGGTCATGTAGCATCAGTACCTTTAATTAGTGCTAGGAAATGGTTTCCTGAGGAGTTTGAATAAATGTCTAAAACTAATTCTGCAACTGTTGATGGAGTTGAGTATAAGATAAGTCAATCAGAGACTATACTTGAATCAGCTCGAAAATTAGGTAAAGAGATCCCTACTCTATGTGATGATTCAAGATTAGATCCAAATGGTTGTTGTAGAATGTGTCTTGTAGAAATAGATGGGTGGCCAAGAATGGCACCTGCTTGTGCGACAAATATTTCACCTGGGATGAAAATCATCACAGAGAATCAAAGGGTTTCTAGACATCGTGAAACATTAATATCTCTTTACCTTTCTGATCATCCAAAAAATCCTAAAGAGGAAGAAAAAGGAGCTCCCAACCAACTTGTAATGTTAGCAGAAAAATATGGAGTGTCTAACGGTTGGCCTCATCTTGAATCAAAAAGGTTTGAAAGAGAAGATGATCCTAATCCATTTATTCATTTCCAAGCTGATAAATGTATACTGTGTGCAAGGTGTGTTAGATATTGTGATGAAGTGGAAGGAGTAAGTGCAATTACTCTTGCTGAAAGGGGTTCAGACACTACAATTGCTACCGCTGATAATGTGTCGCTTCTTGAATCTACCTGTGAATTATGCGGAGGATGTATAGATGTTTGCCCTACAGGTGCTATGGGTGAAAAAATGCCATTATTTTTAAATGAGCTTCCTGAAAGAGAATTGTCAAAAGTTCGGACTACGTGCAATTACTGTGGTGTTGGTTGTCAAATGGATTTAAATATTGATTCTGAAGCAAATAATGGAAGGGGTAAAGTTGTGAAAGTTACCTCTCCCGCTCCAGGAACTACTACCAATGATGGGAACCTCTGCGTTAAAGGTCGCTTTGCATATGATTTTATAGAGCATAAAGATAGAATAATGACTCCTTTAATCAAGGGAGAAGATGGTATGCTACATGAAGCAAGTTGGGATAAAGCAATTCAACATGCTGCAAATGGGCTTCTTGGAGTAAGAGAAAAACATGGTAGCGATGCACTTGGTTTTATTTCGTCATCTAGATGTACGGGAGAAGAAAATTATCTTGTACAAAAACTTTCTAGGGCTGTTTTTAATACAAATAATGTTCATCAATGCGCCGCTACGTGACATGCTCCTACTGTGGCCGGTCTGGTCACTACGATGGGTGCTGGGGCTATGACGAATTCTATTGGAGAAATCAGGGATGTTGATTTCCTTTTTGTTATAGGTAGCAATACTACTGAAGCTCACCCAATAATTGCCATGGAGATGAAACGGGCTGTTAGAAAAGGGGCACGGCTTGTTGTTGCTGATCCGAGAGGAATTTGGCTCACTGAAATTGCTGAAAGGCATCTTCAACTTCGTCCGGGGACTGATGTTTGGCTATTAAATGCTATGGCAAATGTTATCATTAAGGAAGGTTTGGTTAATGAAAAGTTTGTTGAAGAGAATACTGAAGGCTTTGAAATTTTTAGTAAAAAAGTAGAAGAATATAATCCTGAAGAAGCTGAAAAAATCACAGGTATACCTTCTTCTGACATAATTAAAACAGCAATTGAATATGCTTCCACTAAAAAAGCTGGTATATATTACACACTTGGTATAACTGAACATTCTCATGGTACGGATAATGTTTATGCCTTGTCAAACCTTGTTCTTATGACAGGGCATCTTGGCTATACATCAACAGGCATGAATCCGTTACGAGGCCAAAATAACGTTCAAGGTGCTAATGATGCTGGAGCGACACCTATTTTTCTCCCAGGATATCAGAGAGTTGATGATCCTCAAATTCATTCAAAATATCAGGATTCATGGGGTGTCAAATTTCCTTCTGAGCCAGGATTAAATCTTAATGAAATGATGAAGAAAGTTGGAGACTCAGTCTATGGCTTATTTGTTATGGGTGAAGACATCGTTCTTTCAGAACCGAATGTATGTCAGCTTGAAGAAGGTTTAAATAATATCGACTTTCTTGTTCTTCAGGATATCTTTTTAAATGGGACTTCTCGTTTTGCGGATGTGATTTTTCCAGGAGCTACATTTGCTGAAAAAGAAGGAGTTTTTACAAATTCAGAGAGGCGAGTTCAGCGCGTCAGAAAAGCAATAGATCCACCGGGTGAATGTCGAGCTGATTGGGAAATATTAATAGACCTTGCAAATTCATGTGGAGCTGATTGGTCATATAGTAATACTTCAGAGATTTTTGATGAAATGGTCAAGGATGCTCCAAAATTTGCTGGTCTAAGTCATAAGCGTTTGGAAAATGAGGGAGGATTACATTGGCCATGTACTGATTCTTCTGATCCTGGTACACAATATTTGCATAAAGAAGGAATAATGAGGGGAAAAGGTAAATTAATGCCTGTTGATTACCGGCCTTCTGTCGAGAGTTCAGATTCTGATTACCCTCTAATCCTTTCCACAGGTAGAACACTTTATCACTATAATGCAGCTACTCAAACAAGACGATCTAAAGGTCTTGATGCTAAACAGCCAGAAGCATTTCTTCAAATACATCCGAAAGATGCTGGGAGACGGAATATAAAAGAGGGAGATTCAGTTACAGTTGCTTCTCGTCGCGGAGAGATAATTTGTCGTGCATCTCTTACACGTGAAGTTAGAAAAGGTTGTGCATGGATGCCTTTTCATTTTATGGAAGCTAGAGCGAATGTTTTAACAGTCGATGAAGGAGATTCAGTTACCGGAACGGCTGAGTATAAAGTATGCGCTATTGAAGTATCAAAGAATTGAAGTTTTAATCCATATAATTTTTGAAAACATCAAAAACATTAGATGAGATGATTGATCCTGGTGTAGTGGTCAGGTATCGGCAAAAGAAATATTCAAATGTAACTGATGATTTTAAAGAAGAAATAAATGAGGATTATCTAGTCCTTGAAGAACCATTAGAGATACTTGTAAATGGTGAATTGATCTCGATTACAATGAGAACCCCAGGAAACGATGATGTACTTGCAATTGGTTTTCTCTTTTCTGAGGGAATAATTAAGAGTCTCAAAGATATCAAAAAACTTGAGGATAATTGTAAATCGGGTAATAGTTGTAATCTTCTAAATGTTTACTTACCAATAAATAATGGGAAAAAAACCCCCAAAGATATCAAAAAACTAAGAAGAGGGACCTTAACCTCCGCATCCTGTGGAGTTTGTGGTAGACAAAGTATTGATGATATGCTTGAAATCTGTGAAAAACAAAAAATTAATTCCACTTTTCCTAAAGAAGTGATTTCAAAATCTACAGAAATTCTTAGCGATCAACAGATTAACTTTTCTCATACAGGTGGGTGCCATGGTTCAGCCATTTTGAATAGAAATGGTGAAGTTCTTGCAAGCTTTGAAGATGTCGGTCGGCACAATGCTGTAGATAAAACAATAGGTGATTTAATAATGCGAGGACTTATTTCTCGTCCACCTTCTAAAGATTTAATTAAATCACCAGCTTTACTGGTTGTAAGTGGTCGGTTAAGCTTTGATATAGTTCAGAAATGTGCTGTAGCCTCTATTCCTGTCATCTGTAGTGTATCCGCACCGAGTTCTCTGGCTGTTGATTTAGCTAATGAAGTAGGAATTACTATTGCTTCATTTGTTAGAGATGGAAACTTTAATATTTATACCCATCCTGATCGAATTCAATAATCAAAAGAACACAAGTTAATCCTAGGAGATTTCAACTTGGTTTTTCATTTAAAATTTTTCTCAAAAAAAAGATTCAAAATATTATTATGATAAGAAAGGAAAATTCTATTTTGAAAATAATTAATAATATTTCATTTGTTCTTATTTCTATGTCTTTTCTAGGGTGTGATAGTGATGCCAGTTTATTAAGTAGAGCAAAAAAGATCTCTCAAAGAACTATAATCACGGATGGTCATATTGATATACCTTGGCGATTAACAAATAAGATGGAGGATGTCTCGATTAGAACAAAGACTGGAGACTTTGATTATGTCAGAGCTAAAGAAGGTGGCTTAGATGCGCCTTTTATGTCTATTTATGTTCCATCTTCTTATCAAGCTGGGGGTGCAAAGGCAAAGGCAGATGAATTAATTGATCTAGTGTTAAAGTTAGCTGAGGATTCACCTGATAAATTCAAAGTGGTTACTTCTACGAATGAAGCTGAAAAGGCAATTGAAGATGGTCTTATTGCTCTTCCTATGGGCATGGAAAACGGAGCCCCTATTGAGAATGATTTATCAAATATAACTTATTTTTACAAAAGAGGAATTCGTTATATAACATTAACTCATGGAAAAGATAATCTTATTTGTGATTCTTCTTATGACACGACCGCTACTTGGGGTGGATTAAGCGATTTTGGTCACCAAGTGGTTAATGAAATGAATCGTCTTGGTATAATGGTTGATATCTCTCATGTCTCAGATAATGCTTTTTATGATGTTATGAAGATAACAAAGGCACCAGCTATTGCCTCTCATTCATCTTGCCGCGTTTTTACACCAGGTTTCGAAAGGAATATGAATGATTCTATGATCAAAACTCTTGCTGACAATGGTGGCGTAATTCAGATCAATTTTGGATCATCTTTTCTAACGCAAGATTCAAGGGATAAGAATACTGAAAATTCAACTAAGATTAATGAATATGCAAAAAAACATGGTTACAGCCCTGAAGATAAAGAGATGATAGCTTTTTCAAAGAAAGTTCAAGAAGAAAATCCTATTTATGCGGATGTTACTGATGTAATTGATCATATTGATCACGTAGTAAAAATTGCAGGTATAGATCATGTTGCTTTTGGTTCAGATTTTGATGGTGTTGGAGATAGCTTGCCATATGGGATAAAAGATGCGTCACAGTTTCCAAACCTAATTTTTCATTTATTAAAACGTGGATATTCAGAAGAAGATATCCAAAAGATTTGTTATAAAAATATTTGGCGCGTTTGGAATAAAGTAGATGATATAGCTAATTCATTACAAAATAGGAATTAGATATCCAGCTATAAATAATATATGAGGCTCAAGATGTTTCAGATTGATGCTTTCACATCGAAGATCTTTAAAGGTAATCCAGCGGCTGTTGTTTTTATGAAAAGTTGGTTGAATGATAAACTTCTTCAGTCCGTTGCTCAAGAAAACAATCTTTCTGAAACAGCTTTTCTTGTCCCAAAAAATTTAGGTTATGAGATACGCTGGTTTACGCCTTGTGTTGAGGTTGAGCTTTGTGGGCATGCTACTCTTGCTTCGTCTCATGCAATTTTTTCAGAATTAGGTTTTTCAGGAGATAAAATTCATTTTATGAGTAAGAGTGGGAAACTTGAGGTTCAAAGAGAAAATAATAATTATTTTATGGATTTTCCATCTGAAGAGCCATTTGAATGTGATCCTCCGAAGGAAATGTTATTAGGACTTGGTGTTAATCCAAAGAAAACATTAAAGTCAACAGATTATATAGCAGTATTAAATAACGAACAAGAAGTTGAAGAACTTTCGCCTGATTTTACGAAGTTGACTGAACTTGATGCAAGAGGAGTAATCGTTACATCAAAATCTAAGAGTTATGATTTTGTTTCACGATGTTTCTATCCAAAGACAGGAATTGATGAGGATCCTGTTACTGGTTCCGCTCATTGCCAGTTGATGCCATATTGGGCCAATGAATATAAAAAAACAATTTTGATTGGAAGGCAACTATCCTCTAGGGGTGGACAAATAAGGTGTGAATTAAAAGTAAATAGGGTTGTTTTAGAAGGAACAGCTGTGACCTTTTTCAAAGGAGATATTTATATACCTGACAAAAAAATATAAGTTACGATTTCTTTCATTTCTTTTTTCCCTAATCCTAATTCAGTCTTGTACTGTACCTCCTCCAGAATCTCCAGAAAATATTTGCGATATTTTTACTGAGAAACGTAATTGGTATAAAGCGGCAAGAAAGACAGAAAAACGATGGGGTATACCTGTAAATGTTACCATGGCATTTCTTTATCAGGAATCTTCCTTTAGACAGAAAGTAAAAGCAAAGCGAAAGAAACTTCTTTGGATTATTCCATGGAAGAGAAAAAGTTCAGCAAAAGGATATGCACAAGTGCTTGATGGCACATGGAAGGAATATGTTTCATCAGCTGGGGGAATTTTTTCCCAGCGAACAGATTTTGATGATGCTATAGATTTTGTAGGGTGGTATAATTATCAAAGTCACAAGAACTTAGGAATATCAAAATCTAATGCTAAAGCCTTGTATCTTGCCTATCATGAAGGTTGGGGTGGTTATAAAAAAGGAACGTATAAGAAAAAGCGACAACTCCTCAACATTGCTAATAAAGTTGATAAAAGATCTATAATGTATAAGAGACAATATAAAACCTGTAAACGAAAGCTTCGTCGATGGTTTATATTCTTTTAATCATTTAGATTAATTAATCATTTAAAAAAACAAAAAAGTAATAATTAAAATGATATAGAAACTCTTTTTATGTTATAATTAATTACTGTCTTAGATAAAGAAGGTTTAATTTGACTGAAAAATACTTCTCCAACTCGAAAAAAAATAAAATTGAAGATCGAGAAAATTAGTTATCAAACCCTGAATAGTTAAGATTTTGATGTTTATGATAGAATTTCCTTCTACAAAAGATCAATTTAGTTTTTTTTCCCTAGTTTCTACTCGCTGGCGTGATCTCGATTCTCATAAGCACATAAACCATGCTAATTATTTAACCTATCTTGAAACCTCTAGATTAGAATATTTAAACAAAATTTTTGGTATGGAAACAGATTTCATTATGGCTTCTATGGAAATAAACTATCATAAACAGTTAAGTCATCCTCAAGAACTTGAGATTGGACAAAAGGTAGTCAAGATTGGTAATAAGAGTATAAAGATTCTTAGCGGAATATTTAAAAATGGTGAAAAAGAGTTGGTACTTTCATCGTTGGCAACTCTAGTGACTTTTAATTATGGAGAGCAAAAGACTTGTAATGTACCAAGCGTGGCAAAAATGTTTTTAGATAAATGAAAATAAACACTTTTCAAGATTCAAATAAAAATACACTTGCTTTACTAGCATTACATGGATGGACAGGTGATGAATTTTCAATGGAAGCCATTGCTAATGAAACAGGATCTTTATCTGCAAAATGGTATCTTCCTAGAGCTCCTTATAATGCAGATACTGGAAAAGGTTATACATGGTTTAGTGGATCAGATGCGAAAGGTTGGAGATACGAGAAGACATTAGAGATGATGCCTAAAATAATGCAAACAATTATTGATGATGGATTTTCCCCGGAGAACACTTTTATTATCGGATTTTCAATGGGTGCTGGTCTTTCAATGCTTTTTGCTAGCCGATTACCCTATAGTATTGGCGGTGTTATTCCAATAGCAGGTTATATAATGAAAAAAGAACATTTGCTATCGGACATGACGCAAGAAAGCCTTAGGACTCCATTCCTTATGATACAAGGAGATAAGGATGAAATTATTACTCCAGCCCAATCTAGAGAAACAGCAAATCTTTTGACTAGTGTTGGTTATAGCGTAAACTATAAAATGTTTGATGCTAAGCATAAAATCCCAAAAAATGCAATACCTGTGATAAAAAAATTCATTTATCGTAATCAAGCCCATCCATAACGAGTCTAATAAAACTCCAAACTTAACCTCATACAAAATTGACTATAATAAAGTTTAGTGCTTTTATAAGTAACCGTGAAAATATATAGGTAAT
>JBJKZS010000040.1:0-9544 GCA_045569115.1 Fidelibacterota bacterium | reverse complement strand
GAAGCCTGAAGTATAGCTAGAAAGCCAAATAAAAGGTTTAATAATGTAAATGTACCAGGGACAGCTTGTTTTTTGACCTTAACTTTTGCTTTCAACTAAGTTCTCCTATAATTGATGAACCTGCTTTAAGACGATCATTTAATCCTACGAATATTTTAGTATTTGGTGGTAATAAAAGATCTGTCCTTGAACCAAAACGGATGAAACCAAGAGGTTCCCCCTTTGAAACATCTTGACCTAAATAAAGATTACATATGATCCTTCTTGCGAGAAGGCCGGCAATTTGCCGAACACGGACAATACCAAATTCCGATTGAATTTCAATATCATTATGTTCATTTATTTCAGAAGCCTCCGTATTAAATGCCGCCAAAAAGCTACCTTTAGAATAATGAATACTTGAGACCTTTCCTTTTACTGGACATCTATTTCGATGAGCATCAAATACCGAAAGAAATACAGATATTTTTCTTTCACCAGTTTCAGTCTTAGATATATCAACTACTTTACCATCCGCAGGAGATAACACCAAGTTTTTACCAGTAGGTATTTCCCTCTTTGGGTCTCGAAAAAATTGCAGGCAAAAAATTAGTGCTAATAAAAAGAAATAAAACACTAATCGAAAGAACTCTAACTCAAGTATTTTCCATAATAGACTTGAGATTAACATAATTAAAGACATAAAAAAAATTGTGTTTTTACCTTCCTGTGCAATCATTTTCAGGATCGTTTTTCTAACTTTAGTAAAGTTTTGGTCATTTTACCTTGCCGATAATAATCAACTTTAAGTTTATCCCCAGGACGAAGAAGATTTTCTTCCATAATTTTAATTATATCACCACCAGAATTTACTTTTTGACTATTAATTAAATAGACTACATCTCCAACCATTAAACCAGCTTTCTCAGCTGGACCACTTCTTGCTATGTCAGTGATTATCAAACCCCCAACTTTAGGAAGTTGGAGTGCTCTAGCAAGTTGTCGGTCGACACGTTGGAATCGAAAACCAACAGACACATTTCTATCAATCTTTCCATATTTTTTTAGTTCTTCAGCAATTTTCTTTGCTCTATCAATTGGGATAGCAAAGCCAATACCAATTGACCCATCATTATATCCACCCCCTGTAAAAATAAATGTATTTATTCCGATAACCTCACCCAAAGCATTACATAATGGTCCCCCGCTATTTCCTTGGTTAATTGCCGCATCAGTCTGGATCATACCATTATAGTATCGGCCTGAAAGTTTGCGGCCAAAATCTAGATTGGTCGCACTCACAACTCCAACTGTAGCTGTAGGTTGTTTATTTACATCAAACAAACCTAATGGATTACCTAATGCTATAACCCATTCTCCGATAAGAATATCATTAGAATTTCCTAATTTGGCATATGGAAGTTTTCTGTTTTGAATTTTCAAAATAGCAATGTCTGTTTCATGATCAGCGCCAATTAGATCAGCTTCATATTCCTTTCCACCAGGAAGAGTTACAAAAATTTCCTCAAAATTCTCAATTACATGTTGATTTGTTATAATATAACCATCAGGACTAATTACCACACCAGACCCAAGACTGGGAATTCGCTCAATATATGGTTCCTCAGGGAAAAAAAATTGGAAAAAAGGATCATTAAAAAAAGGAGTTGTACGTTGTTTTATTACGTTAATACTAGCAACAGCCGGTCCAACTATTTGAATAGAACGCGTAATAGCATTTTTTCTACTAGTATCAACATCTATAGCATTTGAAAAAAGTGTACTAACAATTAGTAGTAGAATTGGAATTCTTATAACAACAGAAATCATTGATATTTCACATTTTGGAGAAAAAGTCCCTTTGCAGGAGCTCGATAGACTGTTGCTTTAAAGTTTTTTTCTTCAAGAATTTCACTAAATTTTTTCACTGTTGTTTGTCCTGTTGCAACTAGAACCATAGTTCCTACAAGGCAACGTACAAGATGTTGCAAGAATCGATTTGCTTCAATAGTGAAAATTACGAAAGTCCCACTTTTTATCCATTGGGATTGATTAACTATACATCTTTGGTTTTTTTTCTCTGGAACATGCTTGCTGAAAGAAGTAAAGTCTAAATCACCAATTAACAACTTAGCACACTCATTCAATTTTTTGAAAGACAAAGGTTTCGTTATTTCCCATGCATATCTTTGAGAAATAGGGGATCTTCCGATAAAGCAACTATACTTATACATCCTTTTGATTGCACTATATCTTGCATGGAAATTTTTTTCTACAATGTTACAATCCTTAACATTGAGATCATTCTCAGAATTACCATTAATCGCTTTACAAAGCTTATTTTCTTCCCATTTTTTGTCTAAAAAAAAGCTTGCTACCTGACCCCAAGCATGAACACCCGCATCAGTTCTTCCAGCACCATTAATTCTAACTAATCTATCTCCATTTAGTTTGGAAATAGCACTTTCTAATTCTCCTTGTACAGTCCTCATATTTGGTTGAAGCTGCCATCCAGAAAATTCAGTCCCATCATATTCTACGGTGATCTTATAATTTGGCAAAGATTAAATGTCCTAAAATAAATACAAATATTGAAATTATAATTACACCATCTTTAAAACCAAAATTGACTGGCTTCGCAATAGTGCGTGGAATAACCTTACCATATCCACGAGATTCCATTGCCTCACCAAGCTGACTAGCCTTCCGCATACAAGAAATAAGTAGCGATGGAAGATGATTTGCAACTTTACTAATCTTAGCCATTTTATTATTTGGCTTTGAAAAACCAAGCATTATATCGATTTGAAGTAAGGTTTTAACCTCATACGCCACAAGAGGGAAAAACCTCAAAGAAAGTTCAATAAGCTGAAAAAAATCTTCAATGAAATGAAACTTGATATTCAAATTAAAGCACTGAGTTCTAATTGCATCCAATAGCCTTAAAGATGAAATCATCTCAAGGAATAAAGTTGCACCTCCTAAAAGAAAAATTATTCTTGTTATTGATCTAAAGGCCTGTTCAATAATTAGTAATAATGGATCAGTTGAAAAAAGTATTGAAAAAAGAAAGTAAAGAGTTGTCATTAAAGGTATAAAAGTAATTATGGGACGCAATCTTTTACTAATCCTTGAAAAGGAAACACCAAAAAAATATCCGAAAAATATCAATACAATAAAATGAACACCGTAATGAATAATAGTATTTGATGAAAACAGTGAAAAAATGTACCCAAGAATCAAGAGCAACAATGTCAAGGGGTTAAAATGAAGAATCATTAGTCTAGAAATCGATGAAAAACATTAGCTTAGGAGCCTTTATTGATTCATTTAAATCTAATGGTATAAATTTTATGGAAGTCTTTGATTGTTTATTTTTATTTAAATAAGAAACATTGATTCCAGATAGTATTCTGTTAACAATCATTCCGCCAATTGAAAACATTTCGATTTTTCGAGCTTTAGCTCGTTTTCGAATATAATTCCAATATTGTTCTCGATGGTCTTGACTATCCCATTGCCAATTATAATCATCAATATTATAAACCCTATCCGCAAGGCGCATTCTCTGCTGTTCCTGATTGAAATCTTCAACACTCAAATAATTGGCAACATCTAAAGCAAATTGATGATCTTTACCCTTTAAATTGGCTCCAGCATGAATTGCTGCATATGAAATCATATTGGATCGAGAATTTTTCTTAGATTGCACGGATTCTGCAACTAATAGCCAAAGAGCTATTTCTAAACCTCCAAAGAGTTTTGCACGATTTTTTTCCCCAAGAGATAATTCTCCTAATCCTGGAATAGCTAATGATTTTAATATTGGAGATTTAGATATTTTTGAATTATTAATTGGCCTTGGATCTATAGCATTAAGGCTACAGAATAAAAAAATCGTGTAAAACCCTACAAACTTCATAGGATGGTTTTTCGCCAACCCCTAAAAGAAACAATTATAAGTGAAAGAAAAGAAAAAGTCACAATCCAATCTCCATGACGTCCATAGAATGTATCTCCATCAAAAGGTGCAATTGAGGCAGTTATTACACCAGTTTTTCCAATACCTAAAGTTTTGATTTCTCGACCAGACCTATCAATTACAGCTGAAATCCCGGTATTTGCTGACCTAATTACTGGATATCGATGTTCCACAGCCCGGAATCTAGCAATGGCCATATGTTGATATAACTCAGCCGAATTACCATACCAACCATCATTAACTACTATAACCAGGAATTGAGCGCCAATATTAGTTAATCTTCTAACAATCCTAGGAAAAACAGATTCGAAACATACAATTGATGCAAAATATGATTCCTTAATTTTAAAAATTGTTTCCTCTTTACCTCTAGTGTAATTCCCCAAATTAAGTTCCTGTGAAGAAGGCAATTGCCGAGCGAATGGATTAAACTCACCAATAGGAACAAGTTGATTCTTATGATAAATTGGAATTTCACCCTCTTCGCCAATTAGTGCAACACTATTGAAATAAGATCTACTATTCGAGTCCATTGACCAATCAATAGTTCCTGTTAATAGAGGTATTCCACTTTGTCTTATATTCCTCCTTACCTTGAGAAGCTGACTATGATTTTTAGTTAGGAAAGCTGGTGTTGCAGCTTCTGGCCAAATAATTATATCAGGTTCCATTTCAGATGCAAGCATATAAAGTGAGTCTAAACGAGAAAAAACCCAATTCCTCTTTTTTATTTCCCATTTATCATGAGGGCCTACATTAGGTTGAGTTATAGATACCTTTATTTTTTTCTTATCATTTTGATTTGATAATTTGGCTAATTGGAAATAACCAAATAACCATATGGAAATAATTGTAAACAGCAGTGTATTGAAGATAGGAATACGATTGGATCGATGAGAATTAATTAGTCCATATAAAATCACATTTACAGTTACAACCCAAAATGAAACCCCATATATACCAGTCCACTCTACGACTTGAATAACTGGCAAATAATCAACCTGCGTTGTAGCTAAAGAAACCCATGGAAACCCTAATGGGCCAATTGACATAATAAACTCCATCAGTACCCATAAAAATGGCATAATTAATAGGCCTTTTCCAGAGATAGATTGAATGGATGAAAAAAGAAAACAGAAAAATGACCAAAATAAAGCAAGATAAAAAGCCGCAGATAAAAGAGAAATTATTGCAAACGGTTTAGGAGCGCCTATATTAAAGGAAAGCCAGTGCAAGGCTAAAAGGTTCATAAAAAAACCCGCTATAAACCCTGACCAAGCATTCTGTAAAGGTTTTTCAATTAGAATGGTTTTTATTAAGGGCACAAGGCCCATCCAAGCTAGAAAACCAAGTTTAAATGGTGGAAAAGATAAACCAATCATTGAGCCAGAAATAATAGCTAGTTCCCAACTTTTTCTTTTAAACAAACCTTGTATCAATATTTTATCCTATCTAGATAAGATTGGAGAATAATTGCAGCAGCTGTTGAATCAACCATTGATTTGTTTCGACTTGGTTTAATTCCCTGATGTCTTAGGGAATTTGAAGCAGCCACAGAGCTTAGTCTCTCATCTTCCTTTATAACTGGTATCTTAAATTCATTGCATAGGACATTATAAAATTTGAAAACCTTTTTGGTTTGGAGGGTATCTTGACCATTCATACCTATAGGCAACCCTAAAATAATTCCATCTACACACCATGATAATACAATGCTACGAATTTTTTTTATTAAACTTGCTTCAGACTCAAAAATTATTGTTTCTAAAGGAGTAGCAATATTCTGATTTGGATCTGATATAGAAATACCAATTCTTTTTTCACCATAATCGATGCCAAGGAGTCTACCCATGGTATAAAAAAGTTTCTAATTCACCTAAATTAAGTTTATTAAAAATGACTTAACAAGTTTTAATGAATTTAAATAATGTATTCGGCTGTTAAGAATATAAATCTGTTTTTTATTTATTAGTTTTATAGAACTTTCTTCAATGTTATAAACCTCACTTGTAACAATTCCATGTTTTTCGAATACTAATTATGTAAAATCAGAAAAAGGCTCCCTTTTAATTTGATCTCTGAACTATAGTTGTACCAGGAAGGTTTTCTATTTTTCTTATTACATTCTTTAATCGACGAACGTTCAAAACTGAAATTACAATTATACATGATGCAATACCATCTTCCACCTTTGTATCTACACTATTAATATTAACATTAAGACTTGAAATTGCTTCCGTTACATCTTTAAGATAGCCTTTTCTGTCTTCAGCCAAAACTTTCAATTGAGATAGGAATTCTACTTTACGCGACACATCCCACTCCACTTCAATAAAACGATCGAAGGATTCACTCATAATTGGCAAGTCTTGACACTCAGAACGATGGATAGTAACACCCCGTCCTCGAGATACAAAGCCAACAATCTCATCACCAGGGATAGGACCGCAACACTTCCCAAAATTGATTAAAATATTATCAATTCCTTGTACACTAACACCTTTTATATTTCGACGAGCAAAATTAAGAAATGAACTTTTTTCTTTTGCTTTTGCATAATCAGCATCCGTAACTGTGGGAAAAGCTTTTTTTAACACTTCTCTTAATGTTATCTGACCAGTTCCAATTGCAATCAGCATAGCAATCTCTGTATCAAAACCAGCTAAGTAAGGTTGAGTTTTTAGTTCTTTTATCCTATCTTTCATTTTCATGCGTCGAAGGGTTTTCTCAAGCATTTCCTTTCCAAGCTTCGTACTTTCTTCTTGTTGAAAACGGCGATGTATTCGACGGATATGAGTTCGTGCTTTAGTAGTTTTAACGAACTTTAACCAAGCCGGGCTAGGAATCTGAGAGTCAGAAGTAATTACTTCAACAGTTTCCCCACTCTTTAACTCAGTATTTAAAGGAACAATTTTCCCATCTACTTTTGCACTCAAACAGTGATTCCCAACCTCAGTGTGAACATCATAGGCAAAATCGATAGGTGTTGATCCTGATGGTAATTGAATGAGATCACCAGCTGGAGTAAACACAAAAACTTCATTCTGAAAAAGATCAATTTTTAAAAGGTTCATAAATTCTTTCGGATCAGCAGATTCATCCCTTAAAATTGAAACTAAATCTCTTAACCAATGCACATGGCGGTCGAGGCTACTATGTCCTTGCCCCTCTTTATATTTCCAATGCGCGGCAACACCAATTTCAGCATTGTGATCCATCTCATTTGTTCTTATTTGTATTTCAACCATTTTTCCTGATGGGGCGATTATAGTTGTATGTAGAGATTGATAGCCATTGATTTTTGGCGTCGCAACAAAATCCTTAAATCTTTCTTGAACTGGTGTAAAAACTTGATGAATTAAGCCTAGAGCTGTATAGCAATGAGCAATATTGTTAACAAGAATTCTTAGGGCAAAAATATCGTAAATTTCATCAAAGGGTTTATGACGAGAAACCATTTTATTATGTATTGAAGAGTGTGATTTCAATCTTGTTTTGATACTATAATCAATATTGTATTCAATCAACCGATTCTCAATAGGTTCTGAAATTTCTTTTAAAGTCTTTTTTCTTTTTCCACCTGTTGACTTAAGTAGTTTCTCAATCTCTTTAAATGTGTTAGGTTCTAGGATACTTAATATTAAGTTATCCAATTCACTCTTTATACGAAACATTCCAAGCCGATGAGCCAACGGAGAGTAAACATCTCTAGTCTCAACAGCAATCCGACGTTGTTTAATTAAGGGTAGATATTCTATAGTACGCATATTATGTAACCTATCAGCAAACTTTATTATAATAACTCGCAAATCCTTAGCCATGGAAAGGAACATTTTCATTAGGTTTTCAGCTTGCTTATCTTGACGAGTTCCTAATTCTAAGCCCCCGAGTTTTGTAACTCCATCAACTAACTGAGCTACTTCTTCCCCAAACTCTCCTTTAATTTCTTCATAAGTTGAATTAGTATCTTCAATACAATCGTGTAAAATGCCACCAATTATTGTGCTCAAATCCATATGCCACTCAGCAAGGAGCTGTGACACAGCAACACAGTGTTCGAAGAAAGGCCTGCCTGATTTCCTTAACTGGCCTTCATGGTTATCCTTACTATATTGATATGCTTTCCAAAGACGGTCGTAAAGTACATCGTTGGTTAAAGTCTGTTGATCATCCAATAAACTAATAAGCTTAAGAAAATCCCTGGGATAGGATCCTGTAACCTTTGGAATTAGATCAGCTACACGCATTAAGCTGATTCATCAACCATCTGGTCAAATAAAGTAGCGCTTTCAAATTTAGCATAACTATCTACAAAAATTAGAGGAACTGTACCCGTAGGACCATTTCTTTGTTTAGAAACAATGATCTCAGCCTTACGCCTATCTTCTTCATCACGACTATAAACCCATTTTCTGTACAGAAACATAACTACATCAGCATCTTGTTCAATAGCTCCGCTCTCTCTTAAATCAGAAAGCTGAGGCCTATGATCACTTCTTGCCTCAGGAGCCCGGGATAACTGAGATAGCGCAATAACTGGTACCGAAATTTCTTTGGCAAGCGCTTTTAAGGATCTCGAAATTTTTGAAATTTCTTGCTGTCTACTTTCTGAACTAGATCCACCATGCATCATTTGAAGATAATCAACCATGATAAGTTGGACATCTTTTTCCGCTTTAAGACGACGTGATTTCGCCCTCAGCTCAGTAATGCCCATAGCAGGAGTGTCATCTAGATAAATAGGAGCATCTGCAAGTTTACCAACAGAAAGTGAAAGATTCTTCCATTGTTCATTTGGTAGCTTACCAGTTCTAACAAGATGACTATCTACTCGAGCTTCAGATGTAAGTAAACGCATTGCAAGTTGACTGTTTGACATCTCTAGGCTAAAGATACCAATAGGAATTTCATGCTCAACAGCAGCATTACGTGCAAAAGTAAGTGCAAGAGCAGTCTTACCCATACTTGGTCTGCCCGCAACAATAATTAATTCTCCATCTTGAAAGCCTGAAGTTATTTCATCAAGATCTTTTAATCCTGTTGGAACACCAGTTACCGAGCCAGGTCGCTGATGAATCTTATCGAGCTGTTCAAAAGTTTCTTGAAGAACAGGACTGAGCTGTTGGAACTTACCTTTGAGTCTACCTTGTGAAATAGAAAAAATCCGTTGTTCAGCTCTATCGAGAATATCCTCAAGCCCATGTTCATCATTAAATGCATCACTAGATAAATCTGTTGCAACACTAATTAGTCTTCTAAGAGATGCTTTTTCGAGAACTATTTGTGCATAATAATCAATATTAGCTGAAGTAGGTACACTATCCGCAAGTCCAGTTAGGAAATAGGCTCCTCCACTAGCATCAAGTTGTTTTCTTTTCTTCAGCTCATTAATCACAGAAACAGCATCGACAGGTTCACCTTCGTCAAATAGATTATTCATTGATTCAAAAATTCGACGATGGGAATCCTTATAAAAATGGTCAGAGATTAAAATTTCCAGTCCACGACTAACAGCCTCTTTAGAAGTCAGCATTGCACCTAAAACAGCTTCTTCAGCCTCTAATGCTTGGGGTGGAACCTTAA
>JBJKZS010000039.1:0-9642 GCA_045569115.1 Fidelibacterota bacterium | reverse complement strand
GCCACACCTAACGGATTTGGGAAATCTGGCAATTTATCCCATTTCACAGATGTCTCAGACCAAAGGAAGGAATAGAAAAATAATAGCCAAATAATTGGTTTTTTATTCATGGTCCATTAATGATATCAAAAAAGTTTATTTGGTCTAATTCATGGTGTAACGATTCAAACTCATTTTCAGATAATTGATGATTAGGTCGTCTAGCAGGTCCACAATCTATACCAAAGCTTTTCATTAGCATTTTCGCTGCTGGTAAAAAATCATATTTTGCAATAATATCAATGAATTGAATGGAGAAACCCTGCAATTTCTCCGCCTCATTTCTATCTCCCGCTTCATAAGCTTCAATTAATTTGTGATAAATAGGGGCTGCAAAATTATAGGTACTTCCTACAGCTCCTTTGCATCCTTGATCCATCCCTAAGATCAACATCTCATCAACTCCATAAAGAATATCAAATTTCCCATGCTCTATGTTCATGCACCTTTCAAGCATCGACAAATCTGTATTGTTGAATTTTAGACCAACGATGGATGGTAGTTCATGAACCGCCAACTTCAAAAATTCTTCCATGTCAATCTCAGCACCACTGATTTTTGGAGTATCATAGAAATAAAATGGAATGTCAGGGACATCAATCAAAACTGGTTTCAACCATTCAACCAACTCTTTTGGCTCACTAATATTAGTATTTGGTGGAGACATGGAACTTAGTATTTGGGCACCTGCATCTCTGGCTGCTAACGCAAGATTGGTCGCTTCAGACTGATTCTTATGTCCAATATGAGCAATAAATTTCAAAGAATTATCTTTAGCAATTACCCCCCATTGTTTAAACAATTTTATTCTTTCTTCAACATCAAATAATTGTCCCTCCCCCGTTGTACCGCTAACATAAACACTTGTGACACCACTTTTTAAAAGATGATTAGCTTGAGTCTTAACACAATCTAAGTTTAATGAATAGTCTTCATGTACAGGTGTGTGAACAGCCGCAATAAGACCTTTTATGTTCTCATGAATCATTCTATTTCTTTCATGTTCAGGATTTTTTACCGTAAAACATTCTACCCCTGAAAATGTTTTTATATGTAGGTTACTATACTAGCTTGAATATACTGTAGTCAAGAAATAAAAATACATATAACTAAAAATTTGTCATTTACTTTTTAAGTATGCTAAGATCGAATCATTAATGAAGAAAATTATGCTGAACTATTATTTGACCTTTGATAATTCAATATTAGAATCATTCCATACTATCTTTAGCTACTCTTATAATGATTATGAATAGAAATCCCGAAATAGAAGTTGCCATAAATCATCTCAGACAAGATGATAACATGAAAACTTTAATCAACTATTTTGGACCGATCACATTAAAAAACAGACAAAACCATTTTAAGTCTTTGGTTCGATCAATTATCCACCAACAGTTAAGCGGTAAAGCTGCAAAAACTATTGAAAATCGGTTTCTAGCCCTCTATGATGGAAGCGTATTCCCCAACCCTGAAGAAGTTTTAAAAACACCATCGGAATCCATGCAAAATATTGGGCTTTCGAAAATGAAAACAGAATATATTCAAGGACTTGCTAAAAAAATTGATGGTGGAGAAATTCGTCTTGAAGAACTTTCAACATTATCAGATGACGAAATAGCAAATATTCTAAAACCAATCAAAGGTATTGGTCAATGGACAATAGACATGTTTCTTATTTTTTCATTGAATCGTCTAGATGTCTTTCCTTTAAATGATTTAGGTATTAAAAAAGGATTAATGATTTTACTTGGTCGAGAAAAATTCTTAAGTGAAAAATCCATGATCTCTCGTTCAAAAAATTGGAAGCCATATAGAACTATAGCATCTCTCTATATATGGAAAATTGTAGATGAAGGAATGATACTTAAGCCCTAAATAAGATCTGTACTCACTGATCCCTCAAAATTATCTGTACCCTAATTTGTATAAATCACATTTTTAGTCTTATTTTAGTTTGATGGTTTTCTATATAATTTTTTGCAATAGTGTTTGGTATATAATTGTCAATCACCTAAAGCAATTAAATTCTATTACTGACATGGACATATAAAAAAGGACATTCACATGATAAAAAATTTCAGACCAATTTTACTTTCCTTGACCTTTCTCATTATTAGCTGCAATTCAAAACCTTCCACAACTTTTACTATTGACTACGAAAAATACATTTTAGATAATGGTTTAGAGGTAATTCTTCACAAAGATAACTCTGATCCTATTGTAGGTGTTGCTATACAGTATCACGTTGGTTCAAACCGGGAAGTTCCTGGCCGCACTGGCTTTGCTCACCTTTTTGAACATATGCTTTTTCAAGAATCTCAACATGTGGGTCAGGATCAATTTTTTAAAATAATTCAAAGTGCCGGTGGCACTCTTAATGGTGGGACAAACAAAGATGGTACTGTTTATTATGAGGTCGTCCCAAAAAATGCTCTCGAAATTGTTCTTTGGTTAGAGTCAGATCGTATGGGTTGGTTACTTCCAACTGTCACCCAAGCCGCCTTTACGAATCAACAAGAGGTCGTTCAAAACGAAAAACGTCAACGCGTGGACAACCGTCCATATGGTCATAACAATTACGCTGTTATAAAAAACCTTTATCCAAAGGATCATCCTTATAATTGGACAACTATTGGAGAATTGGAAGACCTAAAAAATGCTACATTGAAAGATGTTCGTGATTTCTACAAACGATGGTATGGCCCTAATAATGCAACCCTTGTAATTGCTGGCGACATCAATGAACGTCAGGTAAAAAAGTTGGTGCAAAAATACTTTGGTGAAATTCAGCAAGGTCCTACCGTATTGGATATGGAACCTCAACCCATAACCTTAGAAACTACTAAAAAAGTTTTTCACGAAGACAATTTTGCTAATTCTCCACGCTTACGGATGGTTTTTCCCACCGTTCATCAGCGCCATAGTGATGCCCCTGCTCTAGAGCTTTTAGGTCAACTTTTGGGAGATGGAAAAAAGGCGCCACTTTATACTGTTATTGTCGAAGAAAATAAATTAGCACCTAGTGTAGTCTCCTATAATAGTCCTCTGGAAATTGCCGGAACTTTCAATATCACTGTCACAGCTTTTCCTACTACCAACCTGACTGATTTGGAAAAGTCTGTATTTGCAGCATTCAAAAAATTTGAAATCAATGGTTTCACTGAAGATGATCTAGATCGATTGAAAGCCAAATATGAAACAGGTTTTTACCAAGGTATATCTTCTGTCCTTGGAAAGGGATTCCGATTGGCCTACTATAATGAATATTATGGATCACCAGATGCCATTTCCAAAGACTTGGAAAGCGTCCTTGCTGTAAGTATTGATGATGTAAAGCGAGTGTTTGATAAATACATAAAAGATGAAAATTATGTGCTTACTAGCTTCGTACCTAAAGGAAAGACCGATCTGGTAGCAGATGGTTCAGAATTGTTTGCGATTAAGGAAGAAAAGATCGTTGAAAATGTAGAGAAGTTGGTTGGTACTAGTGAAGAAGAATTGGAAAAAATCTCATCTAGTTTTGACCGGTCCATAAAACCTGCACAAGGCCCAGACCCTAATCTAAATATACCCGTGGTATGGCGTCATGACTACCCAAGTAAATTATTTTTATTTGGCGCCAACCACGATGAACTTCCTCTCATTAACTTTGGTATACGTATCCGTGGCGGTATGTTACTTGATTCGCCAGAAAAAATTGGTGTGGCTAACCTTATTTCTGACATGCTTATTGAAGGAACTGCTACCAAGTCTCCTATAGAATTAGAGGAAGCTATAGATGCATTGGGCTCTTCCATATCCATTTATACTACAAAAGAATCCATAAACATTGAAGTCACTTGCCTGAAACGAAATTTTGAAGCCACCCTTGCCTTAGCTGAAGAGATCCTTTTCGAGCCACGGTGGGATGAAAAAGAGTTTGCTCGCATAAAAGCTGAAACTATTGAAGGAATTAATCGTAGCTCTGCAATACCCTCTACTATCGCATCTAATGTTTTCAACCGTTTAAACTATGGTAATCATATACTGGCTAACTCTACCATGGGTACTGAAGAATCAGTGATGACTATTGAGCTTGAAGACTTAAAAAAGTATTATGAGGACAATTTCTCAGTTGATTTGTCAACGATCAGTATTGTTGGAGACATTAACCAAAATGGAGCGATAAAAGCTTTCAAAAGTTTATCTGATCGCTGGGAGATTAAGGACGTTAATTTTCCTGAATATGCCATGCCTGAGCCCAATAACAAGGCCAAAATCTATTTTGTAGATGTTCCAGGAGCAAAACAGTCAGAAATCCGAATCGGTTACCTTTCCATGCAATATACTGATCCAGATTACATCCCTGCTACAGTAATGAATATGAAATTAGGAGGGAATTTCTCCAGCGACATCAACCTTACCTTAAGAGAAGAAAAAGGTTTTACATACGGTGCTCGGTCTCGCTTCACCGGATCTCGATTTCCCGGTCTTTTCATCGCCTCTTCTGCCGTTCGTTCTAATACCACGGAAGAATCTGTGCAAATCTTTAAAGATATTATGACCCGCTACCGTGAACCCATTAGCGAGGAAGATTTAGAGTTTACCAAAAACATGATTATCAAGTCTAATTCCCGACGCTTTGAAACTCTTGGAGCACTACGTGGTATGATTGCTAATATTTCCACCTACAATCTACCCTTTGATTATATCAAGGATCGTGAAAATATGGTTCGTGATTTTACTATTGAGGAACATAATGGCTTAGCGAAGGAGTATGTGCGCCCAAGTGAAATGATTTACCTTATAGTAGGTGATGCGGCCACGCAGTACGAAGGGCTCAAATCTCTTGGCTACGGAGATCCAATTATGCTAAATAATAATGGAAATCCAGTAGATTAAAGAACTATAGGAATTCCATCTGAAATTATATTAACTAGGTTATTACCTTTTCTTTATTCCACTGGTGAAGAATAGAAAAAGAAAAGGTAATGGAAACAAACCAACATGAATAATTACTTTTTCAATTATTGGTCTTTTTTCGAACCACTTCCTCGCATCTAAGATTCTTTTTCTCATTATCTTTATGTCAAGTATCATCTCTATGTGCTGTTTCTGGCCTGAAAGCGGGCATGCAAACTGCTACATATTGAGCACCATCCTTTTCCGGTGTACTGTATCTGACCCATTCTCCAGAGTATGTAATTATCGCCTCTCCTTTATTAACATAGATAATCTCATCTTCTGTTTCAACTTTCAATCTGCCATTCAGGACAAGAGTATATTCATCAAATTCTGGTCGTTGGCCAGGTTCAGACCAGCCTCCCGGAGAATCCATTTGAGCAATACTTAAATCTGTCGTTTTAGAGTTTACCAAACCGATGTATTCATTTATTATTTTAGGTTTATTTCCTACACATTCAACCTTTGATGGTGAATCAATTTTTTTAGCCATATAACTATTCTCCCTTTAGTTATTCTTGTGATTATTATAAAATTAAACTCTATGGATAGAAATGATATCCAGGAAATGGTAATGCTAATCCAAAATGGTAATAAGGTATGAATAAATTAGTTTTCAATTCCAATTTAGACGTTTGCATATATTCAGTCATTAATCCGGCTAAAAGATATCCGCCAAAAGCTTTAGCTCTTCCTTGCTTTTGACCATCAATAAAAGCAATACCATATCCAAATCCACCCCAAAAACCTTTCATGACAACTATTTGAGCATCTACATAGGTATAGGACTTTTCATGATCTGATATTTTCCGCTTTCCAATAGCGATACCAGGAAATAAATAGGGACCAGATCCAGGTGATCCAAATTGTGGCAATGCAAATCCAAAACTAATTTGATACCCTTTTATCTTTTTCTTGGTATCGATTTCATATGAAATCCCTATATATCCACCTGGAATTGATGCATCTCTTGGGTCACCAACACGATTACTTTCTACACTTTGGCTCCAAAGTGAATTCAATAGAATGAATACAAATAAGAAATGCTTCATTCTTCACTTACTAAATAAAAATGAAAAGTTTTGACCGCACAGTGAATCAATAATCAGAAAAAGATTCCACTGCTTTATCTCATCTATTATTATTCATCATCTGAGGTGTGGACAGTATCAGCGTGGGATGTGTTCGTGGCGCAACGAGGGCGTTCATGACCTCAAACGTCATCTTAAATGACCTGAGCCGCTCCACTGTCTTTACTATGAGAGTAACCGATGAATGAGGCTGTACGGTTACCAGATCAGTCCGTTCATGAAAATTGAACTTCCCCGTATTTTTCAGCTCAAAGCGGGCGTCGGAATGATTTTTCAGGATCACCTCAGCCACATCTCTGCCTTCACTATAAAAAGCTTCCTCTATGGTGAGGGACTCTTTTAAGAGGGGCATCAGGTGTTGTTCTCTACCAATAAGAAAGTTGTTAAACCAAACCACCGTCTTCCGTTGAAACAGGGCCCGTCTCACAGCTTCAGATGATTTATCCCGGGAAAAAACCAACGTCACCGGGCGGTGACCTCCCTCAGAGACACGAAAATTCCAGTCTACCAACCCATGAATATCTGATGTGCCAATAATGGTCAGATCGTAATCTAGGGCAATCTGAAGCGCCTCGTCCGAATAGGTGTGTTCGTTGACCACCTCAATACCATGTAGGAGATTTTTTCTGATCAGTTCTTTGTGCATCTCGGTAAGTGGTACAATGCCATCCCGTGTATGAGACAACCAGTTAGGATGATTCCAAAAGATAAAGGCGCCTTGCCGTTTAGCCTCAAGAAAAACGTCCGTGGGGTCATCCTGAAGAAGTCGGTTTGAGTCATCTACAAAGATTGCGTTAACGTGCCCAGGTGGCATGTCCCGCGTCACTTCAGAACCGTTCAGGATAATCAGATCTTTACCCTTGGCTGCATCCTTGGCGATAATAGTCGATCTGTTTCGGTCTGGAAAAGGGATGTCATCCTTATGCGGAAGGTACTCAAGATGTTCAGTCAAAGCGATAACATCGATGCCATCACGGATCGCTTCCTCCACCCGGATGTTGGGCCAGACACTGCCATCGGAAAAAACGGTGTGCATATGAAAATCACAGATGAGAGTTTTGTATCCAGGAACATCAGGGAAAGAAATCTCTCGATTATGATTGTGCTTATGAGGTGTTTGGCCTGATGCGGCCACTGTAAAAAATGTGAAAAAGACCAGGACGCACCCAAAAGTTTTCACGTTTTTGTCTCTTGTCGACCAATAATTTTCATGACCACTCAAATCTCCCCGTTCTCCGTGGTACCTATGCTATCATTCCTAGGCACCTGGTGGTGTCATTACCTCTAATTTATATAAGTCACGTTTTTCAACATGTTCAGCCATTGCTTTACCTACGGATGAATTATTAAGTGTTTCAGCCATTTTTTGCATATCGACATCAAACAACTGAACCATTGCTGTATTATCATCAACCTTAGCTACCCTTGTACGAGATTCATCAGAAAACTCTTCTCTGTTAGCTTGGCCATCATCAAATAGAGCTTTCCAGGCATCATAAGAACTTTTGATATGAACAACTGCTAGTAAATCCATAATTAACTCCTTTTTAATTAATAATATTATAAACAATAGATCTTAGTTTGTGAACCATTTCTTTAGAATGGGGTATGGATCTTGCCATAAGCAATCCATATAAATTATTTTTATAATCAATCCAAAAATGATTGTTGTGATAGCCCGCAAATCGATAGATCCCTTTTGGCGCATTGGAGCCATCAAATAAAGGTTCGTTTAAAATAAATAATGAGAAACCAATATCCCAACCATCATAAAATCCATTTTTATAAGAACTTTTTGTATATGTTGTGGTCATCATATCAATAGATTCAGAAGAAATTATCTTTTTATTTTTGTATAAACCCCTGCTCAATAACATCTCACAGAACTTCATCAAGTCTGGTATAGTACTTACCAATCCACTTCCTCCAAAGTGACCATTACCTTCTGGCAAATACTCATTTTGATCATATTCAAAAGTAAACTCACTTAAATCATTATTTCTTCTAAAAAGAATTTGAAAATTATTTCTTTCATTTTCATCTATATAAAATTTTGTACTGTTCATACCAATGAGTTCAAAAATATTTTCTTTTAAAAACTCATAAAATGGTTGGTTGGACACCACTTCTATCACCCTGCCAAGAATATCGTAACTCGCTCCATATAAGTAATCACTCCCAGGTTCAAACTCAACTGGATGTTTAGCTACATCCCTAACAAAATCATCTAAATTTGTATATTTATTGTCTCTGGCCGGGTAATATTCATTATTCTGAGGATATCCTGAACGATGGGTCATTAAATCCAAAAGGGTAATTTCATTATCACAATAATATATTTTTTCACTATTCTCGTCTTTACACTCAAGATTATCAAAATATGGGATATATTTTGATAAAGGATCCTTAAAATCTATTAAACCTCTTTCATAAAGAATCATTACACCTATACCAGTAATAGTTTTTGATAAAGACCAGATAGGAAATATGGTGTTATCATCAATATCCATATCGCCATCTATATTAGAATTAACAATAGATTTAACTACTTCTTCACCATCTTTAAATAAGATGATTGCATTGCTAGCGGTAACACCCTCTTCAATTAATACTTTTTGATATCCCTCTATGCTAAAATTTAGATCTTTTGATATACTTGAATCATGAGAGCATGACCACAATAATAATATTATTATAGAAAAAGATCTTTTCATCCCTTCCATATCTTTATCCAATAATGTAGAAGATTACCAAAACCATAGTTTAATAATACTTACTTAAATTTATACTTTTAGTTATCTTCGTAATTGTTTTAATTATAGTAGTTACAAATTTTATTACGACCATATCAGATAATAAACCGAAACAAATAAATTGTAAATAAACCCCACCCCGTTCCACTTATCATACTAAGTATAGATAGTACAATGGCATGAGGCATCCATCGTTTTTCATAGGCTGAAGTCACTGCGGGTGCCGTTGATATTCCACCCAAATTAGCCATGCTAGCAATTGGAATCCATGCAGCATGAATCTTTAAATAATATGCCACTATGATCATTCCTACATAATGTAAAATTAGCCAGATAATACTAATAATAATAAGATTTGCAGGAATCTCTAATGCGTTAAAATTCAGCTTCAATCCAAGTGTTGCCATAATGACTAATATCAAAAGTCCACCCAACTTAAGAACTATTTGATAATCCCAAGTTTTAATTACATTCCCTAGACATAAACCAATAATAGATAAAATAACCACTTTTGATAAAAAAGTTATATTCACAATAAAAAAGGTGACTGAAATTAAAATGATAATAAAAATCGTAATCCAAGTGGAATGTTTTTTAGTGTTAGCATTTATCAAATCTGATAACAGAGGTTTTTTAGTTGGGAGATGAAACCACTTGTTAATTTTATTGCTATGTTTAATCATTTGAAACATAGCAATAGTCCAAATATTCACTAAGAAATTATCCAACACCAAAATTGTCATAAATAATTCCTCTGAGCAACCAACGATCTCTTTTAATAATAATTGACTAGTACTACCACCAATCCAACTTCC
>JBJKZS010000038.1:0-9724 GCA_045569115.1 Fidelibacterota bacterium | reverse complement strand
GGAATAGTTTTTGACACAGTTTAATGGGATTATTCAAAAGACCTTCATAAGAAAGATAAAATGTTTTCACTAAATTTTGATTTATTGATATCAATGCTCTACGGTTATATTCGCACCACAACTTAATTGATTCTTTTTCTCCAAGACCATCACGTCTTTTTAGAGAATTTGCGACGGAATCAGCTTCTCTATATGTAAAAACGATCTTTGTTTTATGCAAAAGTTTCATATTGTCTAATAATCCCAGCCAACAATGAAGTGTAAGGCAAACCCTTGGATCTTTCCAGCCCCAATGTTTTTGTTTCGATTCTTGCTGGCCAATTAGTCTCTCCATTTTAACAGTATGCCTGTCAGCTCTGATTTTTTGAGGAATAATTGAATTGAAAGATTTTACTTTATAACCTGCCCTATAAAGAATCTTGTCACTAAGTTTTCTAAAATCAAAATTTTCATAAAATCCCATTGGGTTTTGAAGAAGAGGCTTTGGCCTAAATGTTTTTTCAGACCCCATCGATATACCATGAAGATGTAGAATCCCAGCAACGGCAGAAGTTCCACTTCTATGCATTCCAACAACTATAACTATCATTATTAATTCTGCCGTGTTAAGACAAAAAGGGCACCATTGGTAAAAATTTCTCTTAGCCCAGGTAACGAAACTACTGGATTACGAAAAGTTGGAATTCCATATCTAAATCGATACGCTGGGCGGGAAAAGAAAAGTCCAGTTTTCAATACATCAAATTTGGAACGTTGAAATAAACGTTCCATTCTTTTTATTGAAATCCTGGTTCTTTTTGTTGCTATTAGATATTCTATACCTGAAGAGGGGTGACCAAATAATCTTAGATACGATTTATAAATAGGGTTTGGAAGTAAATGCAAATATGGAATCTTACAAAAGCCATTCTTTACAGTCTGTTGGTGACCAGCAAATGGACAATAACGGGGAGGAAAAGATATAAAAAGACGACCTTTAGGTGAAAGTAATTGATACATGTTATTAAGAGCCATTAATTTGTTGTCAATATGCTCTATTACATCACGGATAATGATCACATCAAATTGATCTGATATAATACTATGATATGATGAAGGATCGCATATATCACCTTTTTCCAATTTTATATTTGAATCTTTAACAAGTAATTGAGAATGGCTAAATCGAAGAGGAGATAGTTCAATCCCTGTACATTCAGCTCCTAAAGATTTAAAATAGTGAAGAAGACCAGCTTCCGCTGGACCTATCTCTAATATCTTTTTGCTTTCATAATTATTAATTTCAAGGTACTCTGACAAAAAATGCTCACCATACCAAGCTTGCTCTCTAAAAGCACGCATACTTCTTTCATTAATTTCATCTAATGATTGTGGAATAGATTTCTCACGTTCTCTTTTTAAAACAGTAAGATGAGGCATTTTAGAATAATTTTTCATATTATTAATAATAACGTTTCGTGAATCCGGACCATTCAGCTCCACGAAAAATAAAACGATATATAAATGTTAAAATGAAACCTAAACCGTATCCAAAAATTTGAACTGGTATTACTAAAAGCAATAGAAAAAAACCTCTTATATCCTTTAAATACCAAGAACCTACCCCCGATACAAACATCAAAAACCCAAGTCCAAGCTCAAAAAACGGTCCATTTCTAATTGGATCGAGAAAAAAATAATATGTGATTACAAAGGCAATAATAGTCACAATTGATGGTGCAAAATGAAGAGGTTCCAACATTGCTCTATTTTTTTTCCCGAGATTAACCCTAGCTACCCCCCAATTAAAAACCTGTTTAAAAAATTTTGAAAGAGTTGTACGGCGACGGTGGTAAACAATTGCTTCTGGAATATGTAATACATTCGCACCACTTTTATAAATTCGATGGCTCAATTCAATATCCTGTCCATGTCGCAAAGAACCAAATCCTCCAACTTTATTATAAAGAGATCTAGTCATGCCCATATTATGGCTCCTTGGATAGAACCTAGCAAGGGAGTGATTACTATTACCTCTTAAACCTCCAGTAGTTAGAAAAGAGGTCATACTGAAACTGATAGCTCTTTGAAGTAAACTATAATCTTCTTTAGAAGCATCAGGCCCACCAAATGCATCAAACTTTTTGGATTCATAGGAATTAATTATTGTTTCTAACCAACGTGAATCGGCTTCACAATCCGAATCGATGAAAACAATAATATCTCCTTTAGATTGTTCAATCCCCATATTTCTAGCAGCACCAGGGCCAGAATTTTCTTGTTTGAGCAATTGAATGTTAAAATTTATGCTCTTTATCTTTTCTTTTATAGTATCAATACTTGAGTCTGTAGAACCATCATCAATAACAATCATTTCAAATCGTTCGGAGTTTATAGTTTGACTATCTATAGACTCTAAAAGATGCTTTATTTCATCTGACCTATTATAAACGGGAGTAACGATGCTTATAAAAACATCGTTTTTTTTGTCTTTAGAAAGAATAGTCCTTAAGCCTCAAGAATTTGAACTGTCATAAAGTATGACTTCTCTAGATGTCTCACCAGATCTATATATAGATTGAGCAATCATTTCACCCAATAACCCTATAGATATAAACTGCATTCCTAGAATTATTAGCATAACACCAAAAACTAATAAAGCGATATGACTAGAGAATGGTTCACCCAATTCATATTTAAAATAAACAACACGCAAATCTATTATTATTCCAAGGAAAAGACTTCCTACACCAAATAAGCCAAAAAGGTGTAATGGTCGACGAGTATAACGACTAAGAAAAAGTACTGTAAAAAGGTCGAAAAGGCCTCTAAAATAACGTTCCTTACCAAATTTGCTTTCACCATATTGCCTTGGTCGATGGTTAACAGGCATTTCTGTAACCCTAAATCCTTTTCGACCAGCAAGGACTGGAATATAACGATGCATTCCACCATAGATATCTAAAGACTTAACTACTCTTTTACGATAAGCCTTTAATCCACAATTAAAATCATGTATTCGAATGCCCGTCAAAAGACGTGTAGTTAAATTAAAAAGTTTTGAAGGTAATCGCTTAGAGATAGGATCTTTTCTTTCTTTTTTCCAACCTGATACAAGATCAAACCCTTCTTCAAGTTTCGCTAATAACCCAGGTATTTCCCCAGGGTCATCCTGAAGATCTGAATCAAGTGTTATGACATATTCCGAATGTATATGTTTAAAGCCTTCTGCAAGAGCAGCTGATTTGCCATAATTTCTTTGAAATTGAATCAGACGAAGCTTATTGTCACCTCTGCTTCGATCTCTAAGGTATTCAAAGGTTCCATCACTACTTCCATCATCAATACAAATAATTTTATAATCAATTTTCCCCTTTACGGCTAGATGGATTTCATCCAATAAGATTGGAATAGAATCCTTCTCATTAAAGACGGGTATGACAACAGATAGGCTAGAAGTGTTAGCCAAAAAGTTTACTCTTTTATTTTTTCTCTTAATCGAACATTGTCGATATCTATTTGAAGAGCTTTTTGATAATAAGAGCGAGCATCACCAGAACGACTTATCTTCATCAATACATCTCCTAGATGCTCAAGTACGACAGGGTTTTCACCGTTTCCCGAGATAGATCTCTCAATATAATCAAGAGCTTTTTTATATTTTTTTAGCTTGAAATAAACCCATCCTATAGTATCAAGATAAGCTGGATTATTTGGATCTAAAGTTATAGCCTTTTGCGCCATATCTAAAGCGCTGGAAAGCTTAACTCCACGCTCAGCTAAGGTATAACTATAATTGTTAAGAGCTTGACTGTCAGTCTGATCCGAAGTAATTAATTCTTCATACATCTCATCAGAGGAATTCCAATCCTCCAAATAGTTAAAAACATTCGCTAATAGATGTTTAGTTGATCGAGAATTTGGATCAATGGTTAAAGCTGCACGCAAACTCACCTTCGCCAACTCATATTTCTTTTCCATACTGTAAGTACTTCCAAGAAGATAATTAATACCAAAACTTTCTGGGAATTTATCGCGTGCTTTTAGAAGGATAGCTATAGCATCTAAATGATTGTCTAAATTAATATTTGCCAATGCAAGATTAGTATAGCCTGAGACTTCATCGGGAAATAATTCAATCTGTTCCTTGGCAAATTTAGAAAGTATTAAATAATCTGCATTAACTATTGCTATCTGGCCAAGATAATATAAAATACCAGGCGTTCGAGCACCTCCTTCATAAAGAATAGAAAAAAGAGAATCCGAAGACTCAAATTCATTATTTTCAAAAAACAGTATGGCAAGCCTTTCTTGGACAGCTGGATCATTACTTGTAAGAGAGGCCAAAACATTTAAACCATTAACCGCTTGATTAAATTTCTGAAGCATTACGGAAAGTTCACTATAGGCTTTCCAATATTGTATATTTTTAGGCTTTTTTTCTGTTAAAATTGAATAAGCATTCAAAGAAAATTCTAATTCCCCGCGTTGCCTCGCTATTTCAGCAACTCTATTCAATGCCTGAATTTCAGCATTATTTTTCTCATAAAGAGACCAAAGTTTATCTTGAGCACTTTTAAGATCTCCTTGTCGTGCTAAAATTTCACTTACGATATAAACATATTGGCGTTCATTTGGATTGTTCTCTTCAAGAACAAGATATTGCTCTAATCCTTTATTAATATTATTCTGCATAAGGTACTGTTGCGCTAAAAGCTCTCTTGCTTCTACATTTTTGGTGTCAAGGCGTAAAGCCTCAAGAAGACTCTCCTCTGCACGCTCAAATTTTCTTAATCTTACATAAACTTCAGCAAGAGAGGTATGGATGCTTGCAGAACCTGGGTCAAATCTCAATGCATCTTGAAACTCAATCACAGCCATTGGATAATTGCCTTGCGATAAGAACATTTCTCCATCCATAAAATGTTGAAGAGCTTTCGTATTTACCTCTTCTATCTTTTCTGAAACATTACTCTCATTAGATCCTTGAGGTATAATTTCAGGTTGGCTAGCACATCCAAAATAAGAAAATGCTATACCCAAAAAAGTCAAGGTGGAACTAACTTGTTTAATCCATAAACGATTCATTTCTCACAATAAACTTATCATATTTACGCAATAAGAGATCGTAAAATTAACTGTATCAATAATTAGCAGCAATACCAACATCATTACCACCCTGTTTCTTCGCTTCATACATAGCACTATCAGCATTACCTATTAACTCTTTTACACTTTTCCCGCCAAAGGGATATTCAGCCATTCCCGCACTAATTGTCATATTAACAGATATTCCATCATATTTGAAATTATATTCGGCTACAGACATAACGATTCTGCGCGCTGTTTCAATAGAATCTTTTTTCCCGGCTTTTACAAGAACAACAGCAAACTCCTCTCCACCATACCTCGCTACAATATCAATATTCCTTACAGCACTTTTTAATATTTCAGAAGTGTCTTTTAAAACATAGTCTCCGTAAAGGTGTCCATAAGTATCATTAATCCTCTTAAACTTATCAAGATCAAGAATAAGTAAAACGAGTTCCTCATTATAACGTCCCGCTCTTTGCAATTCTTGTTGAAAGAGTTCAATAAACGAGCCATGATTTAAAAGGCCCGTTAAACTATCATGCATAGCCGTCTCCCTGACAACATTGTATTTTTTCCACCAGTCTAAAAGTAGTCCTAACCTACTACAAAGAATCTGCAAGTTCCCACCTTCTTTTGCATTATAACGACCAGGAATAAAACTTTCCAGAGTAAGGCAACCCATAACTTTTCCTTTTGATTTTATTGGTACACCTATATAGGAAAAAAATTTGTGTTCTTTTAAATCTTGATCCTTGAATCGACCTGTAATTTCTATATCAAGTTCTGATAAATCACAGATTAAAGGTTCTTTTTGGTCTAATATTTTCCAAAGAAGTGAATCTTGACGATGAAATTTAGTCCCAGTAATAAAATCTGCACTGTAGCCAATAACTTTTTCAGCTAAAGCTTCATTCCTCTCTTCATCTGAAAACAATATGAGAGATAGTTTATCAAAAGTAAAATTTTTTCTACAAAATTCAATTATTGCATCTACAAATTGTTCCTTAGATCTAACTATATCAAGATCAGATTGAAATGATTCTAATTGTTGGAAAAAGCTAAAGTGTTCAGAGGTCAAATCACCAGTTGACATTTCTCTATTTATAGTCGATAAGGCCAAAGCAAATGACTCACCTAATGGTTTATGATAATCCCTGAAATCAGAAAATTTGTGCGAATGTACGAAAAGTGCTCCTCCACTTGACCCAGCATGTCTAATTGGCAAAGTGAGGATTGAAGATGAATCACTAATTTTTGATTCTTGACTGAAAAAGAATCTTACCGCATTAGGATTTTCTCCTGGAGTAATGAATTTTCCATCTGAAATAGAAACTGAAACCGAATTGTCATTTGATGAAAATTCGGTTATAAATCCTATGTCTTCACCAGCTATCTCAACCAATAAAAAGCTGTCTGACTGATTCGAATATTCATAATAAGCTATTCCAAAGCCTGGCATAATATCAGCCATTAAATCCATTAAAAATCTTATCCGAAGTGAAACATCATTCATTTTAGTATCTTCTTTTGACTCTTTTTCTGTTTGAAAGTAAGAATTTTTTGACTTGAAATTTTTGTTAGATTTGAATAGTTCAATAAAAAGGAAGGTTGCAATCCCAATAAATAATGTTCTTAAAAGCGAGAAAATCATTCCATCTGGACTCGGATAAATAAAAAGAAGCATCAAAATAGTTAAAGCAAAAAATATACCAATTCTTGTTTTACTAATTAAGGCAATTATATCTTGAACTTGGCTCACTACCAAAAATTAAAGATCACAGGAATAAAAAGAAAGTAGGTGAAGGCTACTTTTTATTATCGTTTACTAGCTTAATTTTTCTTGGAAAATCTCTAGGATTACTTTTAGCGGAATTTTCTTTTGTCAATTCAGGAACCTCTAATGAGTCTTCTTCGGAATTCTCCACGGATAAGTTAGCCTGGCTATCAGCCCTATAATTATTAGGTGCTTGAAATGATCCATTTAGATCCCTTTGAGTAGAAAGCTGAATAGGCTCTCGTGTCTGAACTTCAGGGAAAATTTCAAAAGAAAGAAAAATAATTAACCCAACCAACAAAATTGATGCAAAAGCGTATTTTGGCTGATAGCCAAAGAAATTTTTCTCACCGCTAATATGTTGGATCCTATTAATAGGATTTGATTTTTCATTTTTTAATCTTTGAAGCAAGCGATCATTAAAACCCTTAGTGACCCTAACTCTTTTTATTCGTTTTAAGTTTGCGATTGCTTGACAAACACTTGAATATGTTGATTCACAAACTTTGCAAGATGAAATATGATTTTCAAATCTATTCACATCTGAAAGAGTTAACTCTTTTTCAATATATGCTGATACCTTGTCTTGAAATTCGTAACAATTCATCAAATAGTTGTCCTCCTATCTTTATAAACACTCTTAAGTTTTTCCTGCAATTGAAGTCTTGCACGATTAATTCTAGATTTAATTGTTCCAAGTGGTACATCTAAAATTTTACTTATTTCTTCATAAGAAAGTTCCTCAATATCTCTAAGAATTAATGCTGTTCGAAAATGTATTTGTAGAGACTGAATGGCATCTTGGATTTGTGAGTCAGCAAATTCACCCAAAGTTTCCTCATCAGTAGTATCCTTAACAGGAACATCAAAATCTTTGTTTTCTAAACCCAAGTCACTAAGGGATGAAGTTTTTCTACGTTTTCTTTTTCTTAATTCAGTCTTAGCAAGATTAGAAGCGATAGTAAAAATCCATGTAGAAAATTCATTAATTGGCCTATAATAATCCTTTTTTTCAAATAGTTTTACAAAAGTGTCTTGAACAATATCCTCCGATTCTTCTTTTGTACCAACAAAACGAAAGACAAAATTAATTAATCTGTTTCTATAACGATTAACTAATTCAACATAGGCAAGTTCATCTCCTTGTTGAAACCTTAAGATTAATTCTTTATCACTATATTTTATATTATCTGACATGAGACATTGTAATCTTATAAATTAATGGAATCAATAAAAGTTCCCCTGATAATTTTCCTGTCTTTAACATAATGTCTGACTTATAAACTAATATTAATATTTTCTCAATTTCTTCCTTTGAAAAATTATTTAAATAGCTAGGAAGTTTTCGAGTTAGACTTTGGCTTATCCATCCAGTCATTGGCAAAGATTCTTTTCCATTTTTTGGCAAAAGAAAGAAATATAGTTCCTGAAAAAAAATTCCAACTTGTGATAAAAGAATAGATACTTCAAGACCTTTAGATAAAAGGGTCCGTCCTATATGGATGCTATTTTTAGTATCTTTTCGGCCTAAAGCATCTGAAAGTTGCCAAGGGAAATAACTTCTTTCCCAACCACAAAATTTAATTATATCCTCTGACTCAACCTTTGAGTTATCTAGAGTACCAATCTTAATCTTTTCAATCTCATTTGCAACATGTGCAATAGAATCTCCACATATTTCAACTAATAACTCTTTACCCTCTTTACTTATAACTAATCCACTACGATTAATTAGAAAGTTAATCCACTGTGACATTTTACTAGGAAAGGGTGGTGAAGTATTTAAAGGTTGAAAATATTTGGATATATTTTTATACAAAGATGATCTTTTATCAACCTTGTCTAAAATTACAACTAGACAATTATTTTTGTTTGGATTAGCAAAATATGATAATAAATCATCTTTTATTTTTCCAGAAATTCTAGTAGGATTATGAAGAACAAATAGTTTTTTTTGAAAAAACAAAGAGCCTGAAAAAAGATTGTTCATCATAGCTGTATAATCTCCAGATTCTCCTGAGAAGAAGTTTTTTTCTATTGATTGATCAGAGGATAGTTCTTTTATTATTTCCTCAATAAAAAAAGACTGAAGAAAATAATCGTCTCCATTTAGGAAATATACAGGTTGGAGATGACCATTTCTAATGGAAGTGATATTTTCTCTAAGAGTCATAAAACTTTGGGTGCCGAATTAACCACACTTTTTCTTGACATAAGATAAACAGTAAGAAGAGAAAGAAAAAAGCCTGGCAAAAGTGAATATAGTCCAGTCCATCTAAAAAAATTCTCCCATATAATTACTGTAAATAGCCCTATAACCATACCATAAAGAACACCATTACGACTGGTTTTTTTCCACCATAACGACAGTAAAAGAGGAGGGCCAAGAGCCGCACCTAAACCTCCCCAAGCAAATAGAACTTTATCAAAAATAGATGAAGGTAGACGAGCAAGTAAGATTGCTAAACAACCTACAAAAATAGTCGAAATTCTTGATAGAAAAACTAACCTCGACTGGCTCGCATTTGGATTAAAACTCTGATGGTAAATATCTTCAGCAATAGACGATGTTGTTACTAGAAGTTGCGAATCAGCTGTAGACATCATTGCCGCTAATGCTCCACATATAACCATTCCTGAGAGCCATGCTGGAAAAATAGACGTTGCTAAAGCAGGCATCATTTTCTCTGGGTCTGGAAAATAACCTGCTCCAAAATAAGCTATGGCTACAATTCCCATTAAAACTGCCCCTAAATATGTTAGTAAAGCATAAATAATTGCCACCCATTTTGCTTTGTTTACCTCATCAATTGATCGAATGCTCATATATCTTGTTAATACATGTGGTTGCCCAATATAACCAAGTCCAATACCAAG
>JBJKZS010000037.1:0-9748 GCA_045569115.1 Fidelibacterota bacterium | reverse complement strand
CTACTAATTCGAATAGCATCAGATGCAGTTTGACTATTTGCTAGACATAAAAAAAGAAAAGAAGAGACCAGACAGAATTTTGCCCAGCTACGCATCAAAATTTTTCTAAATAAAAGGAGTAGTTTATCTCCGGCGTGTTACTCGGCCAGAGGATGAAGATTTTGAGCTTGATGATGAAGTTGTTCCAGTACTTCTGGTACCTGAGAAAGAACCACCATTCCATGATCTTGGCGTAGGACTATTATAGGATGATCCTCGTGTTGAAGAAATGTTTGAATTTTTCGCCAAATAATATGGTGATGAAATAAACTTAGAATTAGGGGACTGTTTTCGTATTGGTTGTGCTGCGACCATCATTAATGGAACTTCTCTTCTAATAACCAAGTTTGAGCCAGAAGAAGTCATATCTCTTCGATTCCATTTACGTTGTGGTTGACCATTAACTTCACTGACAATAACAGGACTTGTCAAACCGTATCCTGTACTATAGGGATAGTAGCCATAACGATTATAGCCATATCCATAAGGAGAATACATCTGATTTGAGTAATATGACGAATAAGGAGAATATAGTCCGAAAGGTGATCCATAATTTCCATGATATGACCAGAAGTTTGAATCATAACCATAACGACCATACCCATATGGATTCTGTGAATAAGGTATAAAATCGGAAGATCTTTCTATTTCATTTAAACCATAAGGATCATATTCTGATAAAGAAGATTTTTCTTGAATTTCAGGTTGGTGAAACCAAGCTAATTGGGTATAACAACCCTGAAAAAGGAATAAAAAAGCCACTACAGGGATAATGTTTAGTTTCTTTATCATATGATTAAAGTTTACAGGGGGTATTAAGTAATATCAAGGTTTTTCTTTATGTAAGCACATAATCTCAAATAATATAAAAAATTTTAGGTTATACAAATTCAATTTATGGAGCATTGAATAACAAATTGTTGATATATGTCACGTTTGTACTTTTAATATATGAAGTATATGGTGTTTAATTTTTCAAACTCAGTTCATTTCAGCTCAGTTTTAATGTGTTTAAATATTATCCAATATTCACCGATTCAACTGCTTGGTTTCTTAAATCCACGCCTTTCAAATTGTCAAGGCTGTGAGTTAAAAAAAACTAAGAGAAGTTTATTATCATAATAAACTTAGTATTTTCAAAGTATGCGTTACAATAATTCTAAATTTAATAATACTACACTAATTTAAAATTGTAAATTCTAACCATTATTACCTTTTGTTATTAACTATTTGCACCCATAATTTTTCGACTATTTTTTCATGAAAAAACAAATCTATTATTTTTTACTTTCAATTGCCTTTATATCCTCCCTTTGGAGTAATCAGAATTCGATTGAGAAGGATCAATTGAGATTTGTTGAAACTATGGATATTGGAGAAACTGAAATCCGTCTAGATGGAAGATTGGATGAAGAAGAATGGAAATTGGTTACACCAGCCTCTGATTTTATTCAAGAGGATCCTATAGAGGGGATGGCATGTACAGAAAAAACAGAAGTTTATATTCTTTATAATAATGACAATCTTTATTTTGGCATAAAGCTTTTCGATAGTGATCCTTCGGGGATCCTTGCTTATCAAAAGCGACGGGATGCTAGCCTTAGAACGGATGACAGATTGATGTGGATTCTGGATACTTTTCGAGATGGTCGAACAGGGTATTTTTTTGAAATTAACCCAAAAGGACTAATGGGGGACGGAATCGTTGGCAGTGGCGGTCGTTGGAATATTAATAAGTCATGGGATGGAATATGGGATGCTAAGGTTATAATTAATGAAGAGGGGTGGTCAGCAGAAATTGAAATTCCTTTTAGGACATTAAATTTTAATCCTGCATTAGACACTTGGGGTGTCAACTTTCAGCGGACAATTCGAAGGAAAAATGAGGATGCTCGCTGGTCTGGCTATAAACGAAACCAGAATCTAAGCAACCCAGTTCATGCTGGAGAGCTAAGAGGGCTAAAGGGAATCTCACAAGGTAGCGGATTAGAAATTACACCATATGGAAGTTTGAAAAATCAATGGAGCGAAGATGATATAAGAAAAAATCCTAATGATACCGGCTTTGATATATCTTTTAATTTTACTCCTAGCCTTAGAGGATCGTTTACTTATAACACTGATTTTGCAGAGGCAGAAGTGGATCAACGTCGTGTAAATCTAACCAGGTTTCCACTTCGTTTTAATGAGAAACGAGATTTTTTTCTTGAAGGTTCTGCTGTTTATTCTTTTGCTAACTACAGTGGTGTTTACCCATTTTTTAGTCGCCGTATAGGTATTTCTGAAGGGAATCAGATTCCAATTGCCTATGGCGGGAGACTTACAGGACAAGTTGGCAATTATGAAATAGGAATGGTTACTGCCCAAACAGAGGCAGTAGGAACAGTACCAGCTGAAAATTTTAATGTCGCAAGGGTGAAAAAGTCTCTTTTTAAAGAATCCTATCTTGGCTTTCTTTATACTGGACGATCATCAAATACAGATTCAGTGTATAAAGATCAGGATCTAATAGGTGTAGATCTTGATTTGAAAACCTCACGATTTAGAGGTGATAAAAATCTTGATTTTCAAGCATTTTTTATAGGGCATTCTAGTTCAAATGACAAACCTGGTGCAACTATTAGTGACCTTTCTACTCGGGGAATTAGATTAAACTATCCTAATGATTTATGGCAAGCCCATGTCTCTTATAGAGAATTCGGACAAGGTTATGATCCAGCTGTTGGCTTTAACCAGAGGAATGGTTTCAAACGAATTCAGCCTAGCCTAGCCTATCGCCCTAGGCCTTCTAACTGGGCGCTACTTCGACAAATAAGATTTAATTTAAGGTTTGAGTATATGACAGATATGGAGAATCGTTTGTTAAAGAGGAAAACTGAAATAACTCTTTTGCAACTCGACTTTGAAAGTGAGGATAATGTTTCCGCAAAAATATCAAACCAAAAAGAATATCTAGATAGTGATTTTGAAATTATTGAAGATAATATTATTACATTGGGTAATTATGTGACAAATAATATTGAGTTTTCAGCTAGAACTTCTGGAAGAAGGAAAGTTTCTGGGGGCTTTTCACTAAAGTCTGGTGAATTTTGGACTGGAAAGAAACATACTCTAGGAGGAGGTCTTTCTATTAAGCCACTACCAGGATTGGATTTTCAAGGGAAACTTGAGTATAACAAAGTTTCTTTAATTGGAGGAGAGTTTGATACAAATCTTTATACATTGACAATGGGTCTATACCCTACTCCACGCACGGCTTTTTACAGCAATATCCAATATGATGATATTTCTAACCTTCTAGGGCTATTTGCTAAAGTTCAATATACAGTTAGGCCAGGAAGCGATCTTTATATCGTTTATACACATAATTGGTTAAGCCTTAGTGAAAGAATATTGGATCGAGAACTACAAACAGTTTCCAGAATCAGTTCCGTTAAGCTTAATTATACTCATCGTTTTTAATTATTTTTCTCTATTTACTTCTACTTACTAATGATATGCCTGTACAGGCCTATACTATACAATTAAGGCACACGTGTATAAACGGATACGGGGATCCATTCAGTTATAATGCTTTTTTTGAATTTCTTGCGACGATTGTATTAATAAAATACCTAACCAAGCGATACCAATTAGTTAAACTAAGGAAACAAGAACGCTCAACATTTGTACAATATTCGGAAGTAATGGCCATGCCCCCACCATTACAGCACCTGCAATTTTGTTTAAGTCTTCATTGAATGTTTCCATATATATCCTTATAATAACCATCTATTCTTTATGTGAATAACCTAACAATTTTAGTGGGATAAATATGAAAAAATTCTTATTTGGATCTTCGGATTTAGAATTCTCCTCACCGCAGCTTTCAGGTCTTACTGTGTTGAGAGTATTAATAGGTTGGCATTTCCTTTATGAAGGGATAGCTAAAATTTTAAATCCTTATTGGTCTTCTGCTGGGTTTCTTTTGGAATCAAAATGGATCTTTTCTGGTCTTGCTACTACTATTGTTGCAAGTCCATCACTCTTAACATTTGTTGACTTCATTAACATGTGGGGTCTTACCTTGGGGGGATTAGCTTTGTTAATTGGGTTGCTAGAAAGACCGGCGGCTGTTGCTGGCATGGCATTGATGTTAATTTATTATGTATTTAATCCACCTTTGCTAGGTCTTGAATATTCTAGACCTTCTGAAGGAAGTTATCTTATTGTGAATAAGAACCTAATTGAAGCGGCGGCCCTTTTTGTTGTTTTTTACTTTCCTACTGGATCGATAATAGGGTTAGACAAGTTCCTTGTAAAATATTTAAAAGATTAAAGGAAGGAGAGATTCCGATGAATGAATCAGCTAATGATACTCCTCAAAACAATACTAGCTTAGAGGATAACAATTTTGAACGGAGAGAAGTCCTGAAGGGGCTTGCAACTTTTCCTGTCTTAGGTGTTTTCTTTTACAATCTTTGGCAGAAACTTCGTGTAGATGCCTTAAAAAAGAAAAATTTACTTGCTGATTTGATAAGCGAAAAAAATGCACCCGCTATTCTATCATCAGCATCGTCAGGTGATCATTTGCGATTGGGAATTATTGGTTATGGTGGCCGGGGTGCGCATCTTGTTAGATCAGCTGGTTTTTCAACACCTGGATGGAATGAATATGCATCTAAGGCTGCTGAAAAAAATAAACTGAATAAACAATATGAAACTTTTATGCAGCAAGAAGATCTTAATGTGTCCTTAGTGGGTGTCTGTGATCTCTTTGATGTTAGAGCTCAACAAGGTATTGATGCTTCAAAAAACGAAGTTAGGCCTGGCCCCAAGCCATTAGAGACAGCTAAACGTTATAAACACCACGAAGAGCTAATAGCAAATGATGACATAGATGCTGTCATTATTGCTACTCCTGATCATTGGCATTCAAAGATAGCTATTGATGCTGCTAATGCTGGCAAGCATGTTTATTGTGAGAAAGGGTTGACTCGAACATTCGATGAAGCAATAGATCTCTATGATACAGTTAAGGAAACTGGAATTACATTTCAGTTGGGCCATCAAAACAGACAGGTAGAGGCAAATGAAAAAGCCCGCCAGATTTTTGAACAAGGACTTTTAGGACCGGTCAATCTAGTAGAACTTACAATTAATAGAAACTCAGCGTCTGGTGCTTGGATATGGGATATTCATCCTGAAGGCAATAGTAAGACAATTGATTGGGAAACTTTTCAAGAACCATCTCCTAATAAAATACCATTTGGAGAAGATGCACTAAAAAGATTTTTCCGGTGGCGTTGTTGGTTTGACTATGGAACCGGTCTATCTGGAGATTTGTTTTCTCATGATTTTGACCAAGTTAATCAGATTCTTAATCTAGGTATTCCGAAATATGCTAGTGCATCTGGTGGTATTTACTTCTATAAAGATGGACGGGATGTACCGGATGTTTTTCAAGCCACTTATGAATACCCAGATCAAGACTTAACCTTACTTATCAGTTCGACACTTTCTAGTCGACATGGCCGTGGAAATATGATAATGGGTCATGATGCTACTATGATCTTGGGAGGACAGTCAAATGCTGGTTCTCTTGGAGGTTTCACAGTAACCGCTGATTCCGGTTCTTCTCAATACAAGGATAAAATTGATTCTGGTATAATTAATTCTCAATACCCAATTTATTCCTATTCTCCTGGATCTAAGCAAATTGATGGTATAACCTCAGCTACAGCTAAGTATTTTGCTAGCAAGGGGCTTTCCTACACTTATCGAGAAGGTAAACGTGTTGATCCAACTCATCTGCATGTTAAAGATTGGGTTGATTCGATTCGAAATGGAACCCAACCAAGATGCGATATTGAAGTTGCTTTAGATGAGGCTTTGGCTTGTCATATGGCCACTGAGGCATATCAGCAAGGGCGTCGAATAGAGTGGGATCCTAAGAAACGTAAATTGGTTTAGACCTTTTCATAATTTAATAATACAAACTTGCCAATGAGTAAGAACAGTCGCCTAGGGACGATGATGTTCTTGCAGTACGCTCTTTGGGGTGCGTGGCTGCCTGTCACAGCTCGTTATCTATCTGCTAGTCTAGCTGAAGGTGGGCTTGGTTTTACTGGATTTCAGGTCGGAATGATTTTGGGTTTTGGCGGTTCTATAGGTGCAATTAGTGCCCCTTTTATCGCTGGTCAATTAGCTGACCGTTATTTTAGTACAGAACGAGTATTGTCTTTTTTACTCGTAATGGGTGGACTAATCAAATGGTACACTTCATTTCAGACCGATTATCTGCCATGGCTTTATTTGTCTGTAATCTATAGTGTACTATATATGCCAACTTTTGCATTAACTAATTCCATTGCATTTTCACATATACAAGATAAAGAAAAAACATTTCCCAAAATCAGGGCATGGGGCACTATTGGATGGATAGTTGCTAGTTGGTCTTTTCCCATGATATGGCTTCAACAAGATCTTTCCTTCCAGTTGATGCCTCCTTTCTTATCGGGTCAAGAAGTACCCAATGTAACAGCTAAACTTTCGGATGCTCTTCAATTTTCAGGAATAATTTCTATTACATACGGGTTCTTATGTTTTTTGCTTCCCCATACTCCTCCTAAAGCGGAGTCAATTGAACCTTTAGCATTTAGAAAAGCATTTCAATTACTTAAATATAAATCCTTCGTCATTATTGTTATTGCTAGTATTTCTGTGAGTGTTATACATCAAATTTATTTTCTTCAAACGGGACCTTATTTATCGTCAATTGGAATCAAAGACAGTTCAATTGGACCCGCCATGACAATTGGTCAATTTTCAGAAATAATAATTATTTCCTTTCTAGGATTTTTTTTGAAACATCTTGGATTTAAAAGAGTTATGGTCATTGGAACAATGGCATATTTCCTGCGCTACATGATTTTTGGGATGACTTTTTTGCCAGTCTGGTTAATTATTTCAAGCCAGATGTTACATGGAATTTGTTTTGCTTTTTTCTTTGCGGCAGTATTCATATATGTTGATAAGCTGGCAGATGAGGATGTACGTCATTCGGCCCAAACTGTTATAACCATGTTTCTTGGAGGTGGTCCAATATTGGCTGGTTGGTTATCTGGTAAACTGCAAGAAATAAATACCATAGATGGTATATTTGACTATTCATCATTTTGGTATACACTATCAGTAATTGGTCTTATAACAACTGTGTTCTTATTCACACAATTCAGAGATGAAACAGACAAAAATGAATAATCATAGATTAGGAATTGGTTTTATTGGGGGCGGATTTATTTCTCGTTTCCACATCCAATCATTGCTTTCAGTACGAGATTGTGATGTTGTCGGGGTAATGTCTCGAACAAGGGAAGCTGCGGAAACTTCTGCCGCTTTGGCAAGATTAGTTGGGGTTGGTAATAATGCTAAAGCCTACGATTCTATCACGGATATGATTGCGGATCCAGATATTCATGCTTTGTGGATATGTTCACCCAATTTTAGTAGGATAGAGGCAATGGAAGAGATTGCACATGCAATAGAAACAGGCAAGGGTGAGTTGATTGGTATTGCTTGTGAAAAGCCTTTAGGTCGTAATGTAGCTGAAGCAAGAACAATGTTAAAGCTTGCAAAAGCGACAAACCTATTAGATGGCTATTTAGAGAATCAAGTGTTTGCTCCATCAATCACACGAGGAAAGGAAATTATTTGGGAAAGGGGAGCTTCAACTACTGGCCCTCCCTATCTTGCTCGTGCAGCTGAGGAACATAGTGGACCTCACAACCCATGGTTTTGGGAAGGAGAATTACAGGGTGGAGGTGTAATAAATGATATGATGTGTCATGCGGTAGAAGAAGCTCGGTATATGCTAACTCCACCGGGAGAGCCAAGGGAATTTTTAACCCCCATAAGCGTCAATGCTTATGCTTCATGTCTTAAATGGCAGCGACCAGAATATGCAAAGATTCTATCAGAAAACAGCGGAGGGAAAACTGATTATCTTAAAAGGCCTTCAGAAGATTTTGGGAGATCCTTAGTTGAATATGTTACTCCCAAAGGTGACAAGGTTGTTGTAGAGACCACTACATCATGGTGTTTTGTAGGTGCTGGACTTCGTTTAAGCATGGAACTTTTTGGGCCAGAATATTCACTTTTTGTCAATTCTTTGGATTCTGATCTGAGGGTTTTTTTCAGTAGGAATGTTAAAGGATCTGAAGGAGAAGACCTTGTAGAAAAGCAAAATGCTGAATCAGGGGAGATGCCTGTTGTTAGTAACGAAGCTGATGCCTATGGATACGCTGCTGAGAACCGCCATATGGTTCAGTCTTTTCTGAAGGGAGAAAGACCAACTGAAAATTTTGATGATGGATTAAATGTAACGGAGTTACTTATGACAGCTTACATGAGTGTTGAGCAAAATAAAACCATTCCTTATCCACCACCAGATCTAAATTCTTATAATCCTAAAGTAGCAAAAGGCCAGTGGAACCCAAAGGAGAAAACATGAGAAACATATATTTTCTATTAATAATATTTATTTTTCAATCATGCGGACAAAACCTTGAGAGAGAAGGGTTTGAGCGTATTTTAATAGAGAATGATGGGGTATACTCTAAACATGGGTGGAATCACTACGGTCCAGGGTACTTTGATTTAAATAGAGAGACAGGAGTTCTTACTTCATATGGAGGGATGGGACTTTTTTGGTATAGTTTGCAAAAATATAAAGACTTTGTATTAGAACTTGAATATAAGTGCTCTCAGCCAAAAACTAATTCAGGTATTTTTATAAGAGTTCCAGATTTTGTTACAAGTGATGAGTATATCTATCATTCTTTTGAGATTCAAATTGCTGATGATCAGGAGGGAATTCACAAAACAGGTGCGGTTTATGATGCTGAGCCACCATCTACAGATGCTTCAAACCCAACAGGAGAATGGAATCATTATCGGATTACGCTGAAAGGGAATCGTATTAATGTAGAATTGAATGGAAAAGAAGTAGTGGATTGGGAAGCTAAGCCTAGTGGCAAGGTTAAAGATTTTTCCAAAGAAGGTTACATTGGTCTTCAAAACCATGATTGGGATACTACCGTTTCTTTCAGAAACATATATGTTAAAGAACTTAACTAATGGTTTACTGAACCATCTTTTTCAATAGTTCTTGCGTCCATACCAGAGCTTCGCAGTGATGTGAGTTGATTAGATTTATCTCTCAGGAGTAAAAATGCTTCAACTTTTGGTAAAGCTTCAATTAGCTTCATACCTTCGTCGACATTCATTACCATAAGAGCTGTAGCTATGGCGTCTGCATCTGTACAATTAGGTGCTGTTACAGTTGCTGAGGCTATTCCTGTCCTTGATGGATATCCTGTTCTAGGATCAATTTCATGTGAATATATCTGCCCACCAGCCTCAAAATAATTTCTGTAATCACCAGATGTTGCCATAGCCTCGTTTTCAAGATCTAAGACCCAATCAAATGCTTCTGCTATTTCCCCTGAAAGGATAGGCCGTTCTATTGCAATTGTCCAAGGCTTAGACGCATGATTATTTCCCTTTGCACGGACTTCGCCACCGATCTCTACCATCATATCTGAAATATGTTCTGAAATTAGGTATTTATAAACAGCATCTACACCGAAGCCCTTAGCTATGGCATTAAGATCAATACTGATAAACTTATCTAGTTTCTTTAAAGTATAATCTTCAATTAAAAGATTTT
>JBJKZS010000036.1:0-32427 GCA_045569115.1 Fidelibacterota bacterium | reverse complement strand
ACGCTCTTTTACGACTCCTACTAGTTTTTCTGATTCTTCTATATCATCTGAATTCATCAGTTTGTCATAAATCTTAATCAGTGCAAATGCATATTCATCTAATATTACTGTTGCGCTTGTAAATACTGGGTCTCGAACCATTTTGTCTGTTAATTTTCGATCAAAAAGAAACTGTGACACATTTTCTCTGCTACCTGAGGGTGGTAGTCTATGCTCTGTTAATTGATAATATTGAATTACCCTTGATAATGTTTGACCATTTGTAATCCGTACTTGATCTCTTGCAAACTTTACCGCTTCGTATCCAAAAACCAGCATGGTTGAGGAAACAAATAAATAAAAGAACAATTTTGTGATGTATTTCATAATTTTTTATCTATCAAGAGCTATTTTCGTCAATTTACAAGCTTCAAAATAAATAGCCTTCTTTTTTCAAGTGTTCCCTGGTTTTTTTCCCCGACGATAAAAGTATAGAATTATCAAGCCTGCCAGATTGGGAAACCATACTTCCGGTTCCGCCCAACTTATTCCGTCAATAGTAAAATCAGAGAATGGCCAAAATATTTTTGTAGGAAAAAATTCTCGGGTATGAAAAGGAAAATCAAGGACAATATGAAACGGCCATCCCAACATGGCAAAAGCAAGATCCTTTCTATATATACTTACTATACCAATGGTTGTAAAAGCGCTAATAAAACTATGGGTTAAATCGTAATTAACAAAAACCCACCAAGGTAAACTACCTAATGATGGAGGCCCTGGTTCCAAACTAAATTGTAAGGTAATTATTTGAACCAGCATAAATAGCCCAAAAGAAAAAAGGTCCGGTGCTGCACCAAAAAACAAGGCCAACCAAGGATGACCCCGGTAACCAAATAGTCCTCTACCCCAGAATGCGTGACTAAAAGTATCCATTAAAATATTCTCATATTACTGTAAAATTTATTTAATAAATGTCATGATATTGACTACTGATTATTCAATCATATTAATTAGCCATTGATTGAGCCCAAAGAACTCTATAAATTTGTCCTCAATCAGAGGGTTAAGAAATTGAAATACGTATATTTTTTCGGAGATAATAAAGCTGATGGTACCGCAGAGATGAAAAACCTTCTCGGTGGTAAAGGAGCAAACTTGGCGGAGATGACTAATCTTGGTATACCAGTTCCCCCCGGGTTTACCCTAACTACCGAGGTCTGTACTGAATATTATAAGAACAATCAAAATTATCCGGCTGAATTAGAGCAGCAGGTCAATGATGCTATTGTTCAAACTGAAGCTGTAATGGGAAGAAAATTTGGGGACCACTCTAATCCACTTCTTTTCTCTGTTCGATCCGGGGCACGAATTTCTATGCCAGGGATGATGGAAACTGTATTGAATGTTGGCTTAACCTCACAAACTATTCCTGGTCTAATAGAAAAGTCTGGCAATCCCAAATTTGTGTATGATGCCTATCGACGTTTAATTATGATGTATGCCGACGTTGTCATGGAAAAAGCAGCCGGCATTGAGCCTAAAGATGGTATAGGAATTCGCGAACGTTTTGAAGACCTCATTGATGAAAGGAAAGAAGCTAAAGGAGTTAGCCTTGATACTGAGCTAGATGGTGATGATTGGCGTGAACTAGCTGAACAATTCAAAATCACAATTAAAGATGTGCTGGGAAGCGAATTTCCTGATGATCCTCATGCCCAGATGTGGGGGGGCATTAGTGCCGTCTTTCAATCTTGGAATGGAAAGCGTGCTATTGCATATCGTCGTATTGAAGATATCCCAGAAGAGTGGGGTACCGCCGTAAATGTTCAAACTATGGTTTTCGGTAACATGGGGGAGGATTGTTCAACAGGTGTTGCTTTTACAAGAAACCCAGCAACTGGCGATAATCATTTTTTCGGCGAATGGCTCATCGACGCACAGGGTGAAGATGTAGTAGCTGGTATTCGTACCCCTAATCCAATTAATCAATCGGGTCGCACCGAAAAAAATAAAGATCTTCCAACACTTGAAGAAATGAGCCCTGTACTTTACAACGAATTAGATGGTATTCGATCCAACTTAGAAAAACATTATAGGGATATGCAAGATGTCGAGTTTACCATTGAAAGTGGTCGCCTCTGGATGCTTCAGACAAGAGTTGGGAAACGGAACGGGGTCGCTGCTGTGAAAATGGCTACCGAAATGTTACATGAAGGTTTAATCGATCAAGAAGAAGCTCTAATGCGTGTAAAACCTTCTCAATTAGATGAGCTTTTACATCCTATGGTTGACCCAGATGCTGAAGTGACAGCAACAAAACTTGCAGAAGGTTTACCCGCTGGTCCAGGCGGAGCTTCAGGCCAAATCGTTTTTACAGCCGATGATGCTGAAGCATGGGCAAAAGAGGGAAAGCAGGTAATACTTGTTCGAAATGAAACCTCGCCAGAAGATGTGCATGGTATGCACGCCGCTGAAGCTATTCTTACTGCCAAAGGTGGGATGACAAGCCATGCTGCTCTTGTAGCTCGTGGTTGGGGAAAGTGCTGTGTAGTGGGGTGTAATACATTAAATATTGATAGCCGTAGCAAAAAAATGGTTGTTGGAGATCAAACTCTTGTTGAAGGTGATGTAGTAACACTAAATGGCACAAAAGGCGTTGTCTATGCTGGTGAGCTGTCATTGACTCAAATTGATCCTGGCGAAAACGCTGCTTTTCGAAATCTGATGGAAATTGCTGATGAGGTTAGAACTCTGGGTATCCGAACTAATGCTGAAAGACCCGAAGATGCGGCTCAGGCAAGGTCTTTTGGAGCTCAAGGGATTGGACTCTGTAGAACTGAACATATGTTTTTTGATCCAGAGAGAATACTGGCTATCCGTGAAATGATTATAGCTGATAACGAAGAAGCAAGACGTACAGCGGTTATGAAGCTTCTTCCTTATCAACGTCAAGATTTCTATGATATTCTAAAGGCAATGCAAGATTGTCCCGTTACTATCAGGCTTTTGGATCCACCACTTCATGAATTTGTTACACTCACTGAAGATCAAATATCAGAATTGTCGGATGAATTGGGTGTGGAGACTAATAAGCTAAGCTCTAGAATAGAAGCACTACATGAATTGAATCCTATGCTTGGACATCGCGGTTGTCGACTTGGTGTTGCTTATCCTGAAATCACAGAAATGCAGGCGCGTGCTATTTTCGAAGCTACCGCAAAACTAACTGAAGAAGGTGTCAAGGTTTTGCCTGAGGTAATGATTCCACTAGTTGGAACATATACAGAATATGACCATCAAGAAGAAATTGTGAGGCGCGTAGCTAAAGAAGTCAAAAATGAATCAGGTATCGATTTCCCCTACCTCGTGGGGACCATGATTGAAATCCCAAGAGCTTGTCTTACAGCAGATCAAATTGCTACAAAAGCTGAGTTCTTTTCCTTTGGTACTAATGATCTAACCCAAACCACTTTCGGTTTTTCTCGGGATGATATCGGAGGTTTTCTGCCGGCTTATCTTGAAGGTGGGATTCTTCCTGAGGATCCATTCCAATCTTTAGATCAGTCTGGAGTTGGTCAACTGGTAGAAATGGGTGTAGAAAAGGGACGTAGCCAAAATAGTGATTTGAAAATTGGAATATGTGGAGAACACGGTGGAGATCCAGCCTCAATAGATTTTTGTCATAGGACAGGGCTAGACTATGTTAGTTGCTCCCCTTTCAGGGTTCCTATTGCACGACTTGCTGCAGCGCAGGCTGTTATCAACAACCGCTAACTTTTTTAAAATAACCTTCTAACTTCAAGGCTAGAGGCAATGTCTCTTCCAATCCATCTTTTTTGTCTGAAAAAGGGTGCTTAACTTCGCTTCATGTTAAGAGTTCCTGCCATTACCACAGTTTTTGTAATTTCACTTTTTGGGCAATCTGACATTTACTTTTCTCCTTCATTTGATCTTGAAGTAGCGCGGACTGGAATGGAAACGATTTCCAGAAACGATCTTGAAGCACATCTTTCGTTTCTAGCTTCTGATATTACAGAAGGAAGGGCTACTGGTGAGCCAGGGCTCGCTATTGCTGGAGAATATATAGCATCTCAATTTCGTCGTATGGGACTAACTCCCCTTGTCAACAATAATTCTTTTTTTCAGAGATATGAACTAGTGAAAACAAAAATTGGAAATAAAAATGAGCTTGCTCTACTGTTAGATTATGGATCAAGCTCTGTTAAAGAGAGCTTTCAATACGAGGAAGATTTTTTTGTGTCCCCAAGAGGACTTACAGGCAACATTGAAATTCAAGCACCAATTGTTTATGCTGGCTACGGCATTGCAGCTAAGGAATATAATTATAATGATTATTCCGGTATTTCAGTAGAAAATTGTGTTGTTCTAATTCTTGATGGAGAACCAGATCTCGATAACCCGAATAGATTCAATGGTTCACTTGATACTCGTTATGCTGATATCCGGCAAAAATTGAACCAAGCTAAAACAAATGGAGCATCGGCCATATTAATTGCTGCTAATCCTAAATCAGATGAACTTTTCACAGATAAGGTAAAACGTTGGAAAAAGTGGCTCCGTCGCGAAAGCATGTCTCTTCCAACTTCTGAGCCTAATGTACCAGTTCTTACTATTTCTCAAACAACAGCTGATAAAATTCTATCAGAAACTGGAAAAACATTACGTGACCTTCAGATTGAGCTGGAATTTGAAGGAAAATCCAATAGCAGGCCTATATCTAACAGTTATATTCGTCTCAATATTAATCTTAAAAAAGAATCAATCGTCTCCAATAATGTTGCCGGTTATTTCCCCGGTAACGATCCTTTTATTGGTCACGAAACAATTGTTATTTCAGCTCATTATGATCATGTTGGAAAAAATGCAGAAGGGGAAATTTATTACGGTGCGGATGATAATGGTTCGGGCACATCAGCACTTATGGAAATTGCAGAAGCTATTACAAAAAATAATAACACGCCCAGAAGAGGGTTTTTGTTTCTTGCAGTATCAGGAGAAGAAAGAGGTTTGCTTGGTTCAAAATATTATGTTAAAAGACCACTTGTCCCACTTTCCAATACTGTTGCTGATCTAAATATTGACATGATTGGGAGAAATGCTTCCGATAGTGTATACATCATTGGTTCGAATATGATTAGCCAAGACCTGCATGAAATTAACGAATATGCCGCCAATCAAATTGACAACATGTTTTTAAACTATCGTTATAATTCAAAAGATGATCCTGAGAGATTTTATTACAGAAGTGACCATTATAATTTTGCGCAATTTGGCATTCCAATTGTTTTTTATTTTGCCGGCGTCCATGATGATTACCATAAACCAACAGATACGATAGAAAAAATTGACTTTCAAAAATTGGAAAAAGTGTCTCGACTTGTCTATCTTACTGGATGGAGCGTAGCAAATAATGATACTAGGCCAAGAAAAAATGCTGGCGAACTACCAACTCTTCCAGATCAAATAAAATATTAATTTCTAGCCAATAGATAGCTATATTATTTGTGTTTTACAAATAATATTCAGGATTGCCTTTGTCCCAAAAATGTGGCGCTTTTAATCTTTTTAATCAGCTTTTTTAACATGTCTTGTGAAATATTAGTTTCTGATGGATCCCAGCGACCCTGGTAAATAATTTCAACTAATTGATTTAGCTCATCTTTTGCTGAAAAGTATTTTTCATCAGTCTGCCTGGATAAGCCAAGCAATGTGGATCCTGGATAGCTTGAAAAGCCTTTTCTTTTGAGAATTTTTTTCAACCTTTCTGATTGGTATGTCCACGGGGAGTGCCTCCGTATTTTTTGTTCTTTATATCTAAACTTGATAAATCTAAATCCTATAACCAAAAAAATTGGGCTAAATAGGAATACATAAGCTTTCCAATAAATACTTTTTCGATCTCATTTATGAAGTTTTCTAGCAGTTCAACTATTTCTCTGATACTATGATTTTTTTTCTCTTGTTTCATCAGTTTCCATAAGCTCAAACGAACAAAAAGATTAATAAAGAGGAAGCTTTATTTAAACAAAAACTCATTGTTTGCTATTCTTGTCATAAAAAAGAAAAGCCTTCCCAATATTAAAGTTAAGGGAAGGCTTTAAAAGATAATTAGATTCGCCAGACTTAGGCAACCATTTCGGCTGAACCAAGCACTTCTTCTAAGCTAAATCTCCCATCTTTCTCCATCTGGCGAGCGGCGTCTACAATACTTTTCTGAGCCTTGTCTACATCATTTTTTGCCACGGCTCCTTCTACAGGTTCATACATCGCCTGTTTTTTCTGAGGAAGATTTTCTAAGATTTTATCAACCTGGTCTTGACTTCTTCCCTTGAGTGCCATCGCTATAGCATCCAACTCTACAGAGTTCATCAGGTCTCTTAATAGGTTCTCTGGGAAAGATGCTAGAATATCATCAAACGTTAAATGGTACTTTTTGATTTCAGCCGCTAGCTCAGGATCTTCTCGAGAAATAGTGTCTAAGTACTGCTCTTCTTCAAAAGGAGTCATTTGACCTAGGATATCTGCCACGTCTTTACCACCACTTCGAGCAAATTCAACAGCCTTTGGAAGATATAGAGACTTAGTCCGTAGTTGAGAGGCAACATTAACAATGCCTTCAAGAGGCACATTGTTCAACGAACCTAACTTCATCAGAACATTCCCTTTTACTTCTGGGTTTAGTCGACTTAATACTTTCATCTGTCTTTCCGCGGAAACCTGAGCTAATGCAATAGCAATTATACTAGGATCTTCAACTTCCAATAATGCAATTAACTGTTCGTCAGCTAATTCTTCTATAAAATCGAAGGGTTTTTTGGACTCCGGCTCACTTTCAGATTTAAGTTTTTGTGAAATTACAGATAGATAAAATTCATCCATAATCTGTTTTTTTAGAGCTGTAGAAACTTGCTCCATCTCTCGAGAACGCGCACGAATTTTCTGGACATCAGTTTCGGATAGCCCCCTGAGAAGCTTCACGGCGACATTCTCGCCAATAATGGAAAATACAACGGCAACTTTATCAATGCCGGCTAGTTGGTAGTATTCTGTAATCATGGCTTATTTCTTCTTCTTTTTCTTTTTTCCGCCATCGTCTTCCGCCTCTGGCGGAGCCTCTGGCGCTACAACTTCGGGTTCAGGGGCAGGAGGAGCTTCCTGTTCTAACCAATCCTTTACCACCGCAGTTGCAACATCAGGATCCCCAACACTCATTGAAACCACTGATTCTTTTGTTTGCGTCATTTCAGATTGCAAAACTCCTGGATCTTCTTGAAAAGAAGGTGGTGCTGGAGCGACAGGAGATGGTGGGGGAGGGGGTGCTTGCGCTGTTGCACGGTGGTCTCCATTTCCATTTTTATCATTCACTTTTTTTTTCGAAGGAGGTGGTTGCATCATCCATGGAGGTGGCATAACATATTTGGGTTGTTTCGAACGACCATTAAAAAGTATAACTGCAGCAAGAGCTAGAACAGCAAGCAGTGATATTGCGCTCATAAGATAAATGGGCATGTTACTCATACCTCCTCCCATTCCTTCCATCTCTTTCTGCGCTTGTTCTAACATTGCTAGTTTTTGTTCAATAAGAGAGTCTAGGGCTGCTTTTTCATCTTCTTTAGTAGCAACCGCTACTTCCGCAGCAACCTGTTCTTCTTCTGATAATTGGGGACCAGCAAGAATATCTCTCAATTGAGAGATTTCTGTGGTTAATTGGTTCATCCTAAGAGAATCTCTTTCTAATAATTGTTGTCTTTCATTTTCGAATTCTCTTGCGATACGATCATTTTCAAGCCTATCAATTTCAGCTCTCCATACAGCTCTTTCTTCTTCGCGACGGCGAGCTTCTTCATCTTTCCAGCTTTCAAGCTCCATTCTCCAATCATCGGCAACCTGAGCCTCAGCATCCGCTTGTTTTTCTTCAAGTTGATCAATTTTTTCAGCAATAGAGCGAAGAATGATTGATTCAGCTGTCCTCTCATCTTTTCTTTGGCGAAACGAAGCTGTCATAACAGAAAGCACATCGCCACGAGCTCTATCAAAATGGGAAGCTACCATTATAATCTGTCGCACATTTTCTATTAGTTCAGGAGCTGACCCCTCTGGAAGAATACAGCTTACCTCTAAGCGTTCAACTACTGGTACAGATGCTTTAGTATCTTTGTAAGACTGACTTAAAATTTCTGCGCCATCAGATGGTCCTTGAACCGAAAGTTCAACTTCAGCTATTTCTTCAGAAATAACCGCTTCAACTGGTTCGTCATCTTCCATACTCTGGAAGTCAAAGCCAGGAATAGGAATACCCGTCATCCGTGATCGAGATTCTGGCGTTTCCGAAGTCAAAGGAGTTGATCTCGACGCTTCTTCGCGACCTGTTCTCACAGCTGATTTAGCATCGTTTGAACCTGCTGGTCTAAAGGTTACCTCTTCAGTAACCGTAGGTGTAAACTTTAAATCTACTGTTACGTCAAGAACATACCTGTGGTCATCCATGACTTTCTGTAAAGCCGATTCTATTCGACTTCGCAGATTATTCTCAAGCATTAGTTTTTGGGCCAGATAAGTTGATTCCTGTCCTGAAATGCTCGTTATTAGTAAAAGTCCTATAAAAGACCTGATTATCCGCATCTTCATTTTCCTATTCTCCTCTTTACCTCGGAGTAATACTAACTATTATCATCTGGGGTTTCTTCCTTAATAATAGATGGTTGTGATCCCGAACGTGACGCGAGAAAAGTGATTTCTACTCGTCTATTCCGGGCTTTCATTTCCTTCGTTGCATTCAACTCTTGAATTAGATCGTCTGTAATAATTTTATCTGTTGGTCTATCTCTTGGTACATACTGAGCATAGCCAATTGCTTGAAGTCTCGTTGGGTCTACTTCCATATTGATTAGCTGTCTAACAACCGCTGCTGCTCTAGCTCCTGACAACTCCCAATTAGAAGGATATCTTGACTGAATAGACCTCGGAAGAATATCAGTATCAGTATGTCCCTCAATTGCTACTTGAAAATATGAGTCCTGAATTGTTGGTACAATTTTATCAAGAACATTTACAATTTCAGGTCTAAGGCTTGCTGAACCAGAAGTAAAGCTTATATCTGAAGAAATTCCAATTGTTACACCTTTAGGACCAGTTGTAACCTCAACTGGTTTTTCACCTGTTTCAGGATCTGCCTCCATTTCTTCAACCATTTTTTCTGCTGCTTTCTTAACATCTGAAAGAGACATAGCCTGGTTGTCAAGCTTTTCCTTCTTGCCCACTGACTTACCTACACCATCAGCCATTTCTTGAAGCTTAACAGGGTCAATAGTAGAAATAGCGGCTAGTAAAACAAAAAAAGCAAATAATAAAGTCATCATATCTGCGAATGTTCCAAACCAGCCTGGCAAGCCTTCTTCTACTTGTTCACGACCCTTAGCAATGTATTTTTTTCTTTCTTGAGGAGTTGCCGCCATTTAACCTATTCCTCTTTTTTCCATTCCTTGGGAGGAATAAAAGAATTTAACTTTTCTCGAACAATGAGTGGGTGTTTTCTCTGATGAATCAAACGAGCACCTTCAACCAACATTGCCTGTAAAGTACTTGTCTGGGAAAGTCTTGCATTTAATTTCGCTGCCATAGGAAGAAAGAAAAGATTTGCTAGAAGTGCACCATAGAAAGTAGTAATTAGGGCTGCGGACATACCGACACCTAAAGATTCCGTCCCGCCTCCTTCACCTCCGAAACCAGCAAGCATAATAACAAGACCTATAAGAGTACCAATCATACCCCATGCAGGTGACATTGTACCCATTGTTTTAAATAGTTCAGCCTGACTTTTTTCACGAATTTCCCTGTAGTCAATGCGGGTGTTTAAAATATCCACAATCTCTTCTTCAGAATATCCATCAACAACCATCTGAACACCGTCCCTGAAAAAGTAGTTGCTAACGCTTTCAATGCCCTTTTCAAGATCGGCTGCGCCTTTTCGGCCAACCCCAGCCAGTTCTACAGCTTCATCCACTACACCGCCAAGTTTCGTGTCACCACCTTTAAAGACAGCGCCCATAGCAGCTCCAAGCTTCAATACATCAGATAGAGGGAAAGCAACTGAAACAGACGCTACCATACCACCAAATACAATGACAAAGCTGGAGACTGAAATAAAAACCATAGCGGATGCACCCGCTGCTATAGCAGCCATAGCAATTCCACCAACAGTAAAGCCTAGCCCTAAAAGAATTCCTACTAATGTGGCAATATCCATATTCTAATCCTCATCTCTTGAAAAACTAGTTGTTTTAAGTCTGTTCTCATGTAATGCTTTTAAAATGTTTCGCACATCATCATATTCTGGATCCATTTGAAGAGCTAGGTTCCAGTTAATGGTTGCTCGCTGAGGATCACCAAGTTGATAATAAATAGATCCTCTCCTTGCATAAGCCAAAGCAAGGTTAGGATTCATTTCTAGAGCTGTTTCAACTTCTTGTAATGCCTCACGATAATCCCCTGAGTGAAAATATCGTAGAGATCTAGATAAGTGTCTCATCGCTCGATTAATATTTTTTTGAGACACATTTTTGGAAAGATTAAGTGACTTTACAGAATCTGATAATGACAACGATTTCTGCTGAAGCAGTGAGACTTGAGTGGCAAGGTTTCGAACCTGATGTCGAGAAACCTTGAGTGAGTCTCGCAGAGTTGTAACAGCACCATCTGCAGCCATAAGAGTAGAATCAATCATACCAGTTCCTGATCCACGAATTCGATCCGGAATAGGTGACGGGCCTCCTGGCACTCCTGGTATACCAGGAACGCCTTTCGGTATAGTCATAGTAAAATTCAAAACAAAGCCTGGATGCTTTACACTGTATTTGTTAGAGAATTCAGGCAAATTTTCTATGTGGGTGAATCCTAAGCCCAGACGGTAATCCGAGGTAAGGGGGATGCGGAGTCCCACATTGATGCCTGAACCATCGAATTCACCCACAAAATCAATTCCACCCCATTGGGGCATAAAAGGTGTGTTTAATAAAATACCAGCAAAAACGCCAGCTCCCATGGACTGTTCTGTAGTATCAGATTGAACAGATCCAGTTGCTACTCCAGTTGGGGTCACAGAAAATCCTCCTGTTCCAAAACCCATATAAGTATTCATACTGTACTGACCAAATTCCTTTTCACTGCCAACAGCAGCAAAGAAAGATAGTTGTTTGGGGTCTAGTCTTAAGCCATCTTTTGTATCATTTTCGAAAATAATATCATGGAGCCCAATGGATACTGACATATCTTGTCTTACAAAAACTTTATACTGTGTATGGAAGCCAAATTCCACCGGTGGAACAAATGTAGATTCCAATAATTTTTCTACTGCCGTGGTATCTCCACCCTGACCTGAAGAAAAGCCTAGGGTAAAACGGTCAGAAACATCCATGCTAAAGAATACTCCCTTAGTTGTATTAAAAGGAGAAAAATTATGAATCTCACTTGTAAAGCCAGTTGTAAATAAATAAGGAGACCTTTTTATAAAGGTTGTAGGAATCTTCATCATATACCCTGGATGAGTAAATGATACTCTTGTAACTCCTATAAGAGGAGCCATGCAAAGCATGAATAACAAAATAAATATTGTCTTCTGTCTTAATTTCATCTATTAATGGATTTTTTTAATTCCATCTGAGCAAGTCTCAGATATTCACTTTCAGGAAATATATCTATTATTTCTGCAAAAGCTTGCTGTGCTTGAACATCGTCTCCCATTGCTCTATATACCATGCCAGTTAGTGCCATAGCATCATCACGTTTATCTGATTCAAAGAGCACATCAACTCTTGCAAGATGGCGAAGAGCATCACCAAAACTATTTTGACGAAAGTATGATTCAGCAAGCCAATAAAGAATGTTCCCTGCTGTTATATCATCCAAATCAGAAACGCCAAGTTTTGTTAAATGTCCTATGGCAACACTATAATCCTGACGCTGATATGCAAGAACACCATTCATATAAACCATTCTATTAAAACTATTCTTGGATAAATCAGGATTTTTTACATCTTCCTCAGGAGTCAACTCTACATAGTCGTCGAGGGCTATACCAGGAACAGTTGGGGCTTGTTCTGAATGCATACTTTCAACATAAGGATTCGTTTCTTGAGCAAGAAAGTCTGAAATCAAATTACGTAATTCTTTGTTTTCAGCTTCTAGGCTTATCATCTGAGAGCCTAAAACTTTTTCTAAGAGGGAAATTCTATCATTCATTCTACTGTAGTTTTTTTCTTCCAATTCTACCATTTCATTTTGCAACCTTATTTCAAGGCCATCGATTTTTTCATTAATATTTTTTAGAGTAGCATGTAGCTCTTTAGTAGATGCCATATATATTGAACCACTAGGTTTTTTGTCAACGACAAATGAAACTTCTTCAGGTGATTTTTTTATATATCGACTGATCCTTTCGTTTCCTGTAACGGGTTCAATCACTACACCCAAATCCAAGAAAAATGCGTCGGATTGGGATCCTTCATGAGCTGATACAGATGATTGTTGACTAAACACATTTCCAACAGTCAACGTTACTGTCAATGTTATTAATATTTGATGTTTTCTAATCATTCATATTCTTCCCAATCAATCGTATATGAATAACCCAAGAAAGAACCAATGTCACTAGGGATGATAAGTTCAAAATTTCCTGTTGCACCCGGTAAGAGTGAAGAGTCTGTAGTGATCCCAGAATCAAATGTGTGGTAGGATCCACCTACAAAAGTGGTCAGCGTTCTTGTTTCCCCACTCCAATTTTTCCGTAATACAAAATTAACTTTTACAAAATCAGCTCTGTTCCCACCTACGTTCTTTACTTGACCTGATAAACTTTTGTTGTTTGAGCGATCCGTTTTCTCAGCAATATTACCAACCAATACAATATTTGCTACTCTATCTCTGCTTGAAGCTCTATTGGAAGCATCAGCTGACACATAACGTGGCTCAGCAAGTTTTGGCATTGGTGGAGGACTGTACGATTCACGTATCTGTTCAGGAACATACTCTTGTTCTTCTTGAGACATTACATTCTCTACAATTCTTACTACAGTACTTCGATCAATAACAAGATAGCCAACGAGGGATTCTACTTTTAGAATGTCCTCATCTTGGTATACAACTTTGCCAAAAACAGTACTGCCATTGTCTAGAATAATTTCTTTTTGGTAAATAGACAAAGGGTTTGTCCACATCTCACTTCTTGCCTGAAGATCCCGAACCTGTCCTGATAGATGGTCTAACTCAGCTGCCATTTTTTTAAGCTCAAAACTAATTTCGGTCATTACATATTCTTCTTGAGGCATTCTAGCAGAAGTAGTTCCTTCCCCAGCTACAGCTCCATCTGTTGGAACAGAGGTTTTTTGTTCAGCTAGCTCAGCACCAAGAGTTAATTCTAATACTAAATCTTCATCTTCAACTGTGAGCTCCTGGCTTGCATCACCAACTTCACCTGAAGCCGAGACTGTATAATTACCAGGTAAAATCTTCTTGAATTCGAATGAACCTTTCCCAATTCGTTTTTTTGTTGTCTCGCTTCCAACTTTTTTCCCATCACTATCCAAAAGATTAACTTCTATATTACCTACACCCTCACCTTCAAGATCAATTACTTGACCCTCAACAGTGTATACGTCACCTTTCTTCTTTAGAAGTTGTCCAGATAGGTCTGAATAGGTCAGAATAGTAAGACCCATCAGAACGAATATGCCTTTTGCTGTTCGTTTCACAGGTTACCTCGGATTTTACGTTTAGCTATTTACCCCGGATTAGGGAAGCCAATCGCCTAAGTGTAACCTGATTATGATATATATGTCAAGAAAAAATAAGAAAGTGGAAAACCATGCTTAAAACCTATGAATTGAGGACTTAAACTAAATGGTTGAGAATAACTTTTCTTTGCATTTAGTCAGAGTAACTGTATTCAATTATTGAAAAATAGTTAAGCTAAAATGAGGTAAAGAACAATTGCAATAAATCCGCCAATGATTGCATATGGCATTTGGGTTCGGACATGATCAATATGATCAGAACCCGAAGCCATGGAAGAAATAATCGTTGTATCAGAAATAGGTGAACAATGGTCGCCAAAGATGCCTCCACCAAGAACCGCGGCTAGAAACATTGGTATGTCACCATTTAATTCCATTGCCATAGGAATAGCAATAGGAACCATAATCGCAAAAGTCCCCCAGGAAGTTCCTGTAGAAAACGCCATCACACAGGATATAATAAAAAGGCCAACCGTCGCCATCTTGATGTTAACAACATTAGATATTATTCCAGCTATATAAACACCGGTCCCTAACTCCCTGATTACATTTCCAAGAGCAAAAGCTAATACTAACAAAGTAACCACAGGAATCATGCCCCCCATTCCTTTAAAAATACAATCCATATAATTATTAAGAGAAAGACCTCTAAAAAAATTTAGTGCGGCTATTACTATCAAGCTCATAATGACCGACCACAACACCGCTGTAGACCCAGAACTGGATTTAATAATATTCCAAAAGGTAAACTCCTGTTCTCCGATACTCAATCGACCTGTTACATATATCCCGATAACAATTGCAACAACCATGGTTATTACTGGGCCAATTAGATTAAAAGCCTTTGGTTCAATATCAGGCATAGGTTTTACCCCTAAGATATCTTGTCCAAGCATTGGGCGAGCACCGTCATTATAGAGTTTTCCTTCATTTTTTGCTCTTATTTCAGCCATAGCCATAGGTCCGATATTCCATTTATAAAGAATAGAAAATAAAACTATAGCAATAGCAGCCATCGGATAATAATTAACTAGAATACTTTGGAAAAGAACCGAGACTGGTGATTCTATTCCTTGGACTGATAATAGACCAATAATAAATGCTCCCCATCCATTAAAAGGAATTAGAATACAAATTGGTGCTGAGGTTGAATCACATATATAGGCTAGTTTCTCTCGGCTGATATTAAATCGATCAGTAAGTGGTCGTCCCACTGTACCTGCAACAAGGGAGGTTATCGAACTTTCTACAGTAATAAACAAACCAACTAGGAAAGGTACGAGCTGTGCCTGAGTTGAATTATTTACCCATTTATGTTTTTCAAGCCACCGAATAAATCCAAGAACACCTCCAGTAGCAGTTATTAGCGTTAATGTTCCACCAACAACTAAACTATAAATTATAATGCTAGTATTTCCGGGGTCGGAAAAAACATTGATTATACTTCCAATTGTATGGCTGGTAGCGAAAAAAGGATTCCAACTATTGAGAATAAAACAACCTAGCCAGAGCCCAAAAAGAAGGGCTAAATAAACATGTTTTATCCAAAATGCAAAAATATTAATGCTCCCAGCGGTGGAAGCAAGGAGGAAAGGCCATAATGATCAACTGTCAAAGTATAAGATGTGTTTTAACCACTTCCCGACCGGGAGTTGTATTATGTTCAAGAGAAACCTGTGCCCTGCTTTTCTACACATGGGCACTCACTAGAAGAATTTGAAATAGAATTAAATGTCAAAGCTGCTGGTACACTCATAAGTTTTTCTATTTTTTGATCTGTACACGATGGACACCTTTCAGGTTCATCATGCTTAGAAAGAACAAGTTCCTCAAACTTGTCCCCACAATTATTACACTTGTAATCAAAAATTGGCATAACTTTATTTGGATTTTATACAGCGTCAACAGCATTTTTCAAGCGCTGATTTGCTTCGCTCGTAATAGAATGTAAATCAGCTTCTGTAACAGACAGAAGAACTTCAGCATCTCCTACAGATATAGTTACACTACTATCTAAATTCTCCCATATTACCACATTACACGGCATTAGCATCCCTACTTCAAGCTCAGCTGTGAGGGCTTTATGTGCAAGTGGCGGATTACAAGCACCTAAAATTCTATAACGTTGAAAATCAATTTTAAGTTTCTCTTTAAACGCTTTTTTTACATCTATCTCTGTCAAAATACCAAAGCCTTCCTCCAACAATGTTTCTCTGATTTTTTTATCTACCTTTTCAAAATCAAAATTAACCGTTCTCTGATATCCATATTTCATATCAAACTCCTATTGCTTTAAAGGAATCGTCCATTATACCCAATGCTTCTTCTACTTCACTATTATTAATAATCAATGGTGGGGCAATTCTTAATGCGGTTCCATAAATACCACCACGCCCTATAAGAAGTCCCCGCTTTTTCGTCTCTTCCATAAATTGGTCAGTAGCTTTAATATTTGGTGTCCTGTTCCCTTTGCTTTCATCCTCTACAAGCTCCACTCCTTGCATGAGACCTTTTCCTCGAACATCTCCAATAACCTTAGGATATTTTTCCTTCAAATTTTCTAGACCATTACGAAGGATTTTTCCCATTTTTAAAGAATTGTCCTTCAAATTATCTCTTTTCATGATATCGATTGTAGTACTAGCAGCAGCACAGCTAACAGGGTTGCCGCCAAAAGTTGAAATTGTATTCTTTGTGAGAGTGCTAGCTATATCTTTAGTCGTAACAACAGCAGCTAATGGCATTCCATTCGCGATGCCTTTTGCTACAGTAATCATATCAGGTTCAACATCATATTGTTCAATACCCCATTGAGTTCCAGTTCGACCAAAACCAGTTTGAACTTCATCAGAAATAAAAACTCCGCCATGATTGCGAACTATTTCAGCTACTACCTTAAAATATTCGTCTGGAGGTGTAATAAAACCACCAACACCCATAATTGGCTCAGCAATGATACCGGCAATTTCACCTGTAGTCGTCGTACGAATTAGCTCTTCTACATCCTCTGCGCAGGCTAGTCCACATTCGGGATAACTAAGTTTCAATGGGCACCGATAACAGTATGGAGCCAAAGCATGTTTAACCCCTGGGACTTGGGTTGGCAACGCCCTCCATGATGCATGCGCTGTAAGAGATTGGGCCAACAAAGATCTTCCTGAATAGCCATGGCGAAGTGCTAAAATTTCTGAATTACCAGTGTAAAGCTGAGCCATCATAACTGCCGTTTCATCCGCTTCAGTACCTGAAGCATTAAGGAAAACTTTATCAAGATTACCTGGTGCAATATTTGCTAACCGTTCCGCTAGTTCAACTACAGGTATTGTAGGATAAAGAGATGAAATATGAGTTAAATGATTTACTTGAGTCGTAATAGACTTGATGACTTCTTCATTAGCATGGCCTACTGATACTGTTAGAATGCCTCCAAAAAAATCTAAATATGAATTTCCATCCATATCATTTACGCGGGTTCCTTTTGCATTCGACACAACAATAGGTTCTTTATAATAATTCTTTACAGCCTCAAAAAGATATTCTTTATGCTTATTCCGTATATCTTTACTGTTCATTTCTCTCACCTCACTATTTCTATATTATAGTTAGTATAAGTTAACACCGCACAACACGTTTATCGTTGCATCTTTGTCACAAATATTACAAGATTCTATTTATATGTTGATATCCAACCAAAAAGATCTGTTTGATATACCTGATGATCTCATTTACTTAAACTGTGCTTATATGTCTCCTTCACTAAAGTCTGTGACGGAGGCAGGGTTAAAAGGTGTCTCTCGGAAAAAATCTCCGTGGAAAATCGAAGCAGAAAACTTTTTTGATGAAGCTGAGGTTGCTAGAGGACTTTTTGCAAAAATTATTGGGGCAACATCGAATGACATAGCAATCATTCCTTCGGTTAGTTATGGGGTCGGAATAGCTACTTTAAATCTCCCCATTAAGAGTGGTAATAGTGTGGTTGTAATGGAAGATCAGTTTCCCTCAAACTATTATGGTTGGTTTGAAAAAACAAAAAATGTCGGTGCTAATCTTATTGTTTCAAAACGTCGTAAGGATCAATCAATTACTGAGAACCTAATTAACCAGATCCAAAGCAACACTAGCGTAGTTGCTATTCCTAACTGCCACTGGACAGACGGTGCCATCATAGATATACAATCTGTGTCTGAAAGATGTCGCCATGTTGGATCAACAATAGTGCTTGACCTTGCCCAATCTGCTGGGGTACTTCCTATTTCTATTTCTGATATCGACCCTGATTTTATTATTGCTCCTTCATATAAATGGTTACTTGGCCCATATTCCTTAACCTTTATTTATATTGCTCCAAGGTGGCAAGAAGGAGTTCCTTTAGAGCACAATTGGATTAACCGTTCCCATAGTGAAGATTTTAGTAATTTAATTCACTATCAAAAGGATTTCCAAGCAGGTGCTCGAAGGTTTGATGTTGGGGAGAGAAGTAATTTCGCTATTATGCCTATGGCAATAACAGCATTCAAACAAATACTTGAATGGAAAATTCAAAATGTTAATGAAACGCTCGCTCAATTGACTAATACAATTGGTGACTATGCGGAAAATATTGGACTCAAAGTATCTCCACCAGAAATGAGAGTCGACTACCTTATTGGCATTCGCTTTCCTCATGGTATACCAAAGAGTCTTATAGCACAATTAAAAGAAAAAAATGTTTATGTTAGTATTAGAGGTAACTCTATGAGGATCTCTCCTTACCTGTATAATAGCATTGATGATATCGAACGATTGTTCGAGATTTTAAAAATCGAACTTAATTCAAATTATAATCCCTCTAAAAAAAATAATGTGTGTTAATTTTTATTTATTAAACCCTTAAGCCTTTTGACATTCTTTTTAACAATTTCTTTAATCACCTTTGAACGGTTTGGCCAAATTATTGATTGTATATATTTTTCTCGCTCCACGTCTGAAAAACTAAATAAGTCATAGTTTTTCTCTTCTTGTATAAATTGTGTTTTCCACTCATAGCCTCCAAAAATTCCTACTAACATAGAAATCTTGAATGCAAGATCAGCTATTAATTGTTGCCCGCTATTGATATCTTCAGGTCTTGGCCCAAAAAGTTTTAATGATCCCAAATCTTCATATGATAACCACCACAAAATAATGTTTCCCATCATATAGCCAACACTATAGCCTACAGCTGAACCTCCAACCACCCCTACTACCCGAGTCTTCAAAGGAGGGGTAATTTTTTTCTTGCCTAAATATCTTAGTTGATCAATTGTTGAAATATCAAATGCTTGGATGTCAGAGGCCTGTCTTCCTTCTTGAGTTGCGAATAAGACTTCTCCCTGCATTTCCGTAAAAGAGAGATTCCTTGATGTATCACCTGCAATTTTTACAACTTCCCAAGTTTGACATAAAATTTTACTTTCTAAAAAAAACAGCGCAATCAATACAACTATTTTTGTTGGCTTCATTAAACAAATACTGAAATTGCCGAAGGGATAACATCTGCAAACAAAGGTGTACTTCCTTTTAATTCACCATCTAGATTAACAGTCTCATCCTCTGATGGTATAATTGAAAACGATTTAACTTGATGGTACTCTACAATAGGATCGTTAATATGGGTTCCATCGAAAACTTTGGGAAACATTTTTAAAAGCTTAACTCTGCCCGCCTCCCTAACAAGAATTAAATCAATTAATCCATCATTAAGATCGGCTTTGGGTGCCATTTTCATTCCGCGACCTGTATGTATTGTATTACAAGCAATTGCAAAGAGGAATTTGTCACTTATCTTCTTCCCATCAATCAATATTTCAGCTGAGCGTCTTTTTAATTTTAATGCATGTAGAATTGTCATGACATTATACCGCTGTCCTTTAAGCCATCGGATTTTTTCAGCAGAACTATTTATATCAGTTACCATTCCCCACCCTACAATATTGATGCAATATATTTTCTCATTTAACATTTTTACTTCCACTACATCAATTTTCTTAGTTGCTCCTACTATAATACGCTTAACAGCTTCAACTGGTTCAAGACATTTCAAGTCATACATAAAAGAATTCCCAGTTCCCCCAGGAATATAACCCAAAGGGACTTGCTTCCCATCTTGTCTCGTTAAAACCCCATTTACAACTTCATGAAATGTACCATCTCCCCCAATCTGACAAAGACCAATAATTCCATTTAAATCTAGTCCTTGAGCTAACTTTTTGGCATGCCCTTCATATTCAGTTTCAATAATTTGGAAATTAATTTTCGATTCATTTAATATAGGCAAAACCTTACGAAGTATTTTAGGGGCCTTTTTATTACCCCCTTTAGGATTAACTAATATAATAATTTTTCCAGCTGTCATATAATTGTTATAGGGTTCCGTTTAACAATATAGTCTTACTTATTATTTTCACCACGACCTTTAAATAATCCTAATAATTATTTTTTCAAGTCAAAAAATTCTCTTTTTCAAATACTAAACTTTTTCCTTTATATCAGCTTATCTTAACTTCCATCTTATGATCATAAGAATAATAATTGTTTTTCTCACTTTTTTTTCCATGCCCCTTGATGCAAAAAAAATTAATATAAAGCTTGCAACACTTGCTGCACATGGTTCTCCTTGGGATTTAAGGCTTCGAGAAATGGGGCAAAACTGGCGTGACGAATCTGATGGAGAGGTAAAACTAACTATATATCCTGGTGGTGTTGCTGGAGATGAATCAGCGGTGATTCGTAAGATGCGTATTGGACAGTTAAATGCTGCAACTTTATCAACAGGAGGGCTTGCTTATATTGTTCCTGAATTTACCGCAATATCTCACATACCAATGCTATATAATTCAGATGAAGAGAAAGATTACGTTCGTGAAAAAATGACTCCCGAACTAATAGAAAAACTTGAAGAAAAAGGTTATGTTTTCCTCCATTGGGGTGAGGTTGGCTGGGTTCGCTATTTTGCTAAATCACCGATACGTGTTCCTAATGATTTAAAAAGTCATAAATTATTCGTCTGGGCTGATGAAGGCTCAGATATGGAAATGCATGAAAGCCTTGGTTTTTCCCCTGTACCTCTTGCAGCAACTGATCTTCTTGTTGCTTTACAAACAGGTATGGTTACAGCATTTAATACTACTCCTCTTCTAGCACTTGGGGGACAGTGGTTTGCTGGAGCAAAACATATGGCCAATTTGAGATGGGCTCCACTGATGGGAGGTACTATCATGCAGAAAAAAATTTGGGATCAAATATCTCCTGAAATCCAAACTTTAATAATTAATGCATCAAAAAAGGCCGAAACTGAACTAACAAATGAAATTCGAGAACTTGACGACAAGGCAATAAAGGTTATGGAAGAATATGGACTTGTTTCTCATAACGTATCTGAAGATGAATTAGACGAGTGGAGAGAGCTTGTAAAAACTGTATATCCATATATTCGTGGGGATATTGTACCAGAGAAGGCCTTTGACAAAGCAATTAAATTAAGAAACGAATTCAGGTCAAAGTAATTATTGAAGTAGTTTTCTACTCCTAGCATTGTTATCAGGAATAAGATATATATTCTGGTAAATACATCATTTTGTCAATATAGGCATCCACATTACTAGGCTCCTGTTCTGTTGTGCTCTTAGCTTTATAAGCATGCTTTGCAACTTCAATAGAAATTTTTTTGGAGACAGACCTAATAGAACTTAATGGTGGGTATAACATTCCTTGTTTAAGATTGCTTTCATTCACTGTTTCAGATAGTGCCTCAGCACTAACTAGAAACATTTCATCTGTTATTGTTCTTGCACCGCTTGCTAAAACCCCAAGTCCGACGCCTGGGAAAATATATGCATTATTACCCTGAGCAGGATGTAAAGTTTTCTCATTAATAGTAACTGCATCAAAAGGACTTCCGCTAGCAAAAATAGCCTTGCCATTTGTCCATTCATATGCTTGTTTAGCAGAACATTCTGCTTTTGAAGTTGGATTAGATAGGGGGAAAATAATTGGATGTTCATTTAAATCTGCCATCGTTCTAATTACTTCTTCAGTAAATAGACCCGCTTGCCCAGAAACTCCTACAATAGCTGTAGGTTTTAAATGTCGGATTGCCTCAGAAAAACTTTCTATAGCTGAATATTTATGTGCAAAAGGTAATTGCATTTCTCGCAAATGTTCTCGATCAGCTACCAATAGGCCTTTTGAATCAAAAAACCAACTAGCGCTTTGAGCTTTTGACTTTGTTAATCCTGATTTAATAAGAGCGCTAGTTAATAAGTTTCCTATCCCAATTCCAGCAGCCCCAGCCCCCATAAAAAGAATCTTTTGTTCAGAAAGTTTTCCTCCTGTGATTTTCAGAGCTGAATAAAGTCCAGCAAGCATTACAGAAGCCGTACCTTGTATATCATCATTAAACATCCGAGCTATATGTCTATACCTATTTAGAAAATTGTATGCGTGAGTGCCTTCAAAATCTTCAAACTGAATAATAGCCTTTGGGTGCAAGGTTTTGACAGCTTCAATAAATTCATCCATCAAATCCACATAATCTGGTTCTCCTAATCGGGGTTTATTTTGTCCAATATATAAGGGGTCTTTTAAAAGAGTTTCATTATTTGTTCCCACATCTATAGTAATAGGCAAACATTCTGATGGTGGAATACCTGCACAAGCAGTGTAAAGAGAAAGTTTTCCTACAGGTATACCCATCCCATTTGCACCTAAATCCCCTAAGCCAAGAATACGCTCACCATCCGTTACCACAATTACTCCTACTTTTTTATACGGCCAATTACCTAATATATCTTGAATATTTCCCTTATCCTCTGATGTAAGATATAATCCTCGTGGTCGTCTAAAAAATATGTCCATATTGCTGGCATGCTTTTCCGACCGTTGGGGTATATATAATTGGCATTAATTCTTCTATATTGTCAATAAGAGTTTTATAAAATAAAGTTTCATTCCTATTCTGAAGTCCAATAAGAAAAATATATTTTTCAAGATCATTTGGCTTGCGACGAACATTTTCTAATACTCTCATTACTTGTTCTTTTTGACTAAAAACTCTTGGTGGAAGAAGCCCTATTAAGTTAAGCCTATTACGTTCTTGTTTAGTAAAAGCAGTACCTTTATTCAAGATTGGATCTTTTAAAATCGAATTGCCCTGTATTAATTGATTCTTTTTTGTAAGAGTTGGTTTTGATTTTGACATAATGTTAATTGGTCTGGCTAAAAGGAAATTTAACTCTTAGTATTAAGTTGTCAAGAAAGGAAATTCTATTTTGAATAATTTTTTTTATTAAAATAAAATGATTTATAAAGGAAAGGGATTTGTCAAATCAAGGTCTTTGCATAAATTCTATATTGTAAAAACTGAAGCAATCAATCCGAGGACATCCTAATGAGTGAAGAAGATGAGAAAAAATCATATCGGTATCTAGTAACTCTCCGCTGGTATATCGAAACAGATGAAGAATTGGTTGCCGGAGCCGATGAAACCGATAAAAAGATTCTTGAAATCGTGAGACACCGTTCAAATGGTTCGACTTCCTGTTCTTCATGTCCAACACGAAATCAGCAGGGCTATGCTATACTCCCGCATCATGATTTTATGGGGAAAAAACCAGTTTATATGACTACAGAACAAATAAAAGATTAATTATGACTAACAACCAAACGTCAAAAAGTGGTGTAGGAGATATTCTCGTGGCCCCGCTTAATAAGCTTGTAAACTGGGCTAGAGCTACATCTCCTTGGTATTTTCAGTTTGGACTTGCTTGTTGTGCTATAGAAATGATGGCGACAGCAGCTTCTCGGCATGATTTGGAGCGTATTGGTATGATGCCACGTTCATCTCCCCGTCAAGCGGATGTAATGATCGTTGCTGGAACAGTTACTATGAAGATGGCAACAAGAGTTAAAAAACTATATGAACAGATGGCCGATCCTAAATATGTGGTGTCTATGGGAAGTTGTGCAACTAGTGGGGGACCTTACTGGCAATATGGCTATCATGTATTGAAAGGCGTGGATCTTGTTGTGCCTGTGGATGTTTATGTCCCTGGATGCCCACCTAGGCCAGAAGCTTTAATTGAAGGTTTGTTAAAACTTCAAGAACAAATCCTTAAGGAACAGCCTTATCAAGATACTATTTCAAAAAATATTCGGGAGTTATTTTCTAAAAAAGTTTCCGTTACAGATAAAAGGCTGTCATAGACGCCTAATACCCCTTCCTCGCAAAAAAAGAGAGGATCTCTATAAAGACAACCGCCTATAGGCGGTTTCTTTATTTTATGAGGTAAAAAAATATGTCTTCTTGATCCCTAATGTTCAAAAAGAGTAAGAAAAAAAATTGATTCTATCTATGTCTTCATATGAATACTATAAAAATTAAAGATGCACTGATTAAAACATTTTCTTCAATGCTTCGCACAACTGAGAGTCTATCTATAGGTGCAGAGATTGAAAATCTAATTTATGATAAAGATTTTAATCGGATCCCGGCCAATTCTGGAGAAGGGTTCTCAACCCCTGATTTAAGAGAGAATATCGAGACAATACACTCTTATAATGATATAAAACCATCATTGTCAATCGAACCTGGAGGCCAGATAGAATTCGCTTCCCGACCTTATGCTCAACTTAAAAGATTAGACAATGAGGTAAAAAAATATGTTAAGAGCCTTCTAATTATAGCAGAAGAAAAGAATCTTATCCTCTCTGACTTAGCTATAGAACCAATTATAGATTCTAATACCATAAACATAATTAATCAAAAAAAATACAAATTAATGCACAAATATTTTTGTGATACTGGAAGATTTGGCCATGAAATGATGCTTAATTCTGCTAGTATTCAAATAAATCTAGACTATACATCTTTAGAACAGGCATCCAAAATGGCTTTTATTGGGGATTGCCTTCATCCTATCACATCACTCATTTTTTCAAACGCTCCTTTTTTTAGGGGAAAACCTTCTGGGCGAAAAAATATTAGGGAAATTGTTTGGCGAAATACAGATCCTGCTAGAAGCAATTGCCTTCTTGATCATAATATATCTGACATTAAAACAATCGTTGATGATTTTGTTGATTATGTGCTGAAAACACCCGTTATTTTCATATCTGACCAAGACGGTTTTATCGGAACTTTTGCTGGGAATCTCGGAAACTGGCTTAGTTCGATAGAATCTCATCGTAATATAAAAACAACTGATGTAATGATTGCTCTTCGCCAAATTTTCACTCAGGTAAGATTCAAACATATTTTGGAAATTAGAGGAGCTGATCGATTACCGTTTGGTTACGAAATAGCACCAGCGGCTTTTTTTAAGGGAATATTGAGGTCTCCGCAAATTTTTGATACGGTTCTCTCAATATGCAAAAGTTGGTCAAGTTCACAACGAAATATGCTAAATGCTACCGCTAGTACATTAAATTATAATTATAATGTTTTTGATGGAATAAAAATTAAAAAGCTTTGTGAAAAGTTTTTATTGTTAGCTATGGATGGGCTTACAACTTTTGATGAGGGTGAATTCCTTGAGCCTTTTGCTGAAAACTTTTTAAACGAAGGATCTTTTTCTCTTTCCATTCAAAAGCAGTTTCGTAAGTCTGGGAAAGATGTAAAAAAGTTTCTATTTGATCGGTGGTCAGATCAGAAAGATTTTTTATTCGATCACACAAAAAATTAAAAGAATGTTTTACTAATCTCTATTATTGTTTATTTAGATTGTTGAGAGTTAGAAAGTTTTCTAATGTTGCAAAAAATATTCCTGCACTAATAAAAACATGCTTTTCCCAGATTAATCTATTTAAATATTTTCTTTAGCTGTCTAAAAACCAATTTTAAAGGATCATAGTATCTATCCACTACTCTCTCTTTCATTGGAATAATGCCATTATCCGTAATTTGAATATTTTCAGGACAAACATCCGTGCAGCAACGGGTAATATTGCACATTCCTGAACCAAATTCATTTTTAACTTTTGGCAAGCGATCTTCTGTATCTAAAGGGTGCATATCTAACCCAGCAAGTCTAATCATGAAGCGTGGGCCCACAAATTTATCTTTCTCATTATGATCACGTAATATGTGGCAGACGTTTTGGCATAAGTAACATTCAATACATTTCCTAAATTCTTGAATCCTGTCTACATCTTCTTGCATCATACGATAATCACCATTACTGTCTTTTTTCGTTTTGTCTGGTTTAAATGGTGCAATTTTTTTGTTTTGTTTATAATTCCAAGAAACATCGGATACAAGATCTTTCATTATTGGAAATGCTTGGATAGGCCTAATTGAAATTTTTTCATTAGTATCATACTCATTCATTCGGGTCATACATGCAAGCTTTGGTTTTCCATTTATTTCAACACTGCAAGACCCACATTTCCCAGCCTTACAATTCCATCGTACTGCCATATCGTTTGCACTTTCTGCCTGAATACGATGAATAACATCTAGCACAACCATTCCTTGATCAACTTCAGCTTTATAAGGTACCATCTCTCCCTTAGTACCATCACCGCGAAAAATTCTAAACTCTCTTCCTGGCATCTTAACTTTTAGAGGAAACTTCTTCCTCAACCTCATCAATTGTGAGATTAGCAATACGCTCTAAATCTTTTTCTGGTACTTCACGTTCAATTTTTTCAGAGACCATAGAACCATCATTATTTTTCCTCAAAACAATATTATAGTTTAACCACTCCTTTTTCTCTCCAGGATGGTCTACTCGGGTATGGGCTCCACGACTTTCTTGTCTCATGAGGGCAGCTTGCGCCACAGCTTCTGAGGTAATTAAAAGATTACGCAAAGCAATTGCTTCATGCCAACCAGGGTTAAACTGACAGGCTCCATCAGCTTTTATTTTTTTAAATGACTCTTTCAACTTTTCAAGTTCATCAATTCCATCTGTTAACAATTCTTCCGTCCTAACTATGCCTACATTATTTTGCATGATTTCTTGCAGTTGTTCATGTAGAAGATACGGGTTTTTTCCTGAGTCTCGGTTTAATATATCAGTAGCATTTCTAATAATTAATTTAATTTGACTATCATCAGTAGTAGGGTTTGACTTCATTTGTTCTATATAATTTGCAGCTCCCTCTCCAGAAAGCTTTCCAAAAACTAAAAGGTCTGACAGAGAATTCCCTCCTAAACGATTAGCGCCATGCATTCCACCTGAACATTCACCGCAAGCAAAAAGCCCTGGCACTCTTGACATCTGCGAATCTGCATTTACTCGTATACCACCCATAAAATAATGAAGGGTCGGTCCTACCTCCATTGGATCCACAGTAATATCTAATTCTGCCAATACTTTGAACTGATGATACATTGATGGCAGTTTCCTTTGTATATCTTCAGAGCTTCGTTTAGTAGCTATATCTAAAAAGGCTCCACCATGCGGCGAACCTCGTCCTGCTTTCACTTCTCTTCTTATCGCTCTAGCAACTACATCTCTTGTTAATAATTCAGGAGGTCGTCGTGCATCTTTATCCCCTGAACGCCATCTTGCTGCCTCTTCTTCACTATCAGCTGTCTCTGAGGCAAAACGATCCGGAATATTTTCAAACATAAACCGTTTACCTTCACTATTTAATAAAACACCACCTTCTCCCCGAACACTTTCTGTAACTAATGTCCCCCTAACCGATGGTGGCCACACCATACCAGTTGGATGAAACTGAGTGAATTCCATATCCATCAATTCTGCTCCAGCTTCATAAGCCATTCCATAGCCATCTCCAGTATATTCCCATGAATTAGAGGTGATTTTCCAAGCTTTTCCACCACCGCCAGTAGCAACAATAGCAGCTTTTGCCTTAAAAATGATAAATTCTCCAGTCTCTCTCCACATAGCTACCATGCCTGAAATTTTTTCTCCATCTTTTAAAAAGTCAAGGCCTGTACATTCCATGTAGACATCAATTCCTTGATGAATTCCATAGTCTTGTAAAGTTCTTATTATCTCAAGACCTGTTCTATCACCTACATGTGCGAGCCTCGGATATCGGTGCCCCCCAAAGTTCCTTTGGTTAATAAGTCCAACTTTTGTTCTATCAAAAACCGCTCCCCATTCTTCAAGCTCACGTACACGAGTTGGCGCTTGTTTAGCATGTAACTCAGCCATTCTCCAAACGTTAAGAAATTTTCCACCCCGCATTGTATCTCTAAAATGGACCTTCCAATGATCCCGAGAATCAACATTTCCTAGGGCTGCAGCTACTCCCCCTTCAGCCATCACTGTATGGGCTTTCCCAAGTAGTGATTTACAAACCAAGGCCGTACTGAGACCTCGCTTTGAACATTCTATAGCTGCACGTAAGCCCGCCCCACCGGCACCCAGCACAATAACATCATGCTCAACTATTTTTATTCCTGAGATATCCATCTCTATTTACATACTCCAAGTACTGTAATCAATCCACTTACCCATAGCCACCATCCTTACATAAATATCAGCCAATGCTACCCAAATCATACTTAACCATGCCCACATCATATGACGACCATTAAGCCATGAAATACCTTTCCATAATCTATAACGTATACTTTGTTTCCCATTTGGACAGGAAAAACAATTCATATTACCACCAACTGTATGGCGAAGTGCATGACAACCAAAAGTATACCCCGCAAGAAGGATTGGGTTAATCATAAGAATAATTGAACCAACTCCTACACCAAACTCTCCATTTCTAAAGAATGCCATTAACCCATCGTAGGTTAGAATAACTATGAAGCCAATAGCTATATACATCGTATAACGGTGAAGGTTTTGAAAAATTAGAAGGCCCGTTTCTCCTTTATAATTTTTTCTAGGAAAACTAGCTACAGAACAAGCTGGGGGGGAAAGGAAATAAGCACGGTAATAGAATTTTCTGTAATAATAACAAGTCATTCGAAATGATAGGGGCCCCATAAGAATGAGAATGGCTGGAGATGCTGGAATAATTTTGGGCCACCAAATTGGCCATGACCCAAACCAAGCATGGTCAAGTGGAGCCGATCCAATAGCGCTTGGGTTAATAAAAATCAATGGTGAATAAAAAGGGGATAAATATCCTCCAAAACCTCCCTGGTTGGCACTAAACCAATAAAACTCTGCCTGTAGCATAGACCATGTGGTATATACAACAAAAGCAAGAAAACCCAGACCTGTCCAAACAGGCTCAAACCACCACCTATCTGTTCTAGATGTGGCGGTTAATCTATTATCTTTGTTAGAGGACGTCATTATAAAATACTCCCCTCCAACGGGAGGGTTTATTTAGCCTTTCAAACGAAAATTAACTGGTATAGATATCCAAACACCAACAGCTCTATCTCGCTGTTTTGCAGGTTTAAATTTTGTTTTCGTAATAGCAACCATAGCCGCTTCATCTAAGCCTGTATTAGGAATACCTTTAAGAACAACGGTGTCCGTGACTTTTCCTTTTTTATCTACAAAGGCTTGGATTACAACGGTTCCTTCAATTCCAGCTTCTTGTGCAATCTCTGGATATACAATATTACGTTGAATAGCACCATATCCCCCTAGAGGCACAGGAGGATCATCATAAGGAATAAATCTAACACGAGGTCCTTCATTGGGTGGAGGTGGGGGAGAATCCCATTCTACAAAATCATCAAGCTCAGTTTCTTCTATTGTAACATCATCTGCTAAATCTTCATCTTCAGACTCTACCGGAATAGATGGACGAGATGGTGGGGGTGGTAATTCAAACTGTTGCGTCTGGGGAATGTCAAACTGTTCGATTTCAATTTGGATTTCCTTTTCTAAAAATTCCTTTACACCAAATCTAGGGAACGCAATAAGAAGTGTAATCAACATTACTACAGCTATAAGGGTTGTAATTCTTACAACAATAGGGTAGCGCAATTTGAGTGATACGCTTGGATCTTTTCTAATGATCATAAAGGTGCCGCTGTTTTCGATGAATAATTAATCTTTAATGCATCGGCCTCTCTAAGCTCATTGTGCATATCACTTATAAGTTCCATAGAGGCTTCTCTATCAGCTTTTAGTGAAACGGTTAATTGTGGGTCTGCTACTCTTTTGTCATACATCACATGCTTAACATTATCCATAGGAATGATTTTATCATCAATAGAGATCATCCCATCTTTGGAAATAAAAATATGGGAAGTATGCCGCTTTGATTCTAGCCTCTCAATTTTTCTGGCCTGGGGCAAAAACACATTTAAACCCTCATATTCTCGAAGTACTGTCGTAACCATAAAGAAAATAAGTAACATAAAAATAATGTCTGGCATAGAAGAGGTGGGAATCTCTCCAGATACTTTAGTCTTTGCGGAAAACTTCATTGTTCGGTCTCCGCTATAGAAATCCTAGTTGCATTTGCCATTTTGAGCTGGTCAAGCACCTCTACATAAGCCTGATATTTAGCTTTAGGATGCGTTTTAACAGAAAAAATAAGCTTGTCATTAGCGGCCATTTTTTCTAAAACCACTTGTCGAATATCTTTAATTTGTAGCGGTTCTTTATCTAATAAAACATCGCCTCGAGCATTGATAAGAATATTTGCTATATTCTTTTTAGGGATTTCTTTCTCTTCTCCTTTAGGAGGAAGAACTAGACCAAGCCCTTTATCCATGTCAATTGTTGTCGTAACGAGGAAAAAAATTAACAGTAAAAATGCAATGTCCGCCATCGAACCACTGGGTATTTCCCCTGCTTTTACTCTTTTTTTCATTATACCATTACCTATTAATTTCTATTTTGAATCACCTTCCATTTCAACCAATTCATCTAATAATAATACAGAGTTTTCTTCCATATCAATGATCAATTTATCAACTCGAGTGATGAGAAAGTTTTGAAATGTCTGAATGATTATAGCTACAACTAATCCGAAAAGAGTCGTCAAAAGGGCAATAGAAATACCTCCGGCTACAACAGCTGGTGATATATCGTTTGCAGCTTTTATATCATCAAAAGCCTGGATCATACCAGCAACTGTTCCTGTAAATCCTAACATTGGAGCTAGAGTTACAACTGTACTAAGCCATACCATGTTTTTTTCAAGAAAAGCCATCTCAATAGTACCAGCATTCTCTATGCCTTTCTCCACAGCATCAATACCACGGTGAGCACGACTCAAACCAGCATGAAACACCTCCGCAACAGGACCACGAGTATTAGAACAGATCTCTATTGCTTTCTCACGCCCTTCCTCCTGAAGTGCAGTGCGTATGCTTTCCATGAATTTTTTCGCATTAACTGATGCACGAAAAAGAGTGTATACCCTTTCTATGCCAAACCCCAAACCAAAAATCAAAAGACCAAGGATGGGGTACATAAATGGACCTCCATCTAAGAAATATTGTACCATTACCATGTTCTCCTTACTAAAGCCTTGTAAACGTCCACGAAAATAATGCTGCCATTGAGGAATGTCAAACTACGTTTGTTAAAACTCCAAATAATTTCAAGGGCTCTAATTCACCGAAAGAAACTCTGCGGCATCTTCAAAATGCGATCTTGCGGTTGTTATTTGTGGGTCATTACTGACTAAAATATTGTAATATGCAGACTTCCCCCAAATAGCTCCTGCAATTTCTGCCTTTAGCACAGATTTAATATAATCAGTGTCTTTTCCTATGGCATCCTTATCAAAAATAACTTCTTTTTCACTAACATATGTATAAAAATCATTTAGAACTTTATCAGTAACCTGAAATTCTTGATTGAAAATACGAACATTCTGCCAATTTGTTTTTTTCTCATTTGCAAATCGAGTGCCCCAGTTAAAAGTTAGTCTTTTAGGGTTTCCTAGTAGCTTGTTCGTTTCCAAATTATATTCAATTAGTGGAATATGAATATCTGGTGAAATTCCTCCACCGCCATAAACCTCTCTACCCTGTTTGGTTTTATATTTTGGTTTTCCAACCCGGAGTGAGTCTAAGACTTCTTCTCTATCTTGTTTTCCAAAATCTTGATAATAGTCTCGACTACCATTCTCATAAGGTCTTTGTATTAACCGACCACTTGGAGTATAATAACGTGCAATAGTAACTCGAAGAGCTGAGCCATCTTTTAAAGGCCATTGCCTCTGAACCAATCCTTTGCCAAAACTAGTCTCTCCTACTACAAGACCTCGATCCAGATCTTGAATTGCACCAGCAACAATTTCACTTGCACTAGCAGACCACCTATTAATAAGGACAATAATGGCAAAATCTCCATGGCCACGATCACGGTTAGCCCTATAAACCTCTGACATATCTGATTTCCTACCGTTAGTAAAAACTAGGGTGTCTGTAGTGGTAATAAAAAGGTCTGCTATATTAACAGCTTGTTCCAAATAGCCACCACTATTGGTTCTTAAATCAAATACAAGTTTTGACATACCTTCTGATCGAAGTTTTTTTATTGCTGACGAGACCTCCTCAGAGCTAGTAGACGCAAATCTTGTAAGTCGCATGTAACCTGTTTCACTGTCAATCATAAAAGAAGAAACAAGGCTATAAATTGGAATTTGGTCACGAATAATCTCTACCTCAAAAGGCTTTTCAACCCCAGTTCTCTTGATCGTTATTATTACAGGACTACCTTTTGGACCTCGGAGAGTTGTAAAAACTTCTTCGCGTGTAATA
>JBJKZS010000035.1:0-10376 GCA_045569115.1 Fidelibacterota bacterium | reverse complement strand
ACTGGAGAATCACTAGGTGGGTGGGAAGCTTTATCTGAGTCAGAAATATTTGAGTTAGAATATTGGAGTCTTGAACAGGCTAAACTTTCTAAATCCGCAGGTATTGAACCGTCACATAAAGGTAAAATTGCCATAGTTACTGGTGCAGCTGGAGGTATTGGTGAAGCTACTTGCCGTTCATTTATTAATGAAGGTGCGGTCGTGATTGGGCTTGATATCAATAAAGAGGTTGTGCCTTTGATGGAAGAGATTGGAGCTATTGGGAAAATATGTGATCTTACCGAAAACAATGAAGTAAGAAAAACTATTGGAGAGATTATTTTAAAATATGGTGGTCTAGATATTTTGGTTTGTAATGCGGGCATATTCTATAGCGGTGAAAACATTGAAAAAATAAGTCAAGATCGTTGGGATAAAACTATGAGAATTAATTTAGATGCAACTCGTTCATTAATGGGAAATACAATCAAGTACCTTAAGCATGGAATAAATCCGTCTATCATTGTTATTGGTTCTCGTAATTATGAAGCCCCTGGAGCTGGCGCCTCAGCCTATTCAGTCAGTAAAGCAGCTGTGACCCAACTTGCTCGTGTAGCAGCTCTAGAGCTAGCTTCTGAGGGTATACGTGTTAATGTCCTTCACCCTGATGCAGTTTTTGATACAAAACTGTGGACTGAGGAGGCATTGAAGAATAGTGCAGAAAGATATAATTTGACAGTTGAAGAGTACAAATATAAAAACCTTTTGAGTGTAGAAGTCACCTCAAAGAAAGTAGGAGAGCTAGTCTCAGTTATGGCAAGTGATATATTTAGTGCTACGACAGGAGCACAGATTCCTATTGATGGAGGGAACGACAGGGTTATATAAAAAATTTAAAGTATATGCCTTGCGGTAAGGTTATTTAGTCGGCGTGCCATATCCGAAACTCCATCAAGCATGAGTTGGTCATAACTTCTACCATCAGTAGTATCTACTCCGTGCCCTTTAACACGCTCTCTCAAAGGAGCCAGACCTTCATCAGCATGATGGAATATCTCTACTAATACATATTCCAATTTTCCTGTTTCAGCACAAGCTCTCAATAGAGCACTTATCCATCCATCATCCGTAGAAAGACATCCTCGAGTAGTTGGTGAGGAAGCATGAAACATTCCAAGTTGATCAGCTTGGCCGATAGCATGTATAATTTCAATATTTTTATCCACAGAAAGATCCGAATCACCACAATGGGCTGTATCGATGAGAACTTTAAAAAACTTTTGTCCAACACCCTCATCCATAGCGTTAACAATATCCCATGCTTTCTGAAGATTAGTAAAAGTTTCAAATTCGATAGAGCGAAGAAACTCAATGTGCCACTCACGAATGCATGAGTTAGCAATACCTCCTTCAGAGAAAACTCTTGAATGAAGTTTTACATTTTGCTCAATAGCGGCTTCATAAGCTTCCCCTTTTTTAGGTGAAGCTCCTTCTTGCATCCACTCCTCTATAGAAGTAGATGAGCAGATAGAAATATTGTGTTTTTTTGCAGTCTCTACACCCGCTAACAGCATATCAGCAACAGCATCTTCATCTTTAGGATTCATGGGGTCAGCACCGCCCACCATCAGAATGAATTGAATTTCCAATCCGATATCTCTTAGTTTACTTATTACTTCAGAAACATCATCTTCATTAAGTCCAGGAAAATACGAGAATTGAGTCGCATTTAGTTCAATTTTAGAAAGCTCTTTTAATCTTGAGATCCCATCCACAATTTTTATTTCACCAGACTCAGTTCTGGGGAGTCGACCATCAGCATTTGGAACGATGCCTCCTGCAAATGTCAAATGTGTGGCAAGAGTACCAAGTTTGATATTGCCTTTAACTTTAAGTTTTTCTGTCATTTAATATCTTTTTTTAGGATTAAAATATTTTTTTAATTACCAGATTAACTTAAGGGAGAAACATTTTTTCTATTACTCCCTTAAGTTAAAACTAATAATAAAGCATTGATTTTAACTAATCATCTAATTTGAGATTAGCCACTGCTGTTACCTGCGTGGTCAATAAGCTCAATTGGTTTATAGCCACCTCTAGATCTAAAATAGAGCATTATGGCGCCAAAAGCTATGACCAGAATTGCTGGGAATCTAGCAGCAAAAGTCAGAACATCTCGCCCAGCCTTTGTATCTACTTTTGTAAATTCATTTTTTACTCGAGTTTGCTCAGAAGAAGAAAGGGTAGAAATATAGGCATCCTTTTTTGCGGGGATTATAGCTTTGTGGGACATACCAAGGAATGATTTGTCCTCTTCCGCAGCTGCAACCATCGCTGGGACTGATTTTGAAACTCCAGAATGGATTGATTTGTCAAAGGCTACGCCAAGAAGCTGACCACCAATAATACCAACGGATAGCAATCCTATAGCTGACACTGTATTTAGAGTTAGTGCTCCACCTTCAGGATACCGCTCAGATGTAAAACCTAATATACAAGGCCAGTAATAAGTTTGACCTAGAGCATAAATAGTAAATGCACCCAGTATGGCAATTCCTGAAGCTCCTGATAATCCCCAAAGACCAACAGCAGAAAACAATCCACTCAAACAAAGAAGTGATGGTGGATTAAAGAATTTTAGGACATTACCAGCAAAAACTCTGAAAAACAGCATGATTGATGCTGAGAAAACCAAAGCAAATGCAGGGTTAATTCCCATACCGCCAATAACGGGAGTCATTAGTTTTTGAATCCACTGATCAGTTCCCAGCTCGGCTGTTGCAATAGGGATCATTAATACACATAAAAGGAAAAATAAAGGCCTTCCAACAGATTTTGTATAAAAACCAAATGCACCACCTGCGACAAGACCTAATATTACACTTAAAGTAAACCAATTTGATGGAGGTGTCCACGCTGTTAATGCGCCAACCTGGTTTCCAATTTCATAAATCATCATAAAACCTGCGAGAGAAGCGCTTAGAAAACCTATTTGTTTAAGCATCTCTATATAAGGAACACCTGCTTCGACACGCTCATCAACAGGAAAAACACTTTCACGGAGCATAACACCATATGCTATAGCGGGTATGACGATCCAGAAAGCATGAACTCGCCATCCCTCAAATATTACAGAAGAACCAATAATTAACAATGTTCCACCTACCAGACCTGCTGGCCAAGCGGCATGAAGGATTGTCAACCATTTTGTTTTTTCTTTAGGATAAATGGCAGCACACATCGGATTAATTACGGCTTCAATTATTCCATGCCCAAGTCCAGCCAGAACTGCGAACATATATAGAGAACCATAGCTTCCAGCGAAGAATGTTCCAATTCCTGAGACAACCTGCAGTGCACAGGCACCATACATTGGTGTTCGATAACCTGTTCGATCGACAACTAAACTAAAACCGATCATGGTTATAGCTATAGGCCATAGAGTTGCGCCAAAAACTTGCCCAATCTGAAGGTTGGTTAAACCGAGTTCAGTTCCGTATACGCCTCCCATGGCTACACGAAAGGCAAAACCAAATCCAGCTGCTCCTAATGCTAGAAAACTAGACCAGAAAAGAACTGATTTTTCCTTTTCAGATAAATCAGATCCCTTAACAATTTCACTCATGTTTTACTCCTAACTTTTTTATTCCCCACTCAGTGGTTGAACCCAGATGTTTGAGAATCGTATCTTACTAGTGTCGGACTGGAGTCTTATTGGACCCTTAACGACTTTATTTGATTCTCTAGATTTCTTGGGCTTCCAATCCAAGACTGGTTTTTTTGGACTTTTTGCCCCACTTCCTAATTTCTTGATATCTGAGTCTGCTAGAGCATAATCAAAAAATCTCACATTTGCAATCTGTCCGTCAAATAATTGACCCCGAAGCGGTTTGGGTAATTTGGAAGCACCTACCCAGAATTGTTTTGTTGATTCTCCAATGCGAAGAACATGACCCTTAAGATTTGAGGAACCAATATTTTTTGTTTCAGCAATAAGCTCATCATCTAAATAAGTTCGTATAACGCCATCTTTTGAGGAAAGGAAGGCATTATGCCAACCCCCATCATTAGCTGTAATTTTTTGTTCTTCAGATGCGCCGTAATCATCTCCAGCTACAAGGACAAGATTTCTTCCCCAAAGCCTTAGACCTATTGAGTTATCATTCCATTCATCATTTTTTGGGGCATTGGTTATAAGCCATCCTCCGCTAGTAGTTTTAAAACGGACTTGAACTCCCCAATCAGAATTATTCATATTAAACTTTTTATTAGCATCACGCTCGGAAGACATGAATAGGGGTTCTGTTTGATGTGAAAAAGGTTCTCTAAATGCAAAAGGTGTTTTGCTAAAGACTTCTTCATTTTCATGAATTTTTTTGCCATTTAGATATGCTGTAATTTTCGGGTTACCTCCCTCAAAATGGCGATATTCAATATCCATTGATTGCCAAACATTGGCTGGTTTAGATGCATTTACAAGAGGTGCTTTTTGTTCAAAAATTGCTCCATTACTTGCCTTCGAATTCTCCTTGCCAAAAGAATCAAGTATTTGAATCTCATACCTGCCACTTAAATAGACCCCACTTGCTCCCTTAAAATGTTCAGGTACATAGTCTGGTTCCTCAGGAATTAAGAAGTCAAAGTGAAGACGGTAATTGCCAAACTCTTCTTTCGTTAATATATCGCCAAAGCCTGGTCTTGCTTCGGCCGTTCCATCAATTATATTCCATCTTGCATCTTTGAATACTGGTCCTCCCATAGTTGTCGCTGCTCTGGTATCAATACCTATTGCTTTTGGATCAGTACTTAAATCCCAATGACGCCAATTTGAGAAATCATTACCGTCAAAAAGAACTTCGGCATTTTTCGGAATTTTAGTTTTGGGTGGTTTAGGAATTTCTGGACTACGATATGCTTCCCCCGGGATTTTTTTAGGTTCGGAACTTCTTTCCTTTCCATATTTCCATTCTGTTTCCATTGTCTGCTCAAGTCCCAAGACTCCATTTTCGGGAATATCTCTATCTAAGCACCAGTAGATTGTATTGTATACCATATTAAGGAAACCTTCATTAAGAAAGTTCTCTAAAGAACCTAATCCAGTATAGAAAATTTTTTGTCCTTTCTTATACTCATTAATCCATGTCAATGGTTGAGCTGGATCGTTTCCAGTTTTACCAAACATTAATGGGGTCGCTGTATCATTTAATGGCTGAGTTAAATAAACTCCCCCATATCCAAGATATTCACTTTTAGGAACGCCTCTTAAAATGGGATGACTTAATTGCTCTGAAGGTACCATTGATGTGGTTCCTGCGGCATTACCTAGGTGTGTTTTGTAATGACCGCCAAAAAAGGGTACAAACCAGCCTTTTCTCTCTTCATGCCAAAAGGCGTGGCTGGTTGTTCGGAAAGCAATTGCTGGTTTACCTGAATCAAAATATTTTTGAAGTATTTCAAATTGTTCAGGTCTTGGTATGCGAAACCTGATAAATAGAACAATTAGATCCGCTTCATTTATAATTTCAAGATTAGGAATATCACTGTACTCAGGAATAACCCTACCAGGGATATCATAATCATCTACTCCGCCTCTCCAAGAATGAATAACAGTTGATTTTATATTAAATCGTTCTTGTAGATCATCAGCTATTTTTGGTAATGACCAATGAGCTCCGTACTCAGGTTCTCCAGCAATGAATACTACATGAGGTCGTTTCCCCCCTTGAAAGGACATTAAAAAACAAGAAATAATAATGCTGACTAAAAATAACCTAGAGCAGAACTTGAAAATAAACATAGAAACCTCATCTTATTATTTGAAAAGAAAAATCCCCAAACAGCTACATATTTCAATTTACTTTATTATATTTCTAACTGTATACCAAATATAAATGATCAAAGGAAATATAATGATGAAAATAATAAAGCTAATGGTTATGCCATATATAATACTCTTTATCTGGGGGTGTTCATCAAATACGGAATCTAATAATTCTTCAAAAGCTGACTCATCAAGTTTAGAATGGGGAAATAAACCAGTACCAAAAGAAATCATAAAATCAACTCGTTTATTCAGAGAGAGATTGTTAACTGATCCATATAGACCAGCATATCATTTTACAGTACCAGAAGATGTTGGAAGACCAGGAGATCCAAACGGTGCTTTTTATTATAATGGTCGATACCATTTAATGTACTTATATAACCGCGAAGGAAGTGGGTTTTCTTATGGACATATATCTAGTTCCGATCTATTACATTGGAGACACCATCCCGATCCAATAGGTCCAAGTGATGGGGATTACGGTGTTTTCAGTGGAGGAGGTTTTGTGGATAAAGATGGTAGAGCACTTATTACGTATTGGGAATTTATGGATAAGGATACAAGGGACAAACATGCGACTAATAGTTATACAGGTAGACCATTTGGAATCGGAATTGCGGAAAGTACGGATGAACATTTTGACAATTGGAGAAAATTTTCTGCAAATCCAGTCATAACCTCAACAGACTGGGGCATTACTGTTTCAAAAGGAAAAAATGGTAATGAAGAAATATATGGATCTGCAGATCCATCACAGATTTGGGTTAAAGATGGTAGATATTATATGCTAACAGGAAATTTATTGGTATTAAGAAAATATGGACTTGGTCCTGATAATTATTCAGGTTCTCAGGAGAAACCTGAGGGATTTTTCAAAGATTGTTGTTCTGAAGACCATCTTGGAGATCATCTGTATTTGTTTGTCTCGGATGATTTAGAAAATTGGGAATATATGCATGAATTCTATGAAAGAAACCCTGAATGGACTGAGATAACAGAAGATAATATGTGCCCTAGTTTTTTGCCGTTACCTTCTGGTCCAAATGGTGAGCCAGGCAACAAACACTTGTTACTTTTTATTAGCCATAACTTGGGTTGTCAATACTATATAGGCACATATAAAAACGACAAATTTTTTCCTGAGAATCATGGGAGAATGACTTGGGAAGATAATGCGTATTTTGCTCCTGAGGCCCTTATTGATGGAGAAGGACGACATATCATGTGGTCTTGGATATTTGATGATAGGCCTCAAGAGTTAAAAGATTATTATGGTTGGACGGGTACGTTCGGATTGCCAAGGTCACTCTGGGAAGGAGAAGATGGAACCTTAAGGATGCGACCTGTAAAAGAATTGGCTAACCTTAGGAAAGATGTCAAGATAAAACGGAATATTACTGTCGATACTGATTCGGATTTCAAGCTGGAAAATTTCGGGAAACAACTTTTAGAACTTGAGATCACTGCAGATCTAAATGGTGCTAACCAGTTTGGCGTTAAAGTCAATGCTTCAGGAGATGGAAGAGAAGAGACGGTACTGTACTACGATGATATAGAAAATAATCTTGTTTTTGATGCTACGAAATCAAGCATCAAAATGGGACGACGCAATATTGAAAAAGGTCCTTTTGAACTAGGGAAGGAATTACTGGTATTGAGAGTATTTATCGATAAGTCCATTGTAGAAGTTTTTGCTAATGACCAACAGGCTATAGCACGCCGCGTCTATCCAACCTTGGATGGGTTAGATGTAAAACTTTTTGCTAAGGGTGGAACAGTAAACGTTAAATCTGTAAAAGCTTGGGAATTAATGCCTTCAAACCCTTATTAATTTCAGATTAGGGTGGCATGGATTTTTCTTATTTAATGTAGACCATAACTTACGAAAGCTAAGTGTTGGCTATCGGGTGACCATGATGGAACATTAATGGTACCTTGCCCGCCAAAAATTTTTGCAATGGTTGACACTTCTTTTGTATCAAGGTTCATTAAACGAAGCATAATATCCTTATTGGGAGGATGGGAATTAGCTGGAACATCAGTTCCAAAAGTCAAATAAACTATCCATTTTCCATCTGGTGATGGGTGAGGAAACCAATCATGCAAATCATCAATTGTGATTTGTTCTTCATCACTACCGTTAGCTTTCATTCTCCATACTTGCATGGTTCCAGTCCTAACCGAATTAAAATAGATATATTTTCCATCGGGAGAAAAATCTGGACCATCATCTAGGCCCTCAGCCGTAGTTAAACGTCTTTCTTTTCCGCCTTTAAACGGTATTGAATAGACGTCATAGTTACCATTTCTTTCAGCACAATAAACAAGTGTCTTTTCATCAGGAGACCATCCATGCCAGTAAGAAGGTCCTAGTGGAGTAATTTTTTGAGGATCTCCACCTTCTATAGGTATAGAATAAATTAAGGATTTTCCAGTTTCTGTTTGATCACTTATCACCATTTTTTGACCATCCGTAGAAATGCCATGATCGTTATTTATTTTTTTTGCAAAACCAGTTGGGATAAGTTGTGGCTTACCTCCTTCTACAGGAATTTTATAAAGTAATCCGTTACTATTAAATATTAATGTTTTTCCATCAGGAGACCAGTTGGGAGCCTCGAAGTGACTTTGGTCATGAAAAACTACTGTTCTATTGAAAGAAGATACCGAAATAGTTTCCAATGTGCTTTCAATAGATTTAAGACTGTCCGGTCTTTTTTCAGGAGTTTCAATAGAAACATTTGAAAAAATAGCTGTTTCAGTTATACCACTTTCATGTGAGCAAACACCTATTCCAAGGTAAAAGGGATCCTTAAATTGGAGTCTAATTGAACCGCCTGAAGTTGTAAGGCCCCTATCTTTTGACCCTGTTGATATAGATATGTATTTACCTTCTTTCGCAATTTTTACCTTTTCTGGAGAAATTATATTTGATTTTATTTCCCTCGTAATATCACCAAAAAACTCTCTGTACTGCAATGAGGTAAGGCCATCGCCATGTACAGCAATGTCAGCATATGCAGATTGAGGATCAAGATCCTGTCTTATTATTAAGCAGGCTTTTCTATGCCCATTTACACCTTCCCCAACCCATTTAATGTTAGAAGTAATAGAGACATCTCCTGAAATCTTTTTCCACACATAATGAAATTCATCATTGTCGGCCCACATATTTTTCCCACTAGCCGAAACTTTATATGAATTATTTTCTGCATTATATATAACAGACCCTGGAATTTTAACATTTCCAATATCACTATTTTCTTCAAAAACCCCAATGCTAGATGATTGAGTACATGACTCTATCAAAAAAAGGCTTATCAGGAAAGGTATAATCCGGACAATTCTCATCAATCGTAGATATTTTTCATTTCCCAGGCATCAAGAGAAACTATTTTCATATCTCTACCCTGAGCTCGGAAAGAGATTCCATCACTGTCATCCAGACCAGGATAAACACGCTGAGCAACACATTGTTGTCCATTGACAAATACTTCAACAATACTTTTGTCAATGAACACATGAAGTTTCAGATTTTCATCTTCACCAAGAAAAACCGGTGCACTCTCAGGTATCCTAGGAGTAGCATCTGGAAGAACTGATGATCTGGATGATTCAATTGTTATCATATCAGATTGTATTCGTCTTATACGGTTTTCACTCGCTCTTTTACTACCGAATCGTCTTAAATAAGCCGGGCGGTATCCTGTACCTTTCGTGTAAAGAATTCGAGTGACCTCTTCACCGGATTCGGACCGGAAAACTCCCATTTCTATAGTAGTGGGTGCTTGACGATTATACCAGGGAGCATTCTCATCCCTTTCCGGGGCACTGAGATCAATCTCAGCCATGATTTCCATGGATTTTCCATTGATACCATCCAGGACGATTTCCTTATTGGCAGGAAGATTCATGGACTCAACTTTCTTGTGATTGTATCGCAAAGATGCAAAATCACCTACTGGTTCAATATTTAGATTAATATGAGGTTCGGGATTTAAGGTTAGGCGCCGGGGAAGGGACATGATTTGATCATAGCCTTCTGTAGGTTTGCCGGGATTCATGTTAAAAATAATAATCACCGCTCCATCGACTCCCTTTCCATCCACAGCTCCCGCATGGTTTAACGGTTCTGGGGTAGCGGAAGGTGCATGGACACCATTTGGCCACGCTGTTCCAAAATTAAAGTCACCACCGCCAGTCACTTCAAATTTGTCACGACCTGTATTATAGTCTCCAATAAGATATTTACCGCCGCTCATATGACTAAACTGCATGTAGATATGTTTATTACCTATTGGCCAGAAATAGGGGCAGGCTCCATCATCGCCTACCAATGAATATTGATCATTCTCAATAAATGGGTGTAAATATTCCCAATTGGCTAAGTCTTTCGAACGGAAAAGCCAATTTGCACGAATCATCGAGCCACCTGGACCTTCAGGTTTCTGGCCGGCTGAAAGTGAGTAATAGTATTCACCTTCCTTCCAGATTGAAGGATCAAATACTCGATAAGGATATTGCTTATCATCATCATCAATTAATCTATTCTCAGGATTAAGAATAGAAATAG
>JBJKZS010000034.1:0-10546 GCA_045569115.1 Fidelibacterota bacterium | reverse complement strand
AGGAGAGGATGGAATAACGATCCGAATGGGTTAGTATATCATAATGGTGAATATCATCTCTATTATCAACATAATCCCTATGAAATACTATGGGCAAATATGCATTGGGGACATGCTGTCAGTAAGGATTTAGTCCATTGGGAAGAACTTGGCATTGCATTATATCCTGATGATTTTGGCGATATGTGGTCAGGTTGTGCTGTTGTAGATCATAATAATACCTCGGGTTTTCAAACTGGTGAAGATCCTCCCCTTGTAGCTATTTATTCAGCATGGAAATCACTAGGAGGTGGTGATTCACACCAAACTAACCATTTAGCATATAGTAATGATAACGGTCGCACATTAACAAAATACGATGGAAACCCAGTTGTAGACTCTAAAGCTCAGTGGGGACCAAATACCAGAGACCCCAAAGTATTTTGGCACGAACCAATAAAGAAATGGGTAATGACTTTATACGAGAGGAATGGAAATTCCATTTACCATTCAGATGACTTAAAGGATTGGAAATATATTAGTCATTTAGAAGGTTTTTATGAATGTCCTGAACTTTTTGAGCTTCCCATTGATGGTGATGCCAATAATACAAAATGGGTTACTTATGGAGCTTCTGGAATTTATGTATTAGGAGATTTTGATGGTTATAAATTTAAGCCTGATACCAGAAAGTTAAAATATACGGATGGTGCTTTATGGGCTGCACAAACTTACGATAATACCCCTGCTGGAAGGCGTATTCAATTTGCTTGGGGAATGCATATTGATCATGGTGGGAAGATGCCATTTGGTCAGTTAATACTTTTGCCTACGGAGCTTACTCTGAGGACAACACCAAATGGGATCCGCATGTATAGTGCACCAATAGAAGAATTAGATAAATTGCATAAAAAAACCCATTCCTGGTCTAATATTGAAATTAATAAGAGATCTAAAGATCCTAAAACAACGGAAGCAGATATTAATAAAGAGTTAAAAAGAATCGAGGGAGATCTTTTTCGGATAAAAGCCAAAGTAGAACTCATTTCGGGCAATCATTTTCAAATCATATTTAATGGGAATATTATTGCTGACCATGGCTTAGATAAAAATGATATTAATGGTGCCTTTTATGAAAATTATGATAGTGAAAGCAGGACTGTTGATCTAGATATTTTTGTTGATAGAACGGTTGTTGAGGTTTTTGTAGATGGAGGAGCATTCTCAACGGCTCATCCATTAGAAGAAGCAAAAAATTCAAATGGTTTAGAGGTTAAAGGTAGACATGTGTATAATATTAAGTCATTGGAAGTCATTGAGTTAAATTCTATATGGCAGTGAAATTAAAACAAATAAAAAGATTGAGGAATTATGTCAAATAATAAAGTTCTTTTTTGGTCATTTACTGTAGCCCTTGGTGGTTTCCTTTTTGGTTTTGATACAGCCGTTATTTCAGGGGGAGAACAAGCTATACAAAAATTATGGTCACTGAGTGATGCAATGATTGGACAAATGGTGGCTATGGCTTTGTATGGTACTGTAATCGGGGCATTAATAGGGGGGATACCTGCTGACAAACTTGGCAGAAAAGTAACTTTATTTTGGGTAGCATTACTCTATCTTGTAAGTGCAATAGGTTCCGCATTAGCACCTGGTATTTATTCTCTCATGTTTTTTAGGTTTATAGGGGGATTAGGTGTTGGTGTATCATCTGTTGTAGCGCCAATGTATATTTCTGAAATTTCACCTCGTGAAAAGAGAGGACAATTAACAGCTCTTTTCCAATTCAATATAGTCTTAGGTATTTTGATTGCATTTCTATCCAACTTTTTAATTGGTGGAAGCGGCGAAAATTGGAGATGGATGTTGGGTATTGAATCATTCCCTGCTTTACTATTTCTTGTTTTAGTCCTTTTTGTACCTAGAAGTCCTAGGTGGTTAATAGTAAAAAAAGGACTTATTGAAGAAGCTAGGGAGGTATTAAAAATAATTAATCCAGCTACAGCGGATAATCTTGTAGATGAATTATTAGCTTCGGGATCCAAATCAGAGGAAACTTCATTTAAAGAATTCATTTCTGGAAAATATAAACTTCCCATATTACTTGCCTTTTTGATCGCATTTTTCAATCAGTTATCAGGTATTAATGCAATCATATATTATGCTCCCAGGATCTTTATGGAAACAGGCATGGGTGCGAGCGTTGCACTACTTTCTTCAGTAGGAATAGGAGTGACTAATCTTATTGCAACTTTAATTGGCATGTTTCTCATTGATCGATTTGGCCGAAAAAATCTTATGTATGTATGTTCTTTTGGGTATATCATTACTTTAACTTCCATCACAATTACTTTTTTTACGGGAGCAGGATCCGGGACTATGTTAGTTCCTTTTCTGATTTTTGCTTTCATTGCTTCTCATGCTGTTGGACAAGGAGCAGTGATTTGGGTGTTTATATCAGAAATTTTTCCTAATAATGTTAGATCATACGGAAATTCATTGGGTGCTGGTACTCACTGGGTGTTTGCGGCATTAATTGCTGCTACCTTTCCATATGTTACTGGAATTCTAGGAGCTGGACCTACATTTGCAGTGTTTACAATTATGACAGTTTTTCAACTATTTTTTGTTTGGAAAATGATGCCTGAGACTAAAGGTAAATCATTAGAAGAACTGCAAAGTTTGTTTGTGAAATAATTTTTTCTAGTTAATTAATTTCTAGATAAATGTTAGGAATTTTCCTCAACAACCATAGTTAAACTTCCACTTATAATTAAATTATTTATGGAGAAAAATTAGATGCTAATTGGAGGAATCGATGCAGGTGGCACATCAATTAACTGTGCTGTAACAAACTATTCAGATAAGAAGCCAGATATTATTCAGCGTACTAATATTCAAACTTCTACTCCAGACGAATCATTACCACAAATATTAGAGTTTTTTAAATCTTATAAAATTGATGCACTTGGAATAAGCTGTTTTGGCCCTATTGATCTTGATTGCGATTCGTCAACCTATGGTTTTATAACTACAACACCAAAACCAGGCTGGAGGAATTGTGACTTTGTTGGGTATCTAAGGAATGAAATAGATGCGCCAATTGGTTTTGACACAGATGTAAATGGCGCAGCTCTGGCTGAGATAAAATGGGGAATTGCGAAAGGATTAAAATCGTGTCTTTACCTAACCGTTGGTACAGGTATAGGGGGTGGAGCTGTTGTAGAAGGAAATCTTATACATGGTTTACTTCATCCAGAGATGGGACATATCTTGGTAAGAAGACATAACAATGATGATTTTGAAGGGACTTGTCCAAATCATGGAGATTGTTTAGAGGGCTTGGCTTCTGGACTTGCTATTGAAAAACGTACAGGTATCAAGGGACAGAATATTAAAGATGAAAATGATATAGCCTGGGAAATAGTTTCTAGTTATTTAGCGCAAGCCGTTGTTAGCTATACATTAATCTTATCACCCCAAAAAATTATTCTTGGAGGAGGTGTAATGAAACATAATCATCTTTTCCCCTTGATTAGGAGTGAAGTAAAAAAAATATTGAATTCATATTTACTAAAGGATGAATTATTGGATGGCATCAATAATTATATTGTTTATCCAGATTTGGGTGCTGATGCGGGATTATTTGGTGGCTTTGCATTGGGGATTGATGCGTTGGGACAAGTTAGAAAATCTTAATAATCTATTTATATTAATTAAAAAATTCCTTTCATTTCCCATGCATCGAGTCTTATAAGGTTTGCCTCAGAACCTTGAGCAAGGAGTGAAACTCCTATACTTTCTTTAAGCCCAGGATAAACTCTCATAGCTAAATATTGTCGACCATTCACAAAGACCTCAATAACACTTCGATCTATAAATACTCTAAGTTTTAATGTCTCTTGTTTACGTTCCATGATTGCTCTTTCAGGTGGTCTTAGCCAAACATCTTCTAGGATACTTGACTGAGAACCATCAAGTACCACTTCCCCTTTTGTATCATACCAATAAGTCAATTTTCGATCATAGTTATAGAAAGTAATTGAAGTTTTTTCTTCTGCATTAGGAGATCGCAAAACATTCAGTTGAACCCAGCGAGATAATTTTGGATCAATTTCGGCAAATAATTCAATAGTGTTACCTTTGATTGATTCAAGGAGAACTTCTTTATTTGCTGGTAAAGTGATTTCTTCAATATATGCATGTTTTTTTCGAAGGATCTTTGTAGCCTCAATGGGTGAAATATGGAGTGCTTTTGATTTGTCTAAAGTGAGTTGTTGTGGTAGAGACATAATTTGATCCCACTCATCACTTTGTTTTCCATCATTAATATTCATAATATTAATAACACTACCATTTTTACCAGATGCGGCTGAGGGAGCATGAACGCCGCCAGGGGCAACACGGCCATGATTAAATCGGCCATGATCATACGGTTTAAACTTATGTTTTTTCTCATCATAGTCTCCTAGAAAATATTGCCCTCCATTACTGTGACTAAAAAAGAGAAGAATATGTTTATCACCAATTTTTTGAAAATTTGGGCAAGACCCATCATCATATCTTTGAGTAAAAGGTGTATTCTCATATAGAAATGATCCTTCTGAAACCCAATTAATTAAATCTTTAGAACTCCAGAGAGTCATTTTTGGCCATACAGCATTTTTATAAAACCAGTGGGGGATAAGACCATCAGAGTCAGGATAATAACTCTCTCTACCACCAATCAATCCATAATACGTATTACCCTCCTTCCAGATATCTGAGTCTCCTCTATTTGTATTGAGTGGCCCAGACTTATCCCAATTCAATAATAAAGGATCATTAGATGTCGCAATCATTTGTCCTGCTTCTATACCGGGATAAAATGCTATTACACGATCTTTTTCTACTACAGTACTTCCTGAGAAGGCCATTTTTTCTATGCCAGGATAAATTGCATATGGAAGATCTCGCCAATATATGAGATCTTTACTTACTGCGTGTCCCCAATGTTGTCTTCTTTTTTTTATATCTTTTGAATCGGGAAATTCATCTGGGGGATAAGCTTGATAAAATAAATGCCATTGACCATTCCAATAACATAACCCATTAGGGTCATTTAACATATTTTCAGGACTAACAAAATGATATATTGGACGATAAGGATCAGAAGAATATCTTTCCCTTGATTTCTTGAATCGCTTTATTAAAGGATTATTTTTTAATTGAATTTCCTGCTCTTCAATCTTTTCGGAAAATAAATATTTTGGAGTATGAGAAGGATATGGTCCTTCTTCATAGATCCTTTTTGCCGAAGTCTGAGCCCTTAAATCAAATAAAGAGATTGAAATAAAAAATATTCCAACAATGACAAAGGATTTTTTCAAAGATAAAAATCCAATTGCATATATGTTTAATAAATACTTTTCATTTGCCAAGCATCTAAGGAGATTAATTCTGCTTCAGAGCCCTGTGCTCGAAGAGAAACTCCAGTACTTCTTTTTAATCCAGGATAAACTCGCATTGCAACGACCTGTCTATCATTGGCAAAAACCTCAACTACAGATTTATCAATGAAGACACGAAGCTTAAGCTTTTCATCAGGCTCTAACAGGAATTCTCCGGTTTCCGGTCCTCTTGAAAGAACATCTGGTAATATGGAGGAAAAAGATGATTCAATTGATATCAAACTATTCTTTAAGCGATAACGTCTACCATGGATGGGTACAAATGTACCGGATGTCGAACGAGGACGTTTATATTGTCTTCCAATATGCATCCCACGATACCTATAAAAGGCAATGCGGGTAAACTCTTTCTTATTAGGATTCCGTAAGACGTTCATTTCCACCATCGGTGAATTTTTTGCATCTATTTCAGCAATAATTTCCATGGCGTTACCATTAATATTTCTAAGGACAACTTCTTTATTTGCAGGAAGTGTCATTCGATCAACTTTTTTATGATCATAACGTAAAGACTCTATGTCGCCAGCTGGTGTTTGCCTAAGGGTATCACCATTTTCTAGACTTAATAGCCGGGGAAGACTCATTATTTGATTCCAGCCATCAGTAGGTTTCGCGTCATTAATATTGAAAATAATTATGACTCCACCTTTACCATCAGGAGCAGCTGATGGAGCATGAACACCTCCTGGCCGGGATGCGCCAAAGTTAAATTTCCCATGATTAGTGGGAATAAATTTGTCTCTTTCCTTATCGTAGTCACCTACGAAATATTGTCCACCGCTTTTGTGACTGTAGAAAGGCAATATCCAGCGATCGCCAATGGGCCAGAAATATGGACAAGCCAAGTCATTCATAAGACCAGTGAAACGATCATTTTCTACAAATTCATGCATATATTCCCAGTTTTCAAGGTCAGTTGACTTAAAAAGATATCCTGCTAAATATTGTTCTCCAAAGCGCTCTCTTGTGAGTCCGCCGGATATACTATAGTAGACACCATCCTTTTTCCAAATATTGGGGTCATATATATCATAGGGGAAGTCATCACTATTGGGTGTCATAGGGATCACTGCTTTATTTCCTACCTTTTCCCAATTAAGAAGCAAAGGATCACTGGAAGTGGCAACCATATTTCCAACTCTAGTACCATGATACATGGCTATTACCCTGTCTTCTTCTACCAATGCTGAGCCAGAATAAGACTGGTATTCAGGATCGGGATAAATTGCATAAGGCAAATCTCTCCAATTAATAAGATCTTTGCTTACCGCATGTCCCCAGTGCTGTCTATCGTCTTCTGGTGGATAAGCTTGATAAAAAAGGTGCCAATTTCCTTTCCAGAAACTAAGTCCGTTGGGATCATTAAGGCGGTGTTCTGGACTGACAAAATGATAAAGAGGCAAGTGTGGATCTGATGCTAGTTTTGCCCTTGATTCCTTGAACCGTAATAAAAGAGGATTGTTCTTTAGTTGTTGTTCCTGTTCTTCCAAGTTATCAGAAAAGGTAAATTTAGGTACTTTTGAGGAGTAATCATGATTATCTACTTTAGGCTCTGAAACTTTGCCCAAATTCTTATTTTCTTCAGCATTTAATAAGGTGAGTGAGAGTATGCTAAAGAATAATGATAATACCGTATTTTTCATTTTTATCTCCTATTGTTTATGCTAAGATATCTTTTACCAATTTTCCATGAACATCTGTTAACCGATAGCGTCTACCTTGATGTCTAAAAGTAAGTTGTTCATGATCAATCCCCATTAAATGTAATATCGTTGCTTGAAAATCGTGAACATGAACGGGATTGTCAAGAATATTATAACCAAATTCATCAGTTTTTCCGTAAGTAAAGCCTGGTTTTACCCCTCCTCCAGCCATCCAGACTGTAAAACAGCGCGGATGATGATCACGGCCATATCTTTCTGTTGATGAAGGATCCTGGGCATAATTTGTGCGACCAAACTCTCCACCCCAAATGACAAGAGTATCTTCAAGGAGACCGCGTCTTTTTAAGTCTATTACTAAAGCAGCTGAAGCTTGGTCTGTATCCTGGCATTGAAGAGCTATCTCTCTATTTAAGTTATGATGATGATCCCAACCCTGATGGTAAAGTTGAATGAACTTCACATCTCTTTCAGCCAACCTTCTAGCAAGGAGACAGTTTGCTGCATATGTTCCTGGAATTTTTGAATTGGCTCCGTACAATTCATAAACTTCATTTGGTTCTTTTGAGACGTCCATTATTTCTGGTACGGAGGTTTGCATACGATAAGCCATTTCATATTGTGTAATATTGGATCTGACATCAGGATCTTTTACTTCATCATAATAGAGTTTATTTAATTCTTTAAGGTAGTTAAGCATTTTTCGGCGATCCATCCCTGTTATACCATCAGGGTTTTGTAAGTAAAGGACTGGATCTTTACCTGACCGAAACTGAACACCTTGATGAAATGATGGGAGAAAACCATTTCCCCATAATCTTGCAGCAAGTGGTTGTGCATCAGCAATCTTCCCTGTGCCCTTAGACAATAAAACGCAAAAACCAGGAAGATTATTATTGTCACTACCTAATCCATAACTTAACCAAGAGCCCATACTAGGCCGTCCACTCTGTTGTGAACCAGTTTGGAAAAAAGTCATTGCTGGATCATGATTAATAGCTTCAGTATGTAAACTTTTAACAAAACATAGTTCATCTACAATTTTTGAAGTATATGGAAGTAGATCACTTACCCAAGCTCCGCTATTTCCATATTGTTGAAAATTCCAGCTTGCTCCTTTGAGTGGGAAGGTTCCTTGGTTAGCTGTCATACCAGTAAGACGTTGACCCATTCTTATAGATCCTGGTAGTTCTTCCCCTTCTTTTTTTTGTAATAAGGGCTTGTAATCAAAAAGCTCCATTTGAGCGGGCCCACCACTTTGAAAAAGGTATATAACTCTTTTAGCTTTAGGAGCATGATGTGGAATAAGTTTTTTGATATCATCAAAATTTGAATTTGTAGATGGCTTTAACACATTCGGCAACAGACTGCTTAAAGCCGCAACACCAATGCCTGTACTTGTTCTTGATAAAAAATGACGTCGAGTCATTTGAAAAGGGGAAAAATCATCGGAACAACTGGGACAGTTTTTATCTTTCATTTATTCTCCAAATTAGAATATTTTCAACCTTTTCTTGTTGATTCTGTTAAATTCAAAATTGTAGACGCAATTACTGTGTAAGAAGCAAGCTCATTCAAATTAAAATTAGAGTCAATTGGATATTCACCAATACCCAAAAGGCTTTCTGCTTTATCAGGGTTTTCAGCGAAAATGTTTTCTTGCTCATCCAATAAATTAATTAAAAGATTAATTTCTTTATTTTCAGGAATTCGAGATGTTGCTAAACGAAAAGCAAAGACAATCCGCTCTTTAGCATTTGTTCCACCTTCAGATAAGATTCTTTGGGCAATTAATCTGGAAGCTTCAACAAATTGAGGATCATTTAAAAGAGTTAGGGCTTGCATAGGACTACTTGTGGATTGGCGGCGGACAGTACATTGTTCACGTGTTGATGCATCGAAAGTAATCATAGATGGAGGAGGTACGGATCTTTTCCAAAAAGTATACATACTTTTTCTATATAAATCCTTATCGTGTTCTTGGATATATTTTTTTAGGGGCTGGTTTCCCGTAGCCATTTCAAGCCAAAGGCCTTTAGGTTGATAAGGTTTCACACTAGGTCCACCAATTTCTTCATTTAATAGCCCACTAATATTTAGAGCATAATCTCTTATGAATTCAGCCTGAAGTCGGTTTTGAGGTCCCCTAGAAAGAAATAAATTCTCAGGGTCAATCTCAACCAATTTAGGATTTGATTTAACTGTTTGCCTATATGTTGAAGACATAACCATTGTTTTAATTAATTCCTTAATATTCCAATTACTAGAAACAAATTCCAATGCGAGCCAATCTAAGAGTTTTGGGTGAGATGGTAAGTTACCTTGGCTCCCAAAATCCTCGGGAGTTGAAACAAGGCCTTTACCAAAAATCATTTGCCAGTATCGGTTTACTGTCACTCTTGCGGTTAAGGGATTTTTTTTGTTAAATAACCATTTAGATAAACCCATGCGATTTTTTTCATATTCTTCTGGAAAGGATAAAATACTTTTTGGAGTACCTGGATATACTTCATCAGTGGGTGCATTATATTGACCCCGTTCCAAAACATAGGTTCGTCTAGTAGTATCCATTTCAGCCATTACCATTGTTGGCTTAAGTCCAACATTTTCTAATCTTTCCTGTCTTATTTTATATTCACTTAGTCGTTCCGTTAAGGATTGATAAAAAGAGTCTTTATGGTGTAAATCATGATAAAAGAGTCGGGTTGATTCGAGTTTTGTAAGATCATTCCCCTTTTGATATAATTCATTTAATGGATTGTATGAATAGAGATCTTGAACATCTTGATCATCTAACTTTCTGTTAAAAAATGTAATCTCATCTAGTCTAGCTCTCATTAGACCATTTGTGCGTTTTCTGTTTGTCCCAATTAAAACTGAACTTTGCGTAATTCTGAAATTATCTAGATCATCATTTATTTTATCTATATCGGCTACTGAACCATCAATATAAATTTTTATTCCATCTGCTTTTATTTTACCATCATATGTGATAACAACATGTGACCATTGATCAGGAGGAAGTTTGTTATTTGAAACAACTTTTAATTCTTTTTCGTCTTTCGCGTTAGTCATAACAAAAGTCAATTGTTTTATACCACTTATGCTTAACTGGAAACCTGGATTAATATCTTTTTTATCTATATCAGGAGCTATTACTACTCCGCGTGCTCCATCATTTATATTATATAGCCAAAAACCAATTGAAAATGGTTCCTGAAAATCAAGTTCATCAATTAAACCCAACTCCAGATAATTTTCTCCATTAAACTCTAAACCTCCTGAATAATATCCAGGCCTTTCTACTAGATCATTAATAACTTTACCAATTTTTTCCCCGCTAACTATTTCATGCACTCTATTGTCTATAACATGATCTAACGGATAATAAGCTTTTAATCCTAAGGGAGTATTAAGAACATCTTTATAGGATAAATTTCTTGACTGAAAACCTCT
>JBJKZS010000033.1:0-10601 GCA_045569115.1 Fidelibacterota bacterium | reverse complement strand
GTGATAAGTCAAATAAGAAATGGATTATATGGACAGGTAATGGCAATTACAGAGTTGGAGAATTCGATGGGGAGAATTTTACTCCTGAGACCGAAAGCATGTATAGTTATTACGGTGATTCCTATGCTGGTCAATCATTTAGTAATGCTCCAGATGGCCGAAGAGTTAACATAGGATGGATAATGGATCATAGACCTGGTTTTGAAGCTGGTCATAAAAATATGCCCTTCAATCAACAGATGTCATTGCCTCTTGAGATGACTCTTAGAGAATCTGAGGCAGGCTATAGAATGTACATTAATCCTATAGAGGAGCTAAAAGCTTTACGGGGGAAGAAAAAATCTTGGAAAAATTTATCTTTAGGGGCTGGGGACAACCCATTAAAACATATGAAAGGTGATTATTTTGAATTAGTAGGTGATTTTGATGTTTCTAAAGCTGAAGAATTTGGATTCAACCTAAGGGGAAAAAAAGTTTTATATAAAGTCAGTACCAATACATTGATCTGTAATGATGAAAAAGTTAATGTTTATCCAGAAAAAGGAAGGCTAAAACTCCACATTTTTCTAGATCAGACTTCAATTGAAACAATTGTTAATGATGGTTGGATGTATGTGAGTTCCTCCCAGGTTTTTGAAAAAAATAATCACAATATTGAATTTTTTGTTGAGGAAGGGACTGTAAAGATTAATTCATTAGATATTTATAAGATGAATTCTATTTGGGATTAAGATAAAATACCCTTTATTTATTTTTTCAATAACTTCAAAGAAGTCATAATTAAATGAGGCCTTTTTATTTTATAATTTTATTCCAAAGTTTCATTTTTAGCCAAACCTATACTGTAAAAGAACCAAGTTTTGATGGTATTGGAAAATTTTATTTTCAAAGAGAAATAAGTAAGGTGATGGGTCATCAAGGTGCCAACTGGCTTGAGAGAAGTTCGAGAGAATCAGAGGAACATCCTACTATGGTAGTAAATAGTTTAAACCTTAAGGTAACTGATATTGTTGCTGATTTTGGTTCAGGATCTGGTTTTTTTACTAGAAAAATTGCACCGTTATGCAGTCTGGTTTATGCTGTTGATATTCAGGAAGAAATGCACGCTATAAACAAGGATTTATTGTCCAAAAATGATATAGACAATGTAGAATTCATTACTGGAGGATATAAAAAAACAAATCTTCCATTAAATAAAATTGATCTTTTATTAATGGTTGATGTTTATCACGAGCTTGAATTCCCATATGAAATAATGAAAGATATATATGATAAATTAAAACCTTCTGGGAATTTAGTTTTGGTAGAGTATAGAGGTGAAGATGAAAAACTAATGATTAAACCTCTCCACAAAATGACAGAAAAACAAATAGTACTTGAAATGGAAAACACAGGTTTTTTTCTTGAAAGAAATCTTAATATTTTACCGACACAACATATGTTGTTTTTTAAAAAAAATCATTCATCTGCCCAGGGTGTGCATTGAAAAATTTTTTCCACGGGTAAATACTTAGCTAAATAAGACCTGCAATATTGTATCATCTCTTTCTCAATATTTTTATGATAAGAAACCATTCCCTTTGTTGATTCTAATGCGCTAGCTAATAGTGTGCTGTCAGGATACAGTCGTTCAATTTTATTATAAATAGATTTAGGGAATCGCATTGCACCTACAGATACTGAATGAAAGGATTCATTTCCAATATTATAAAAAATTTTATTGATAAGCTTTTTATAATTACTTTTATAGTTGTTATGATAGATCAAAGGATCTAATCTCAATCCTATCTTCCAACCAGCTTTACTAAGTTTTTCCATCATAGCAATTCGACTAGAGACAGTAGGAACTCCAATTTCTGTTACTTTTGATACTTCTTCAGGAGTAAAACTAAATGCAATAATGCAATTATTAAATGATTCAGTTTGAAGCAGAACTTGAGTATTAAGGCTTTTAGTACGAAGTTCTAAAAGTGCTCTTGGCCGTTCTCTGAAAAAAGGTAGGAACTGTTTAGCAAATCCCGTCACAGATTCTAGTGCAAGCGAATCGCAATCATAACCAGAAAAGAATGTTGCAGTTTCTTTATTTTGTAACTTATTTATTGTTTCGTCTATAGCTCCCATAAAGTCTTCATAATTCACAAAAAGTACATAGTTGGCTGATTGAAACATCCCTTGTAGAAAACAGTATCGGCAATCATAAAGACAATTCAACATATGTGAAAAATAGAAATTATTATTTCCTCCTAAACCAAAACCTTCAGGAGTCGGAAGTAAAAAATTCTTGAACTTTTCTGCAATAATTAAAGCTGGATTCTGTTTTTGTATTCTGAAATTCTGACCTCTGGGATTAAAAACTTCTCCATACCGATCACAAGAAATTATTCGTGCATCGGAAAACCTTTTTACGATTTTATTTGTTCGTTCATGGTCACGAACTGCTTGCTCAATGTAGATGGTATTTATCAAAGTGAAGTAGCGTCCATAGGAGCATCCTTCAATTCATTGCGAAGAGCAAGAATCACATCTTTACTGATTTTCCATTTATCATTAACAATATTAAAGGGATCTTTATTTGGTAGAACTAATGACCATCTCCGTAGAATCTTTTCCAACTCATATTTTTGAGTTACAGAAAAATGCCAGTTAATTAGAAATTCATTCAGTTTAGGAGAAGGGGCTTCTAATTCTTGAAGTCGGCTTGATAGTTGAAGCAATTGATTAACTATTAATTCAATATTTCCACATTGTTTTTCAATCATTCTTTTAACTGATTTGCCATCAATATTTTTCTCTACACTATTATCGGAAATTAATTTCAGACAATGAATCAATTCATGAGAAGAAAATACTTCAGAAGCTGAATAGAAACCCGCAGCTTCCATTTCTACTAATTCTTCGTCGGGATAATTTTGTGTCTCTTCATTTACAGTTAGTATTGATCCTGTATCACAAGGAAAATCGATAATCATGGGAGGATACCAGGATCTATTTGATACTTTATCAGTAATTTTGTGTGCAGCTACCATGCTTCCAATCGGTCTTTTTAAATGACCAGCGATACCTATATTCAACCAAGCTTGAGATTTTTTTGACCCTGATTCTTTTTCAATATTTGACACAGCTTTATTTGCATGAAGCTTACCTACGCCTGAAAGAACTAGTCGTATAGTGTTGTTATGATTAGTATATATTTTGTAGGGTTCAGAAATAATAAGCTGAAGATTAAAGTACCTGATAATTGGACTAGCTTCAGCTGGTAAAGCTAGAATTAGATTTAGTGTTCCCTTCATTATTTACATTGTGTCAACCAACATTTTTCCCTCTTTTTTGTGCTCCATGTGCAAAAATCTGCATCTTTATCTTGAGCATTTCTTCTGTTGCTTTTCGATCATTTTCACTTAAAGAGTTGGATGCTAAAATTTTTTCTAATATTTTTATCCTAAATCGATCCATTCCCCAATATTTCTGTGAAAGTTGATCATCGTGCCCCCCATATTTTGCAAGTAATTTTTCATCAATATAGAGAAAAGGATAATACATTGAGATTCTTAGCCATAGATCATAATCCTCACATACGGGAAGTGATTCATCAAATAACCCTATTTGATGAAAAACACATCTTTTGATTACAACACTTGATGGAGATACACAGCATAAAGGAAGACACTTTTGAAAAATCCATCCTCCTGATTTTGCATGTTTTTTCATTGGATTAACTCTTTCACCATTTCTTATCCAAATTTCATCTGTATGACAAATATTCATTTCCTTATTCTCATTTAAACTATTCATTTGTCTTTCAAGTTTTCTAGGAAGCCATTCATCATCAGAGTCTAAAAATGCAATCCATTCAGCATCTATAGAATTAATTCCAGTATTCCTTGCAGCACTAACCCCTTGATTATCTTGTTTGATAAAAATTATTTGGGGATAATATTCATTTATCATATCTGATGTTCCATCGGTGGAGCCATCGTCGATTACAACTATTGAATGAGCTTTGTATGTTTGGGAAATAACAGAATCTATTGCTCTCCTAAGCGTATGAACACGGTTTAAGGTAGGAATTACAACAGAGACTTGGCTAATAGCCACGTAATTTACAAAATCTTATTTCGAAAATAAGATTGAAGTTGATCTATAGAGATACGTTCCTGTTTCATAGTATCTCTATCTCTTACTGTTACACTTTGATCCTCAAGTGTTTCCGAGTCGATAGTTATACCATAGGGGGTGCCAGCTTCATCTTGTCTTCGATATCTTCGACCGATTGACCCTCCTGCATCAAAGAATGCAGCAAACTCACCACGAAGTGTTTCAACTATTTTTTCAGCAATTTCTGGCATTCCATCTCTATTCACTAGAGGAAAAACTGCCATGGTTATAGGTGCCAATTTTGGATTTAGTTTCAAAACGACTCGATTTTCACCCTTAACCTCTTCTTCATGGTATGCATCAACAAGAATAGTTAGAACTGTACGGTCAACTCCAGCTGAGACTTCTACAACAGCTGGAGTAATGTGTTTATTCTCACTCGAATCAAACCAGGTAAGTTTTTTCCCGCTATTTTTTGCGTGTTGCTTTAAATCATAGGTTCCTCGATCTGCAATTCCTTCCAATTCGGACCAACCAAATGGGAATTGATATTCCACGTCAAAACAAGCTGCCGCATAATGAGCTAATTCATCATCATCATGGGGTCTTAGTTTTAATCTATCTTCACGGATACCTAGACTTTTATACCATTGCAATCTTTCTTCTCTCCAAAAATTCAACCATTGGGTAGTTTCATCCGGTTTAACAAAAAACTCCATTTCCATTTGTTCGAATTCTCTGGATCTAAAAAGAAAGTTTCCAGTAGTCACTTCATTTCTAAATGATTTTCCAATTTGGGCAATACCAAAGGGAAGTTTGGCTCTTGATGTAGTTACAACATTAGAAAAATTCACAAAAATTCCTTGTGCTGTTTCCGGTCTCAAATAGATTTCTGAAGATGAATCTTCAGATGGTCCATAGTATGTTTTTAGCATGAGGTTAAACTGTCTTGCTTCAGTCCAGTCTTTTACACCACAAGAAGGGCAATTTTTTTCTAAATCTATATGGTCAGCTCTATATCTTGCTTTGCAATTTTTACAATCTACCATAGGATCATGAAATTCTGTGAGGTGCCCTGAGGCTTTCCAGACTTCAGGATTCATAAGTATAGCGGCGTCCATTCCTACAACATCTGATCGGGATGTAACAATATCCCGCCACCATAGTTGTTTCACATTGTTTTTTAACTCAGCACCAAGAGGACCATAATCATACGTTGCTTCTAGACCTCCATAAATTTCTGAGTTTTGAAAAATAAAACCTCGTCGCTTGCATAAAGAAACCAATTTATCCATCACTTTGCTATCAGAGAGATTTGATTTTTCTTCTGCCATCATTCCAAAGCTTTTAATTCTTTCTCAATTAGGTCATTGTAGGGAATTTTTTCATCTGAGTTTTTTACTTTCTGTTTTGGCTTATTTTTCACTTTTAGGTAGTTGATTAGTATAAAAGTTCCAAAACAAAGTACAAAGATCGGTGCTATCCAGACCATGAGGTTAAAGCCACTTGCAACAGGAATCGCTAGGATTCTTTCGCCATAAACACCCACAAAATAATCAAAGATTTCATCTTTTGATTTATCTTCATTTACCAGTGATCTGATTTTTTCTTCCATTTCTGGATTTCCATGATCACTAACTGTTCCGCTCCAGCAACACGGAGCCATTAGACTATTTTCAAGTTCGGAGATTAAGCTCTCTTTTGTAAGATTATTCTGACTAAGAGCTAATTGGAATAGGGATAAAACAATAAGACTATTCTTCAACTTCTTCAATATGTTCTGCCTCGGTTTTGCATTTCGGACAAAGATAGAATGTTCCCTTAGTCTTATTTGTACGTTCTTCAATATAATGACTATCACATGCTTTGCAAGGTTGAAGGATGGGTTTGTTCCAAGTTGCCTTGTCACAATCTGGATATCGACTGCATCCAAAGAATATTTTTCCTCGCCTACTTGTTTTTTCTACTAATTCTCCTTCACAATTTTCAATGGGGCAGGATATTCCAGTGCTAATTGACTCTGTATGGCGACAATCAGGATATTTATCGCAACCGATGTATCTACCGAAGCGACCACGTTTAATCTGAAGTTGTCCTCCACAATCGGGGCAAGGTTTGTCAATAACTTCGGGCTCAGAATCTTCATCAAGGGATTTTGCATTTCGACAATCAGGAAAGCCTGAACAGGCAAGAAATTTTTCTCCGCGGCGATTCCATTTTATTACCATAGGTTCACCACATTTATCGCAATTCTCATCAGTTTTTTCGATAAGAGATTCCTTAATATCTTTTCTTTTATCTTCTACTGATGACATAGAGGAATGAAAAGGTTTATAAAAATCATTTAAAACATGTATGTAGTTTTGATCTCCTGACTCTATACCATCAAGCTCTTCCTCCATTCTAGCCGTAAAATCTACATTAAAAATTTCCGGTAAATTTTGTGTCAAAACTTGATTCACAGTCAATCCAGCTTCTGAAGGAATAAGTTTCTGTTTTTCTTTCGTTACATACTTTCTTTTGTTTAATCGAGAAAGTGTTTCAGCGAAGGTACTGGGCCTGCCAATTCCTAGCTTATCCAATTCCTTAATGAGAGAACTCTCGTTGAAGTAGGGAGGAGGTTTGGTAAAATGTTGTTCTGGTAGAAATTGAGTTTTTTCAAGCTCATCCTTTTCAGAAATTTGTGATGGAAGTATGGGATCTTCCTTTTTTTCCATAGCAGGATATACTTTACGAAAGCCATCAAATTTTACAATAGAGCCACTAACCCTGAAATCAGCATTGTCAGCTTTAATATTAATAGTTGTTCTATCTTGAACGGAAGGGTTCATTTGGGATGCAATAAAACGAGACCATATAAGATTATAGAGTTTGAATTCTGAAGGTTCTAAAAACTGTTTTATTGCTTCAGGTGTTTTATTGGGGCTAGTTGGTCTAATTGCTTCATGAGCATCTTGAACATTTTTCTTTTTTTGGTTATAATTGATTGGTTTATCTGGTAGATATTGATCGCCATATTGAGATTTGATAAGAGAACGAGCACCATCTATAGAGGAAGGTGCTAGACGTGTTGAGTCAGTTCTCATATAAGTAATAAGTCCTGTTGGTTCACCATCACCTAGCTCTACTCCTTCATAAAGTTTTTGTGCTAAACGCATAGTATTTGCTGGTGACAGTTTCAATCTAGTTGCTGCGTCTTGCTGGAGCGTACTTGTAATAAACGGAGCATAAGGTTTTCGACGGACTTCTTTTTTTTGAATAGAATCAATGAAAAATGAAGAATTCTCAAGTTTTCCAAGAAGCGTATTTACGGAAGATTTGTTTTTTAGATCTAAATCCTTACCATCGACTTTTCTAAGTTTTGCAAGAAATTTTTCACCACTCTTTGTCTTTAGCTCTACTTCCACAACCCAATATTCTTCAGGCTTAAATTTTATTATTTCTTCATGCCTCTCACATACTAGACGTAGAGCTACTGATTGAACCCGGCCAGCACTAAGTCCACTATAGAGTACCTTCCAAAGGAACTCAGATACTTTAAATCCCACAATTCTATCAATTATTCGGCGAGCTTGTTGAGCATTAACTAAATTTAGATCAACCTCTCTAGGATCCTCCATTCCCTCCTTAATACCATCTGAAGTTATCTCATTAAAAAGAACGCGGGATATTTTTCCCGAATTCCCATTTAATTCAGAGGCTACATGCCAGGCAATAGCTTCTCCTTCTCTGTCAGGGTCTGTAGCTATGAAAATAGAAGATGCCCCAGAAGCAGACTTTTTGAGTTTGTTTACAACTTTTTTCTTATCTGGCAAAACCTCATATTGAACGGCAAAGTCATTTTCGACATCTACGCCAAGTTTTGAACCAGGAAGATCTTTAACGTGTCCATTGCAGGCTAGAACTTTGAACTCTTTACCAAGGTAACGTTCAATAGTCCTTGCTTTAGAAGGAGATTCGACAATAATTAGTTGAGAGTGTGCCATTATTAATTATTTAACTGTGAAAAATTACAACAGCTTGATTAAAAATTAACACCGATTCCGATAGTATAAATTATAAATACTTATTAGTCTTGAAAGTAAGATAAAATATCTTTCATGGCTATACTCACTTGTTCACCTGAATCAAGATCCTTAATCTTAACTGAACCTGCTGACAATTCTTCATCTCCTAAAAAAATTGCATGAGTAGAAGATAGACGATTTGCTTCGCGTAATTGAGCCTTTACACTGCGCCTTAAAGTATCAAAGTTTGTAGATAGCCCGCTTTTTCGAAATTCATCGGTAAGATTAATCACCGAATCTCGACTGTTATTGCTGGCACAAACAATATAGATCGACGGCTTATTGTTTTTTGTTTCATTTTGTTGGTTGATGGCAAGAAGTATTCGTTCTATACCCGCTGCAAAACCAACAGCGGGTGTTGATTTCCCTCCAAGTCTTTCAATAAGTTTATCATATCGTCCACCGCCGCAAAGAGCATTTTGAGCTCCTAAACTATTATTGAGTATTTCGAATGTTGTCTTTGTATAGTAGTCTAATCCCCTAACAAGTCTTTTATCTCTTTTATAATCAACCCCAAGTTGGGACAGGAATTTTTTAAGCTCTTCAAAATGTTTGAGATCTTCACTGTTTAGGAAGTCCATTATATCAGGTGCATCGCGAAGGATACTGATTTCTTTTTCATCTTTAGTATCTAAAATGCGAAGTGGGTTTTTTACAAGTCTTTCTTTACTAGTATTCGAAAGATCATTTTTGAAAGGTGTTAAGTAATTAACCAATGCTGTACGATATGATTCCTTTGAACTAGCTGATCCAATACTATTAATAACAACCTCGTATTTTTCAACATTCAATTTATCTAGCAAATTGCAGAGCAAGGAAATTACTTCAGCATCTTGTTCTGGATTAGGAGAACCTATCGCTTCAGCTCCAAACTGACTAAATTGTCGAAGACGTCCAGCCTGAGGCCGCTCTTGACGAAATAATGTATCCATATAATATATTTTAGTCATAGCGCCATCTCTTTCCATGTTATGCTGAATATAAGCCCTCATGGTAGGCGCTGTTAGTTCTGGCCTTAGGGTGAGACTCATTTTACTCTGATCTATGAATGTATACATCTGTTTTGAAACGATATCACTATCTTCGCCTACACTCCTTTCAAAAAGTTCCGTTGGCTCAAAAACAGGTGTTCGAATTTCACCGTAGCCCCAGTTTTCCATTGTATCGTGAATTATATTTTCGAGCTCTCTCCATCGATTGGATTCACTAGGAAGAATGTCTTTTGTTCCTTTTATTGTTCTGAATGTACTCTTCATGCTTAGACTAATTAATTTCCTTCAATAATTAATTTAGCTTTAGTTAATTCTTCTTCGGCCACATAAAGTACACTTTTCCCTCCAACAGAGTTCCATCCTTTAGCACCATAGGCTGTTGATAGAAAATCCCCTTTTACAAATGCAGGGATATTATTCTCTAATAGCGCGTTTTTTGCCATTTCAGCGGGAAGATAACCTGAGAATTCCTTTATTGCTTTCCAATTAATAGTTCCTAAATCAGGTAGGTTGTTTACCAAGGATACGCCACAATCTTCACACATTACAACCTCGATATGAAATTCAGAATGACATTTAGGGCAAAACATTGTGGTTAAGTTCTTCTTTCTCTGGCAAAGTTCAAAATATATTAGCTAATCCTAAGCGAATTTCAAATTTTCACATCACAAAATATTTTGAGGTTTGCTTTGATTGGAGAGTTGATAATTCTGTCAAAGTAATTTTATCTAATCTAAGACTATAATTAATTTAAGGAATACCTGGGCCACTCCAACGACCGCCTCGAGATTCAAATTTTAAATCTCGAAGTGTAGGAGATTTTACATTGACTCTAAGATAAAATCCACGACCAAAACCTGAAGGTGTCCATGTAAAATTCATTTCCCAGCAGTGAAGATCACGATGAATATTTAGATCATGGCTTACAAGATCTCTCTTCATTAAATCAAAGCGTGCACTATATCCTATCCTCCATGATCTAGTGAGTTGTAAAGATAGCCTAGAATTCATCCAGAATGTATTCCTAGGGTTAATGGGGTTTTGGCGATTGGCTGCGTATCTTAGTGAAACATTTAAATTCCACAGATCTCCTTGATTGACACCTCTTCTAGAAACCCCAGGCCTTTGAATTCCACCTGTCATTAGATCAGGAAAAGCAGAGGTGTCAGTTTCTGTAGTATCATTTGAAATAGAAGATTCAGGCAATCCAAATCTTTTACCTGAAATATTAAATCCAGTAGCTGCATTTACATTTATAATACGGGGCAAAGGCAATCCCAAATCACCCATTCGAATTGTCTCCAATCTTGTGACTTTACCATTTACGACTTCAGTTTCATAGAAGTCATGAGTCATTGAAAAATCAAGATTTAGTTTTTTCATCCAACCAGAGCGAAAAGTGGATCTCAGTTTTGCTAGATTATAACGTTCAGCCGCAAAGTTATAA
>JBJKZS010000032.1:0-10609 GCA_045569115.1 Fidelibacterota bacterium | reverse complement strand
TATAGAAAAGATGATATCGACCTTTCCAATAAATGGCACCATTAGGATCAAAAGGCATTCCTCTGCCTTCGGGGTTAACAAAATGATATGTTGGTCGATGGGGATCGCTAAGTTGGAGATCGCGAAGTTGCCGTTGCGCAGCAATCATGTCTGGTGTGCTAATGGCAACGAATTCATTCCCTTCTTTTTTTTCGCAGCCTACTAACAATAGTAGAACTATTAGGAAGGGTAGAAGGTGCAGTGATTTATATAGACTTTTCATAATTCCCTTTAGATTATTATTCATTATTGATATTTCCTTCTAGCAACTCTTCAGAAGTGAAATAATTTCCCCGATCTTTATTAGCAAGACGTATTCTCGCCACTTTTTCTTTTGTAATAACAGAAGCTTGGTTTCCGAAAGAGTTTCTTATGTAAGTTAAGACAGAGGCTATATCATTATCATTTAATAATTTGTCATAGGAAGCCATAACACCTTTATATTGTTTCCCGTTAACCTCCAGAGGGCCATATAGGCCTTTTAGCAATATTTTAATTAGCCGCTCTTCATTTCCAGTAACCCAATTGGTGCCAGCTAAAGGGGGATATCCAGAGGCCATGAGTCCTTTGCCATCAGCCTGATGACAGGTTATACAAAGACCATTCTTGTTGTACAGCTTCCATCCATGCTGAAAAAGAGCCAGGTCATTGCCTTTTAAATCTGTAATAATTTTTTCTTCAATTTTTTCTTCATAAACCGCTCTTCCATTAATGTGTGAAACAGAAGCTTGGTGAGCATAATCCATCCAGTCATCCAGGGGCATTTTTTTTGCTTCTGACAAAATAGAAAGGCCCTGATCTTTTTCTAGCCATGAGGCAGCGGTAATTGCTTCTAAGCGAACTCTACCATGTTCATCAATGGCGGCAGTTTTCATTAATTTAGTCTTTGTATCCATCTGAATATTGCTATATCGTAAAACCCTTACAGCTGCGGCCCTGACTCGATGATCCTTAGAACTAAGGAGCTTTTTTAATAAATCTTCATCAACTTTAATTTAGGTTCCCCATGTAACCCAAAGGGCTTCAAGAAGATGATGGTTTAAATTGGGATCCATTGCATCTAAATCTTCCACCCATTTTTGAACTGCCGTTAGAACATCATTTACGTCTCTTGCTCGAAGCTCACGACGAGTCCTGTAACGAGTCCTGTATTCTGGAAGTTTTAGATTGTCAAGGAGTTGGCCGATAGAAGCACCAGCGATTATGGCTTCTTTTACTAATGGTCTATCAGGGTAAGTAATTCGATAAATTCTGCCATGAGAATGATCTCTAAGTGGATCTCTTGCATTATGCTGCATATGTCCAATTAACAGGTTATGCCAATCAACAATATATAATGAACCATCTGGAGCAAATTCCATGTCAACAGGACGAAAATTTCCATCTTCAGATACAATAAGATCTTGGCGAAATTCAAACTTGTAGCCAGTCCCATCTTCTAAAACAGCGTGTTGTTTAGTTCCTAGAAATCCTATGGTATTGTTTACAAGCAAATCACCTTGAACTTCTTCAGGGAAGTGTCGGCTTGAAACAAATTCCAAACCGGAAGTGGGCCGCACTTGATGTTCTTTAGGGACCAGATTCCTTGGTTTTTTTGTTCCTACTCCATAAAGCGGTTTAATTGTTGCTGGCATCATCCATCTTATTGGGGGGCCAGATGTATCACAATAGAAATTTTGTCCCCACCTATCAAAGGCAATTCCCCAAGGGTTAGGTAAAAAATCGTGTTGAACAGTACGTTCTAGATATCTTTTTTGCGGACTATATCTGTAGAAGCCGCCACCATTAGCATCGACAGGACCATATGCTGTTTCAATGTTACTATGGAGGAATACCCCTTCTCCCATGTAGATGGCTCCGGATGGATCGGCGCAAAAGGCACTTATATTGTGGTGAGTGTCATGATCATCAAACCCACTTAGCACAATCTGTTTTTTATCAAATTTGTCATCATCATTTGTGTCGCTATATAAAGTAAGGTTAGTGCCCTGAGATACATATACTCCTTCAGGGGAAAACTCAAAGCCTACTGGGATATGCAGTTCATCAACAAAAGTAATTTGATTGTCGGCTCTTCCGTCTTTATCAGTGTCTTCTAGTATGATTAGCTTATCATTGGGCTTTTCATCTCCTGGCCTGTAATGGGGATATGTAGGCATTGTGGCTATCCATAATCGGCCTTTATTGTCGAATGAAAGTTGAACAGGGTTTGCTAGATCAGGAAATTCCTTTTCAGACGCAAATAATTCAACCTTATAGCCAGGCGCTAATTTGAATGCAGATAGCGATTTATTTTCTGAGAGATAGATAGAATTCGCATCCACTATTTGTGTTAGTTCATTACCTTCTACCATACTACCAGATTTATTATTGCTGTAAGAATCTCCTCGCTTATAATTGGTTTTAACAACGGATAGGGGTGAGGTGCCTTTGTCTTTTTTAGCTAAATTAGTTCTCTTTCCTTTAATTGCGGACCATATTGCTTTATCCCTTACGACAGTCATTTCCCTGATTTTGGTTAATTCAGACGGATAGTTTTCTGGTCCATAAGGATCGTATCGACGTCCAAAAACATGGACTCCATTTGGAATTTTGAAATCATTGTGCCACATCCAGTTTTTCTCAAGTACAGCTTCCCGGATTAAATTTTCTCTTTTAGAGACATTTTTACTCCTTTTTTCAAAAAGTTTATCAGCCATTAAATATGACAATTTTTTGTAGCCCTGATCGTTTAGTTGAAATCCATCAATAGTTAATTCATCTTGTTGTTCGAACCAAATTTTTGACGGAGTAAAAACATCTATAAAGATAACCCCATTTTTTTCAGAGACTTTTTTCATAACCTCTTTATATATATGAAGATATTTATTTTCATTCGCACCATTTGGTAGATCATGAATATTTGACAAATCTTCAAATGCTATAGGTGATATTATTGCCAATTTAGGAGAGGAAACTCCATTATATTTTTGGCTTCTTGTATGACGGATAAAAGCCTCAAGTTCTTTTTTGAATAACTCCACACCAGCTTCTTTTCGAAAAGATTCATTATAACCAAAAAAGGCAATAATAATATCAGCTTTAAGCCTTTTTAGCCATTCGTCAGGTGTCTCAAAGTGACCTTGGCTATCAGAGTTCCTGCTATATTCAGCATTATAATCTTCAGCTTGAGGGAAAGCCCAGTGAGATAATCTGCCAGCATGCGGGCGAAAGCCTGCTGTATTTCCACCGTCGCACATATTTCTTATTGTAAGCTTACTTTTGGGGTGTCGAAGGTGGATCTCGGTCTCAAAGTAGCCAAAGTTCATCATCCGAGAGCAAAGGTTGTTTCCTATGATTACAATTTGATCGCCTTTTCCTACATTTAGATTTTCGATAGTTTTGTAAGGATCTGAAGCAATTAGATAATTAAAAGCAACGAACAGTATTGTTGACGATCTAAGAACTAAGCTCATAAATATTCCTTTTATTTTCAAACAGGGTTAACCAGATTTTTTGCCCCACCCCACAACGACTACCGGTTAATTTTGCTAACCGCTTTTCCCGTAAACTATATATAATTTACACAAATTTCAGTTATAGGTCAGAAAAACCAATAATATTAGAGTGTAAAATATTGTTGTGTTTATATGTATATCATATTGTAGGTTTAGAGCTCACAGGAATTGTAGGTGGGGTAAAGCGTGAAAGAAAAAATTTAGAGCTATGACATTTAGAAACATAACTATGTGTATTGTACTTATTTTGGTCGGTTCTGCCTGCGAAGAAGACAAGCCCAATAAATATACGGTTGGTCCTTGCCGGTCTTCATTCTGGGAGCTTTGGTCAGGGCAGGATCAGCTGACTGGAGCTTCAAATCAAGCAATTGCTGATGGTTATACTATTTATGGCAGTTGGTTTAATTATGAAAACAATAAATCGATTAGATTAAATGTATTGGAAAATGGTGCCTTCCAATTTGTATCATCTTCTGATCTAGACGTAGCCCCAGGAGGAACTGTAAAAATTTCTGACACAGGCGATGATTACACCTCTAAAGATGGCATTGTTTTTTCTGATAGCACAGGCTCTGAGAAGACTTGCGAGGGCTCCGGCACTTATGAATATTGCATAGGAGACACCCTAAAAGGCGGTTCTCAATATGATGGAAATTATGAAATTTATGTAAACTTTTTTCCTCAATCGGATAATTGCGCTCCCAGGAAAGATCTTCTGGATGCAGGAGAGAAAATTTGGTTTAAAAAATTATAATATGAAAAAATACTTGACACTTAATGAAATAAAGCTTTAGACTCTTGATACCGATGCGTGGGGCTCAGTATGAAAAATAACTTTTCTCGCTCGGTTTAAAATTTTTTTAGGCGGTTTATTAAAAAATTAAACAAAATGACGAGGTTAAGACATGACTAAAAATCAGCCACTTTTCAGTAGATCTTCCTTTGTTGGAGCAAAATTATTAGCATTGCTAATGCTAATAGCTCCAATTACACTTTCAGCACAAGTAGGAAAAGTATCAGGAAGAGTTACCGATGCAGCAACTGGCGATGCAATTCCTGGAGCAAATGTCATTATTGATGGCACCTCCATGGGTGGAGCAGCAGATGCTGAGGGAGACTATTTTATAATTAGGGTAGGTCCTGGACGTTATAGTGTTACAGCGTCAGTTATTGGTTATCAGGATTTGACTATTACAAACATTTTGGTTTCATCAGACCTTACTAGTACTGTGAATTTTCCAATGCAAAGCGAGGCTGTTGAAGGTGAGGCTGTAACGGTCACGGCCGAAAGAGCAGTTATCCAAATGGACCAATCAGCAAGTGCAATTACTGTTGAGGCATCTGCAATTGTAGACGTTCCTACAATTACAGATGTGAATGACTTCCTTGATACTCAGGTTGGTATTGATAGAAGTGGTCAAGGTATTGAAAGTATGGTTATTCGAGGCGGTGGTGTTGATCAGATTGGTATGCAGGTTGATGGTTTAATGCTTAACAACAATGGTCAAAACAGACCAATGATGGATATGGTTAACCTTAGTGCTATTAAAGAATTGACTATCATTAAAGGTGGTTTTAATGCTGAATATGGTAATATACGTTCTGGTTTAATTAGTGCTGTTACGAAAGATGGTGGAGATAGTTATAATGCATCAGTTGATTTTCGTTTTACTCCACCACAGCAAAAGCATGGCGGTAAAGCTGTTACTGATACGATGAATTATTTTATGAGACCTTTTTTCGATCCTGATGTTGCTATGGTAGGAACAAACAATGGTGGCTGGGATGAATATACTCAGAACCAATATCCAGAATGGGAAGGTTGGAACAGTTGGTCGGAAAGACTACTGGCTGATGAAGCTCCAGGAAATGACCAAACTCCTCGTCAGGCTCAAGAAATGTTCTTATGGCAACATGCTTTGATCGGAAGTGAACGTCTTGGTCAAAAAGAACTAGATTATGCGAATAAAGCAGATCATTTAACAGACGTCAGTCTTAGTGGTCCAGTTCCTGTAGTTGGTAAAATGCTTGGTGGGCTTAGCTTTTTTGCTTCTTTTAAAAACCAATTTCAGATGATGCCTATTCCAGTTCAAATAGAAGCTTTTGAAGAGCAGAATGCTCATATTAAGCTTACCTCAAGTCTTGGTAATTCGATAAAGCTAAAGGTTGATTACTTGCAAGCGAAGAATGAATCAATCATGACTTATTCAGGAACAGGTGGTGGAGGCTCAGTAGGTAGATATGCAGTTGATCCACTTGATGTTATGTTTAGTAGTAAAACATCAGGAACAGCAACGCGTCTTTGGTGGCCTCATCTTCTTACTCCTATGACTATTGATCGTGGAATGACAGCATTTACCATGGATCATATTTTAAGTCCTTCTACTTATTACAGTATTAAAATATCTCAGATTAATATCGCGTTCGACGCAAATGGCCCGACCCGTGTCAGAGACTTAACTTCAGTACGTAGTTTTGGCTCACAATCAGTTGATGAAATACCTTATGGCTATACAGGCCCAGACTTTATCAATGGTGCTGACGGGGCTCTTTTTTCCGTTACTGGATCAGGAGAGCGTGATTGGACAGAGGTTAAAACAACTCAGATTAAGGGTGACATAACTAGTCAGGTAAATAAGTATAATCAGGTTAAAGGTGGATTTGAATATACTATGGATGATCTTCAGACTCATTTTGCATCCGCAAATCCTTATGATGTTACTGGAAACTTTGATATGCAATGGCAGCAAGAGCCAACGAGACTGGGTGTTTATCTTCAGAATAAGTTAGAGTTTGAAGGTATGATTGCAAATTTTGGCGTTCGGATGGATCAAAGCAATCCTAACTCACAGTGGTATACTACAGATGTATACTCGAAGTATTTTAGTAAAAAGTACAGAGATAACTTTCAAGAGGTAGCGCCAACAGAAGCAACAGAAACTCATACAAGGATAAGTCCTCGCTTGGGTATCTCACATCCGATTACATCTACGTCAAAGATGTATTTTAACTATGGTCACTTCTATTCTATGCCACTTGCTGAGAATATGTACACCATTAGACCTGGGTCTGGTACAGATGGAATTACCAACTTAGGTAACCCTTCAGCTGAACCTCCTCGTTCAATTTCGTACGAGCTTGGTTATGAGCAGGATTTTAGCGATATGTATTATGTTCATTTAGCTGGATATTATAAGGATGTCACTGGTCAGACTGGTGAGGTTCAGTATATTAATTATGACAGAAGTGTTAATTACACAACCTATGATAACAACTTCTATGCAGACGTTCGAGGCTTAGAAATCAGAGTTGACAAAAGGTTTGGTAAATATTTTACTGGTTGGTTTAACTACGACTATAGAGTAGAAACCTCCGGTTTTGTTGGCCGTGAGGTTAACTACGAAGATCCTAGAGAGCAGGCTCTTTACGGTTTGTACAACCCGTATCAAGAGCGTCCTCTAGCAAGACCTCTAGCTAGGGCTAACGTACGTTTCCGTAGTCCTGAAGAGTTAGGGATACTTGGTGGTTTTGACATTAATTTCTTATGGTCTTGGAAGGCTGGAAGATTTGAGACTTGGGATCCGCTCATCAAAAAACTTCAGGATAATATCCAGTGGAAAGGTGAGAACTATACGGATTTAAGGTTTGCTAAACAGTTCATCGTTGGTGGTGCATCACTCTATCTTTTTGCTGATATTAAGAATTTGTTTAACCAACAATTTGTTTCAGATCTTGGTTTTGCTCCAGGTGATGATAAGCGTGCTTATCTTGGTTCTCTTCATTTGCCAATGTATGATAGCGCAGAATACAAAGCGGCTGGGTTCACAGGAGGTACAGATCAAGTTGGTGATGTTAGAAGTTCTGAAAAAGACTACATTGATATGCCAAACCGTGGTCTTTTTACCTATCTGAATCCAAGAACATTCCTTTTTGGTGTTAAAATAAATATTTAATCAGGGAAATTTTGATAAGAAAGTATCAAGAGAATTAACAAAAAAAGTCTGAGAGGATATATAATGAAAATAAGTTCATCATGGTTGCGATTCGTTTACGTTTTGCTAATTTTCGGAATTTTTTCCAGTGATCTCTTCGCGTCTCGCCAAGTTTGGATTAGAGTGGGAAGTTACTGGAAGCCTGTTACTGACTCCGGAGATGAAGGTGAGTGCACAGTGCCTTGGAACACTAATGGTGTGTATAAGTACACTGGTTTTACAGAAAACACATGGTCCAGTAAAGCATGGTATGTAGGTACTGAAAATTGGACAGATTCTGACGGTGATTTATTCACAGTAAAAATCAGTGGTGCAGGACAGTGGACTTGTGACGAAACAAAAGTAACAATACCAATTGAAGATTCAGAAGGTATTACAATAAGAAAATATGTAAGGAATAGACCACCTGAAATTAGTGTTGATGGTTTTATCCTTCAGGATCCATTTCCTTTAGATAATGAAGCTATTGCTCCAGAAAAAATTCCTGGAACAGCAGATATTATGTTAGAATCTTTTGTTAATACTGATATGGGTCTCAGCCTCCATCAAAAAGCTGTAGCATACAGTCATAAGGATTTTGATGATTTCATTATTGTTGACTGGGAATTTACCAATACAGGTAATGTTGACGCTGATGAAGAGATTGAACTCCCGAATCAAACTTTAACTGATGTTTTCTTTATTAGGCAAACACGTGCCTCTGAACATCCAAAGCAATGGAATACAAGTTATGGTGAGTATTTAACTGATACTCTTAGAATACCTACAATTGCTTATCCTGAGAGACAGCCAGGCGCTGAATTTGATAATTTTGGAGATGTTGTACCAGAAACTGGAAATATCCTATATCCAATTCATTCAGGCGAGGCTTTCCTTCACATTGATAAAACAGCCGCTGATGAGAGTGATTGGTGGGGTGGTTGGAGAGTAGGGGGATCACAAGATGCTGATGTGCCTCTATTTGTAAAGCACCCTCTTCAAATGTCACCTTCAGAGTGGGCTCAGAATTATGAGTTTATGGAATTTGGTTGGAAGCCTTATAATGGTGTGGCAGAGATGGACCCAGCCTTAGTATATCCTAACACATATCATAGTAAAAGAATGGATACTGAGTTCTTTAATTTTAAATATTCAAGTGATCTTCCAGGTTATTTCTGGACACTAATGCATATGTATGGTGCTGGTCCTTGGCAATTAGCTCCAGGTGAATCATTCAGGGTTGTCTGGGCCGATGGAGTTGGTTCGATGTCCCGCGATAAAGGTTGGGAAGTTGGAAAAGCTTGGTTGGCAGGGAACGCAACTTATGATGGAGAAAATAATCTCCCATGGCGTTATGACGATGATGCTTTTGGATCTGAATTAGCTCCAACAGAAAACGATAAGGCAAAGGATCGATGGATTATGACAGGTAGGGACTCATTACATCAAGCAATGAATAATGCACAATGGGTTGTTAATAATGATTTTAATGTTCCGGAGCCTCCTCCTGCACCTTCAATAACAGTTTCATCAAGACCTGACCAAGTTTTAGTGGAATGGGGAAATGAATCTGAATCAGCTAGTGATTTTGCTGGTTACCGTGTGTACAGATCGGTTGGAACGCCTGATAGTACATGGAATTTGATTGCTGATATCTCAGGAGGTGGGACTTACTCTCATTCTGATGTTTCAGCATCGAGAGGTCTAGCATACTTTTATTCAGTTACAGCATATGATGATGGTAACTCAAATGTTCCAGGTTTAAGCGGTAGTTCTGAGGTTGCAGAAAGTGGATTGTACCTTAACCGGACAACAAAAGCAGCTTATCTAACTAGACCTGCTGGTACTCTTGAGCAAATTGTAGTAGTACCAAATCCGTTTAATCTTAATGCTGAAGCAATTCAGTTTACCGGGGAAAGAGATAAGATTATTTTTTACAATGTCCCTGGCGAATGTATCATAGATATTTACTCTGAAAGTGGTGACCATATTAAAGAAATCGTCCATGATGATGGCTCTGGTGACCAAGCTTGGGGTGTTTTGGCTGAAGAATGGTCTACTACTTCTTCAAGTCAGACAATTGTTAGCGGAATCTACATTGCGCGTATTGAAGAAACTTCTGGTGGAAAACGCAATGGTAATGCCGTAATTCGAAAATTCGTGATCGTAAGATAATATTTGTAAATAAGGAATATTATTTAATATGACTGAATTCATTCATCGAACTGCTAAAGGAAGGATGAAGATTAGCATGAAAAAACTAACTAAATACACTATTGCAGCGTTTATGGCCATACTATTGATTATGCCTAACGCTAAAGCACAAACTGATCTTAAGAAAATTGGACAGACAGGTCTGCAGTTTCTTAAGGTAGATATGCATGCGAGAGCTGCTGGGATGGGTGGTGCGTCCATCATGACTATGAGTGGAGCAGATGCTTTATTCTATAACCCAGCTGGTGCCGCAGAAATGGAAACAGGCCTAGACTTCTTTGCTTCACAGGTTGGCTGGATAGCAGATATAAGCTATCTTGCTACGGGTGTTACAAAGACAATGGGTAATTTGGGAACTGTTGGTGTTAGCCTTATTACCGCCAATTATGGCGATATTTTAGGAACTAGGGTTGATGCTGGATCAGAAGATGGGTATGTAGAAACAGGTAATCTTGGCGTAAATGCATCAGCAATAGGCCTAAGTTGGGCACGTGCCTTAACGGACAAGTTTAGGTTTGGCGGAACAGTAAAATATGCTAGCCAACAACTTGGTGAAAGTCTTATGCCTGAGACCAATAAAACAAAAACCAATCAAGCTGGTGGTTTTGCTTATGATTTTGGTACCATGTTTTACCCTGGTTATAAAAGTTTGAAGCTGGGAATGAGTTTCACAAATTTCTCTGAACAGTTCAAGTATGAGGAAGAAGCTTTTGAATTGCCTCTTACCTTTAAATTAGGTGTGGCTATGAATTTGTTCGATATAATAGGTGGCCCTTCGAATAGTTCTTTAAACTTTGAAGTAAATGCTATTCATCCACGTGATTATACTGAACGTGTTCACCTTGGTGGTGAATTCCTTTATGGAAACATGTTAGCACTCAGAGGTGG
>JBJKZS010000031.1:0-34147 GCA_045569115.1 Fidelibacterota bacterium | reverse complement strand
TCGATGGGTGCTGTGGCGATGATTGGTATTATCGCGACCGTATTGACTCAGACTCTGAGCATTACTGAAGCACTGAGCGGTTTTGGCAATAGGGTGATCTGGCTCATCGTTACGGCTTTTTTCATTTCGCGAGGGTTTATGAAAACCGGTCTGGGTGCCCGCATTGCCTACCTATCTATTGCGTGGCTGGGTAAAAAGAGCCTTGGCCTGGCCTATGGATTCGTTGCTACCGATTTGGTATTGTCTCCCGCCATACCGAGTAATACTGCCCGTGGTGGTGGCATTGTATACCCGATTTTGCGATCGACAGCCGCAACATATGGCAGTGAACCAGGAGGCGAAACTTCCCGGAGGATCGGTGCTTTTCTGATGTACACATCTTTCCAAGGACTCAATATTACCAGTGCTATGTTTCTGACGTCCATGGCTGCTAACCCTCTTGCCGTTGAGTTGGCTGGTAACCTAGGCATAACGTTGACTTGGGGTACTTGGGCTGGAGCTGCGGTAGTTCCTGGGTTGCTCAGTCTGTTGCTTATTCCTTACATGATCTACAAGCTGTACCCGCCGGAGATCAAGGAAACGCCCGATGCCGTCCGAATGGCTAAAATGAAGCTGGAAAAAATGGGAAAGATGGCCGGTAGCGAATGGATCATGCTTGTAACATTCCTCTTATTGCTCTTTTTGTGGATCTTCGGTACGTATATCAGTCTACACAGCACGTCGGCTGCACTAGCAGGCTTGGGTATTTTGCTCGTAACCAAGGTTCTTACATGGGACGACGTTCTTGAGGATCATAGTGCCTGGAATACACTTATTTGGTTTGCAGCAGTGGTGATGATGTCTTCTTATTTAAACGAACTCGGGCTAATTCCATGGTTCAGTGAGACGGTTAAAAACATAGTGCCAGGGACGAGTTGGGTCCTGGCTTTCTTAGTTTTGATATTGATCTATTTCTATAGTCATTATTTTTTTGCTAGTAATACCGCGCATGTTAATTCTATGTATATGCCTTTCCTAGCTGTTGCTGTTGCGGTTGGTACTCCGGCTGTATTGGCCGCACTGGTGTTGGCCTTTTTCAGCAACCTATTTAGTAGTATGACCCATTACGGAACCGGGCCAGCGCCCGTTTTTTACGGTGCTGGATATGTAGATATGAATACATGGTGGAAATTGGGATTTCTCATCAGTCTGGTAAACATCGTGATCTGGGTCGGAATCGGAGGATTGTGGTGGAAAGTTTTAGGTCTCTGGTAACAGAGTTTATGGATCTATTCATTAGTAAAGAGAAGGTAATGGTATGGATATAAAAATAACCCAAGTTACAAGTGAAGCATTTGAATGGGATCGTCCGGGTATCTGGAACGGCAGCCACTTCTACGGACCAGGGAGGCTCCACAAGGTGACTGTATATACCAACGAAGGTGTCCATGGTATAGCCTGGAACGGTGGCACTGCTGCGACGCGTCCCCAGCATTTTTTATCTAGATTTGTCGATTACTACCGTCCACTACTCATCGGACGCAATCCGCTAGATACTCGCAAGCTCGTCATCGATCTTGGGGAAAAGCAGAATAAAATATTAGGGCCGGCCGGATTGCATACTCAGGCTCTTGCATCGATAATCATTGCTTGCTGGGACATACGGGGGAAAGTGGAAAATACTTCCGTTCACCAAATGCTCGGTGGAGCACAGGATCGTGTTCGCGCCTATATTGCAGGTGGTTATTATGCGGAAGGTAAAGGATTAAAGGCATTGCAGAACGAACTAGCCTATAACGTACAAGAATTACACGCAACTGCCGTAAAAATGAAGATTGGAGATCCTGATGTCGGCTTTATTGGAGATATTAAACGGGTTGAAGCGGCGCGGGATGCTATCGGAACGGATGTCACCTTGATGGTAGATGCCAACTGTGCCTTCGATGTAGAAACGGCTCTCCGGTTTGCAAGCGAACTTGAAGAATATGATATCTACTGGTTCGAAGAACCGATAACCATCCATGATTTTGAAGGACATCGGCGGTTGGCAGAGACATCCAAAATGCATATTGCAACCGGTGAGAATTACTACACGTTTGCTGACTTCGAGGTGCTCTTGGCACATCAGGGTGCTTCTATTCTTAATGTCGATGCAACTATTTGTCCGGGGTATGATATAGCATTGGACATTGCTGAGATGGCGAGGGGAAAGGGTATTTCTATTGCCCCGCATGGGTGTCAAGAGCTTCAGTTGCCATTAGTTGCGGGCGTTTCGAATGGCATATTCCTCGAGTACTACCCTCCGGAAGTTGACCCATTGCGAGGAGACCTATTTATACCTCGGCTCGAGTTGGACAACGACGGTTACGTCAGTGTGCCTGATACGCCTGGGATCGGGTTTGAACTGAATATGGATTTACTCAGCCAGTATCGAGTGGATTAAGCATCCCTTCAAATAAATAATGATGATCTCAGTCAATTTTTACTTTAAAGGGTTATGATAAAATGACTTACAACGGTTCTGTAGCCGAACTGGTTAAAGTACGAATTCCCAAAAAGTATCGTTGTGCGGTAGCTCTGACCTACGATACTGATATGGCCAACGGTTATTCTCCGTTGGATAATCCGGGTTGCCATGGGAGAACCGCCCCATTCCTTGCTAATTACATGCGTCAAATGATGGATCATGCCGAGCGATTTGACACTCGACTGCATTTTTTTAAGATCATCAATGGTTTGGAAAAAGGGTGTGATTACTCGGTCTATCGAGAGGCACTTGCGCGAGGTCATGACGTAGATTGCCATACGTATAGTCATCTTAATTTGGCATATACGAATCCTGAGAAATTGAATATCGATCTTAGACGGGGAAACTTACTGATGCAAGAAAAACTGGAAGTGGAACCGTTCATATTACGAGGTCCCGGTGGATATCCGCCGGGAGCGCTTGGGGCCGATAGCCGATCGGTTATTCTTAAGAACGGATTCCGTTATGTATCAGGACAGGGGACCGGTGGCATGGAATACAAGGATAACCCTGGAGAATCAGCGAGAGATAGCGGTGCTCACCCTCCTTTTCGCTTCATCGATGGTCTTATCGAAATTCCTTTCCATGGACTTACTGACCGAGCGTTCTTAGATAATATCGTAGCAGATAATGACGCCCTTACAGAATTCCGCAAGTTTTACGCCCATAAACCTGTACCGGTTGACTGGAAATGCACCTGGACGGCTCCCAATGCCTTGGATCGGTTGATCGAAATTCAGAAGAGTAGTGTGGATTACGCATATAAACACAGGTTGCTTTTAAACTTGGTCCAACATCCTTACAGTCACTACCTACATGATCCGGATCACCGACATCTTTGCGAACTACTTGATCATATCCAATCCAAAGAAGATCCTATTTGGGTCGGGACGCTTAGAGGTGTGATTCGTGAGATGATTGAGTCCTAAAATTAGTATAGAGGCCAATACTTTAATCCAGTTTCCGGCTATTGACTGAGAATTTCTGATGCCTTGTTTTGACATAGAAATTATATTTCGTTTTACAAATTACAATCTTCTTTCCAATGTAATACGGAGTTTTTTTCATTAGAAGCCAGCGACAGTTTATTATGCAATGAATAAGATGAAATCAAAGCAGTTCACTAAATGGTTGGTTGGTTTTTTGATTGACATCAATAAAGACCTTGTCTATTTTATTCTTTCATGAAACGAAGAAAATTTGGTATTACTCTAGTTAGTGGCGTAGCGGGTGTGGCAACGGGCAGTGTTGTGACTGCACACCAAGTACAACCCGAGAAGTCAATGAAACCGAAGGCGCGGATGTATCTCTCCGAAGATCATTGGGATAAGTTCACAGAAGACCACATAGGGTATTTAAAACGCCATGGTGTTAAACATGTCGAGGTAGAGCATATCAAGCAAGCTGAGAATGGGGACTGGAACCTTGATGAACTCAAGAGATTACGCGATATTGCCGATAAAAATGATCTCACTATTAATATGCTCAACTTTTCGAAGACCCGGTATATCAGTGACCGCAATAAAGAACTCTTTAGGGGTAATAACCATATCATGGCTGGAACGGAGGGTGAAAGAGATCGCCAGATTGACGTTATCGCCCGCAATATTGAAAAGGCGGCATCTATAGGTGTGCCGGCTATGCGATATCACTGGAGGGTGATACCCGCAATAACCCCGAGCCAACGGCGCAAGGATTACCGTAATCACAAAGTAACGGACACAGGCGGAAACAAATTTCTTGCTTGGAAACTGCCGGACAATTGGAAGGAATTGCCGGTAATACCGGGTGGTGGGATGACGCTGGACCAGTTTTGGGAACGTATGAAATATTATCTAGACCGGATCATGCCTGTTGCGGAGGAGTATGGAATCAGGATCGCCTGTCACCCACCGGATCCACCATTACCTCCAGGTTATCGGGGGGTGGACACATGGAATTACGATACCTTCAATGGTCTGAAAAAGTATCTCTCGCTCACCGATAGTCCCAATTTCGGTTTCCTGATGTGTGTTGGCACAATTGGTGAAGGTCTAGTTGATCCTTCGAGTGATGAATTGATCGACATCATCAGGTATTTTGGTGAGCGGAAAAAGATATTTGCAGTACATCTACGCAACATCAAAGGTAGTCGGAACAATTTCTCGGAATGGTACCCAGATAGCGGAGACATGGATTTTGCCCGTGTGATGAAAACGTTGAGGGACGTAGAGTACCCACACTCCATACTAGTGGATCATATGCCGAGCCTCCCCAATCATCACGATGATCCTGACCGTAAGCAAGCATACGCCTTCGGTTTCGGTTACATACAAGCCATGATTCAAGCGGTTAATTCCGAAAGTTGAACAAAGGTGGACGCAACTCTAGACCGGCTGAGGACATTATATATATTGGCGAAAAAAACTCAGTTGTATTTGACCTTGATTGATTCAGTGAAATGAAAGGATTTCTGAAGAATGAATAGTTTACAGAATCGGATTATTCGCGCTGCCATGCTAGATGTTAATTTGTATGAAGAAGTAGAGGCTGATAAAAAGGCAATGGGGCAGGCTATGGGGGTTGTTGTCCTTTCTAGTGTAGCAGCTGGAGTGGGACTTATTGAAAAAGGAGGGCTCAGTGGGATTTTACCAGGTACAATAGCATCCCTCTTTGGGTGGTATGTCTGGGCATATCTTACTTACTTTATTGGCACGAAATTTCTCCCGGAGCCACAAACCAAGGCTGATCATGGAGAATTGCTACGTACTATTGGTTTTTCGAGCTCTCCCGGATTAATTAGAGTATTAGGTTTTGTTCCAGGGTTAGGAGGAATGGTATTTTTTGTAGCCTCAATATGGATGTTAGTTGCAATGGTGATTGCGGTCAGACAAGCCCTTGATTATACTAGTACATTACGAGCTATAGGAGTTTGCGTGATAGGTTGGGCTGCTCAAATAATAATTCTTATGTTTTTATTTTCTATTTTTGGGAATGGACAAGTTTCCTCATAGAGTTTCTCCATACCCTGGCCTTTCTCACATATTTCTAATTCAATACTAATTCTGCATTTTTTAACTTGAAACGGATAAAATAGGAAATCTCATGAAACGAAGTATTTTGATAACCCTGATGTTTTTCATCACTACATTTTCTTCTTCTCAAGGAAAAAACCTTTCCTTTATTTCTAGGGAAGGTACATGGATAAGTGTGGATGTTTCTCCTGATGGAAAAACAGTCGCCTTTGATTTGTTAGGTCATATCTACCTCATGTCAAGTCAAGGAGGAAAAGCCAAGCCAATCACCCAGGGTACTTCATGGAATATGTTTCCCCGTTTCAGTCCGGACGGTAAAAAGATTCTTTTGACCTCAGATCGTAGCGGTAGCGATGATTTATGGATCTATAGTATAGCTGGTAAGGAAATGGAAAATATATCAAATATGGAACTACCAGTGCATCAGGGAACTTGGTCACAAGATGGTCGACATGTTTTTGGAACAGCTTTGAATTTGAAAGTTCGTCATCCAGTATTCATGTTTAATATGTATGGAGCTAAACAGGAGATCATACCGCCAGGAACTCGGGCACCTGTCGTTCATTTTCAAATGCATCCTTCTAATGGTCTAATCTATTTTGAACATGGTGATGGTAGTCTTTATAAAAGTGGTGATCGTATAAAGACGTACCATACCCAAACTGGCGAAGTAGAAGTTTACATTGATAGACCAGGTGGTGCTACTAATCCATCTATATCTCCAGATGGGAAAAAACTGGCTTATATACATCGTGATGATCGCCAAACTGTTTTAGTCGTTCATGATTTACAGACAAGAGAAGAAAAAATAGTCAGTCGAAAACTAGATTTTGATCGTCAAGATAGTGGTAGCTTCTATGGGTCATATCCAAATATGAGTTGGCATCCCAATGTCCGTGAAATTTTCCTTTCATATAATGGAGGTATCCATGCTGTTGATATTGATTCAGGTGAAGATCGGAAGATTAAATTTGAAGCACGAGTAGATCGTGAAATTACTGAGACTATCCGTTACGAATTGGATGTACCGCAGGATACAGCGGTAACTCGATCTCATCGGTGGTCACAACCAACACCTTCAGGAATTTTATTTGAAGCATTGGGCGATCTCTACTTAAAAAATGATTCCGAGTTTATAAATCTAACTAAATCTAAAGATCATGAGACCAACCCAGTCTATGATTCTAAATCAAAATTAATCTATTACGCCTCATGGAATGATAAGGAAATGGGAAGCATTTATCAAATGGACTTGAAAGGGAAGAAAAGAGAAAAATTAACTTCGGTAAAAAGCCAGTATGGTTCAATTGCTATTTCAAATGAAGGGAATATTGCTTTTGTTCGTGGAGGAGGTTCTTTAATAGATGGAAATCATTTAGAGAATCAGACTGACTATATACTTGTATTGATGGAAACGGGGAAAAAAGAGAAAGTTTTGACTGCAATAGAGTGGAGTGCAAATCGCTATTCTAAGCGTCCCCCTACAGTTTTCTTTGGAAAAAACGGACGCATCTATTTCACAGAGTATGTGGAGGATGTTTTAACACTTAAATCCATTAATATGGAGGGTCTTGATGAACAAGATATATTCAACTTTACTAATGCTACCCGAGCTGTTATATCACCAGATATGAAATGGATTGCTTTCCGAGAATACCATCGAAGTTTTGTAACTCCTTTTGAATATGTTGGTCAATCTGTTACTGTTAGTGCATCCGATGGAGCAGGCTATACCCAGAGAGTGGGTAGAAATGAAGATGGGGATTTTATGGCTTGGTCAAGAGATAGTCAAACTTTGTATTGGACTCGTGGTAAATACCATGTTGAGAAGAAACTGCAATCCATACTTGATCAAGACACTCAAATCCAAAAAATCGACATTTCATTTCCCTACAAGATTAATCGACCAAGCGGTACAGTTGCTTTTAAAAATGTTCGTGTTCTAACTATGAATGAAAAGAAGGAAATTCTCGAAAATGTTACCATCGTCATTAAATCCGATGAGATTATAGAAATAGGTAAAAATGTAAGAGTGCCCAATGATGCCAAGGTGTTTGAACTCGATGGAAGAACAGTAATGCCAGGTATGTTTGATGCACACGGACACTACGGAAGCCCTATTTCAGCTCTCAATGTCATTGAACAGAATCTTTATGGATTACAAGCAAATTTAGCGTATGGTGTGACAACTATGTACGATGTTTATGGCACGACCCAGAAGGATTTTTGGGTGTCGGACATGCTTCAACATGGGGACATCACAGGGCCTAGAATCTATTCTGTTGGGGATCCAATTTTTGTTACCAAGTATAGGACTAAAATGCATCGCCCAATTAAAGACCTTGAAGATGCTCTAGAGCATGTTCAGTTCAACAAAGATCATGGTGCTTTTGCCGTTAAGGATTATTCGAACCATACACGTTCAGGAAGACAACATCTAGTGGAAGCCAGCCGTCAACTTGGCATTAATATAATCAGTGAATCCTTTGCGAATCCCCAAATGAATCTAACACAGATTGTTGATGGCTTTACAGGATTAGAGCACACCTTGGGTGTGGAGCCTCTTTATGAGGATGTGATCAAACTTTTAACTCACACTAAAATAGGAATTACGCCAACATTAGTAGTTGTATATAATGGACCTTCAGGAGAAACTTATTTTCACCAGACAGAAAGATTATGGGAAGATAAAAAATTATTAAATTTTTTCCGAAAGGATGAACTAATTCGGCTTCGTCGCCCTAGCTTTTTCTGGTCAGATGATCACTATACAATCCAAATGGGAAAAACATTGAAAAAACTTTATGACCGTGGGGTCCAAATGCATATGGGTGCACATGGTCAAATGATGGGAATCGGTGCACACTGGGAAATGGAGCTATTTACCCATGGAGGGTTTTCAAATTATGATGCTATTGAAATTGCTACCATTAACGGATTCAGGCATCACGGTCTTGATCATAGGCTTGGTTCTATTGAGATTGGAAAAATTGCCGACATGGTTATTATGACAAAAAATCCTATTGATAATATCCGAAATAGCAGATCAATTGAGTATGTTATTAAGAACGGTATTGTTTATAGTGGAAAGAATGCCTCCCAAATATTTCCATCAAGAGTCCCAGCTGAGAAGCTCTATTTTAAGAAAGGTGAATAAGGAGTATAATAAAAAAGTATTTTTTCAATTAAAACTTCAAAGACAAAAGGAAAGAACTCTTATATAAGCCTCAATCTAATTTGGTAGATCAAACAGTAATCTGACCGTCCTTTAGCAATTCTTTTAAGCATTTATTAAAAACTTTTTTTGCCTCTTTTGGATCCACTTCCAAAGCGTCCAACAATTTTTTTGAACATCGAAACTTAACATCTAGTTTTTTCCCATCTTCTACATCAACAACTTTATATTTTTTTTGATCGTGAATTAATGAGTCACCAGTACCAAACTTTCCATCCGAGTATTTTTTTTCGAGATGAAGAATCTCATAAATAAAAAAATCGTACTTTTTCCCATTGGTTATGGTTTCTCTTTTTTTCAGACGAAAATTGTCATTATACATCGAGATTTCTCCAAAGGTTAACTAAGCAATCATGTAATATATGTACATTCATTATGCATAAAAATGTACACTCTAACAAACATAAAATATATAAATTATATAAAAGAAAAAAGAAGCACCTTTGTTGGGTGGGGGAAATATCCTAAATAAAATCATTAAAGGATAAATATGAACAATAAGAAAATTATTTACTTTTCTTTTATTTTATGTTCGGGCTTATTTATAACAAATTGTGAAACTACTGAGGCAAACAGAAATTCACATTACATTACAAATCAAGCTCCTCTTTCAGTTAGACCTTACACCGAACTTCCATTAGGAGTAATTGAGCCTGAAGGTTGGTTGAAGAAGCAATTGGAGGTTATGGCTTCTGGAATGACAGGGCATCTTGATAGTATTTATGAAAAAGTAGTAGGCCCTAGAAATGGTTGGCTTGGAGGTGATGGTGATGGATGGGAAAGAGGCCCTTATTGGTTAGATGGGCTACTACCTCTTGCATATATTTTAAATGATAAAGACTTAATAGAGAAAACTACACCATGGATAGAGTGGAGTTTGAATAACCAAACTGAAGAAGGTTATTTTGGACCAGTACCATTTGAAAAAGAGCCTGATGAAGAAATAGGGTTGCAAAAGACTAAAAGACGAGATTGGTGGCCTCACATGGTTATGCTTAAGGTGCTTCAGCAGCATTATATGGCTACAAAGGATGAAAGAGTCATTGAACTAATGACTAAATATTTTAAATATCAATTACGTGAATTACCTATAACTCCATTAGGTCATTGGTCATATTGGGGTAATAGAAGAGGAGGTGACAACCTTCTTATGGTTTATTGGCTATATAATATTACGAAGGATAATTTTTTGCTTGAGCTATCTGAAATACTATATAAGCAAACTCATCCTTGGACAGATCATTTTGAAAAAGGTTCTCTTATAGATCAAAACAGTTTTCATTGTGTGAATCTCGCGCAGGGGATTAAGCAACCAATTATCTATTACCAACAACATTCAGATAGAAAATATTTAAACGCGGTAAAGAAAGCGTTTAATGATATAAAAAAATATCATGGTCAGCCACAAGGTATGTATGGAGGTGATGAACACCTTCATGGCGATGATCCTACAAAGGGTGTAGAGTTTTGTTCAGTGACAGAATTGATGTATTCTTTAGAAAATATGGTTGCAATAACAGGAGATGTTCAATTTGCTGACCATTTAGAACGTATTGCATTCAATGCATTGCCTACTCAAGCAAGTGATGATTTTAATACAAGACAATATTTTCAAACCGCAAATCAAGTTATGATTACAAGAAGCAATCGAAATTTTGAATGGAACCATGGTCACAAGTCTACTGATTTAGTATATGGAGTATTTACAGGATATTATTGTTGCACATCCAATATGCATCAGGCATGGCCTAAATTCACACAAAATTTATGGTATGCTACACCAGACAATGGATTGGCAGCAATGATATACGCTCCTAGCTCTATTAAAGCAAAGGTAAGTAATGGAGTTGAAGTTATGTTCAAAGAGAAAACAAATTATCCATTTGATGAAACTATTGTTTTCCAATTTGAATCACAAAAGAATGTAAAATTTCCATTACATCTAAGAATTCCTGGTTGGTGTGATGGTGCGACAATTAAAATCAATGGTAAACAATTATCGATTGATACAACTAACAATATTGTAATTATTAATCGGGAATGGGAATCAAACGACATTGTTGAACTAAATCTACCTATGCAAGTCACTACTAGCAGATGGCATGAGAACTCTATAGCCGTAGAAAGAGGACCTTTAGTCTATGCTTTAAAAATAGAAGAAGATTGGAGAAAAGTTATTAACAATAAGGATCCAGAAATATATGGTTCATATTATTATGAAGTTTTTCCTAAATCAGAATGGAATTATGGATTGCTATATAATTATGAAACTAAGGGATTAAAAAGTTTCAAAATTATAAAGAAAGATTATAATAATGATGAACCATGGAACATTCAAAATGCTCCTATTGAAATTAAAGTTCCCGCAAAGCAAATTGTTGAATGGTCTTTATATAATAAAACTGCTGGTCCATTACCATATAGTCATCCCTTTTTAGAGCGAAATAATTTTCCTAGTGAAGAACCTGTAAAAATGGTTACACTAATACCATATGGTTGTACAACCCTAAGAATAGCTGAATTTCCATTGGCTCAATAACAAATTTATAGCCTATTATATGCTATAGCTGCTTGGTAGGCTCCAAATAATTCTCCAAGATAGAATGTCATGGTTAAGGTTCCAAAAAATAAACGTCCAGGATCATTATTTTTTATATGATAACGATAAGTTAGGTTAGCTAACGAACTTATAGTCAAAAAGCCGAAGAGGCCATCCCAAGTTCGCTCAGCATAAATTCGCCCAGCTCCGGGAAGAATAGATGAAAGCCCAGATGCAAAAACTGCTGATTTACTACTATTAGATTTGATTAAAATCTTCTTTGGCGGATGATTTAACATTCTTCCATCAACATGAAACAGGGGTTTACTTGATCGGATATGATAACCATGCGCAAAAGGATTACATCTTATTATGCGATCTGCTGTAATTACAAAGCCTGATATTAAACCAAAACGTGCTATTGCCAGGCCACTATAATTACTACAACTTGGGAAAAATTGACAGTTAAATGATGAGTCAGCGTAACTAATTTTTTGCCAAAATGAAATTGGTATTATTCCAATTCTTTTTACTTTAGAGATATTTGGTGAGTTTAATAAAGAGTCAACCGATGAGCCTTTTTGTGAAAAAAGGTTCATACATGCTAGAATAATTGAAAAAAACATAATCTTAGCTGTTTTCATGTCTTAAAAATTACACTTGATATAAAGCAGATTTCCACAGATATTCAAAGATGATGAAACCATCCCTTCGCGTATCCTTTTTTTCCATTCTTTTCTTATTATTAATTCAAACTAAGCTAATAGCGAATAGTGAGATCACAATTCTATATACAAACAATACAAATGGTGCCTTAGAAAATTGTCTTTGCCCAGGAAAGGCTTACGGATCTCTGGAAAAACGTGTTCATTATATTCGCGATTGGTATAGTAATAATTCGAATACAATTCTCCTTGATGCGGGGGATTTTCTTTCACCTACTCGTAATGCACTTAAGGATAGCATTGCATTTAGGATTTATGAGATGATGCCGTATGATGCTATTGGTTTAGGTGATCAAGAATTTTTCAAAGGAGTAGCATTTATTAATGATCTTATTGAGGGTTCAAAGCTACCCTTTCTTTCTTCGAATATTGAAAAACCCGAATTAAAACAAATAAATCAGCAAATTATAATTCAAAGAGATGATATAAAGTTTGGAATTTTATCTATTATTGATCCAGGGGTTTTTCTTTTTTTCCCTAAACGTGTAAAGGATGAGGTCTCATTTTCTGATTTTAGCAGCACATTACAATCCAAGATAGATGCTTTGAGGAAAATAAGTGATATAGTAATCCTTCTTTCTCATAATGGTATTGATGAAGATAGGGCTATCGCTAAGACTTATTCCGGGATTGATGTAATTATTGGAAGTCATACACAAACTGTACTTGAGAGTCCAGAGAAGGTGGAAAAAACGGTTATTGTTCAAAGTGGAAAGGATGGTTACTATGTTGGGCATCTAAGACTCAGTTTTGACAATGAAAATCGTTTAATTAGTCATGAAGGAGAGTTAGTCGCAATGGATTTTGACTTTCCTAATGACTCTACTGTTGTGGAGATGATTATCGACTATAATAGAATGAGTAAGGAACGAGCTGGATCAGTAATTGAAAGAATTATTCCAGTACCAAATGAATTTATTGTTGCTTCATCAGAGTCCTGTATTTCCTGCCACCCTAGCGAATATGATCATTGGAAATCTTCGCGCCATTCTATGTCACTTAAAACTTTAAAGAATAGTCATAAAGAAAAATCTCCTGAATGTCTATCTTGCCACACTTCAGGCTTTGGTCGTGATGACGGATATTTAAACTATAATATCACTTCAGGACTAAACAATGTGAACTGTACTGAGTGCCATTTTACACCAGCAAATCATATTGCTGAGCCGGCATTATTTTTGACAGAAGGTTTAACAGAAGAAAATTGTGTCCGTTGTCATGACAAGGTAAATAGTCCTGATTTTTCTTTTAGTGTATATATGGATAAAAGTCGACATCCTATTCCTCAGACTCTTTCATCTGAAATAATTAATTTGGAGCCTAAGCTTGAAGTATCGTTGAAAGAAAATACTAAGAATGATCTTTGGATTTATCACACTGTGAAGAGTGGAGAGACACTATGGTCTATTTCAATTGAATATCTAGGTAGTGGTTTTAGATGGAAAGAAGTTTATGATGCTAACATTGATTTTGTGTCGGATCCAAATTTTCTGATAGTAGGAAGTAACATAAAAATTCCAAAAAATTAGGTATTTAAAACTTGTCATCACTTTTTGAACAGTTAATAACGAACCCTGTGCTTCTTGCGGTTACTATTGTATTAGCTGTTTTACTTCTTTTTTCTATAATTAAGAAATTGTTAAAGATTGCAATTGTCACTATATCTCTGTTAGCACTTTATCTTGGTTACCTTATTTACACTGGAAAAGAAGTACCTAAAACCGCGGATGAACTTAAAGACTCTTTGCAAGAAAAATCTGGAGAAGTAAAAGAAGTAATTGATAAAACTGTTAAAGAGATGAACCGGTCCATAAAAGAAAAAAGCTCTGAGATAATGAAAGATAAAGTAGAGAAACTCTTAAAAGATTCAACAGAGGTTCGTTCAAAAGAATAATAATATTTCTTAGGCTATGGCTGAACGCAATCGTTGTGTTAAGATTTTTACAATTCCTTGCATTATTTCCATTCGACTGGCCATTAGATCGTAAAAATCTTCACGATTAATCTGTAAAAGTATCGTATCAACAGTAGCAGTAACTGAAGCTGATCTAGGTTCTTGATCTAATAGTGCCATCTCACCAATAAACTTTCCTTTTGAGAGAGTTGCAATTTCTTTGTCTCCTTTATGTATTTTCACACTACCATCAATAATAATAAACATTGAGTCACCAACATCGCCTTCTTCGAAAATAACATCTCCAGTTGAGAATTCTATTTCCTCTGCAATTTGAGCGACATGTGACACCTCTTCCCCAGAAATATCATGGAAAAGATCGACACCTTTCATAAATATGGTTTTTTCTAAAGTTGAATACATTGATATATCATGAAGTTTAAACTCTTTAAGTGGAAAATCAGTTAATGTTTTTAATGGCGAATCATTTTTTGCTAAAGAAGAGGAACATAACTCCTGAACTTTAGGTCCTTTTGAAACTCTTTTCCAATTAATATCCCAAGCTTCATCAAGGTTGTGCAATTTATAATCAAGGGCGATAGCCGTTAACCAATCTTCTTGCGAATACAACCATTGTTTAACTATCTCTTTATTAGAAGTAATACTATCAACAAAATTAGTTCCCTTCTCAATTTTTTCTTTAATATCTAAATCATCAAAAATAGGCATCACGATTTCACGCGTTTCAATAGGAAGCAGGTTATCAAGTATCTCAAGAGCATTTGATCTAGCAGACAGGTCACCAGATAATAAGGCATGTTGATATGTTTCTATAGGACTATCAGGGAAAGGCATCAATGATAACTTTAGGATTAATTCCTTTTTTTTCTTTATAAAATTAGAAAGATAGTCATTTATCAAAATGGCTTTATCATTACCAGTAAATAAACTTATTTGACCGAACGCTATATAAGTTTGCCTTGAGAGTTCCTTTAATAAAAATTCTGTTTGATGTAAAATTGAATCAGGTAAGGGATCTTGACGTGCCAATCTAAATAAGCTTTCTATGGATTCTTTTGCTATATCACCGTCATTACTTTTGGCCAAGCTTACAATAGTTTTAAGATTTGAAAATTTTCTATAATCACGGACTGTTCGGATTGCCCCGATTAGAAGATTTTTATCTGAAGCTATATTTTTCAATACATCACTTATTTGTTCTGAAACATTAGCCTCATCAAAAGATCTGAGTGCTCTCCTAGATGCAGGATAAGTTAATGGATCATCAAGATTCATTATAAGTGGGGGAATGAGTATTTTATCAGATCGGGCATTCGCTAATTGTGCAGCCCTTCCTCTTACATCAGCGGAATCATCATCTAGAAGAGTCACAAGACCTGTATCCGGCAATATTCCTTGTATATGTCCAACGGAGTTTAAAGCCGCTAGTTGAGTATCAGTGTTTTGGTCAAAAAGCATCTGTTTAATGGTATCATTAGCCTGAACTTCCGCTTGATCTTCCATTAATATTAAACTTGCTGCTGCTGCTGCTTTTCGAGTATCATTATTTCCATTCAAAGAATCCATTAGTTTTGATGCTGAGGCACCATTTTGTCGAATTCCAATACTGATCATTGCTCTTGCGGATAGCAAGTCATCTTTATGATCAATTAAAGGAGTAATAAGTTCATCAGAGATAATTTCTGGAGTTTTGCTGGTCATAATCAGAATTTTACCCTTCATAATTGGAGAGCCGTTATTGAAGAGATTAAGAATATCCTCTTTCCATGGCATAAGAGGGAGGTCAGACATAGAATCAAGAGCAAACATTTTTTGATATTCATCACCACCTGAAAGAGTTTTTTTGATTGTTTCAACAATTTCAGGATCAGTCACATCAATTTCAAGTTCTTCAAAATCAAGACTTCGCTTTTCAATAGCTTTTCTTAATTCCATGACATAACCGTTCTTCAGTTTAAAGTTTGCAAACGACCAAACAACTAGCATTATAATGGAAGGGATTGAAAGTAATCTTATATCATCGACAAAATAGAATAAGCCCAAAATTAAGAGTCCAGCAATACCGGATGCAGCATTTTTTATAGTACCATCTATGAATGGCTTGGCTCTATTTTTTTCTTGGGGTGATACAGGTAACCATAGTAACTGGCTGGATAAGTCATGGATGGTGAACCGAAAAACTTGATCACCTGCTTTAGCAATTACGCCAAATATGGCAATGGGAAGAATGAAAATCATTGCACTCCCTACAAATAAAGCGACGGGTAAAAACATTAGTGACCAAAGTATACCAAATCGAGATATTAATCTTCCAGACACAAAGAATTGCATAAAGATTGAAACTACTCCAATAAATCCATAAAGAGTGCCGAATAAACTAGCCATCTCAGTTTCAGTCAAATTATCACTAATAATAATTTTCATCTGATAATCGATTAATGCCCCCACAATTGCCGCTAAGCCTATAGTCAAAGTCATTACTTTCAAATAAGGTGATGTGACTAGGCTCACTTTTTCATCATTGTTTTTTTTGGTTGTTATTGAAGAGACAGAAGTTGGTGCCTGTACATGCTTTGCTGAAAAAATAATTCCGACCAGTGAAATACCAATGCATATAGAAGTAGCCGGTAATAAAAAATTAGTACTGAAGGTATTTATTATTTCAGTCATGGAAAAACCAAGAATAGTATTGGAAATAGCAGCTCCACTGGCTATCAGGCCGAAAAGCCGTTTTGCTTCTCGTGTTGTAAATGCCATACTTGTATAGAGCCAAAACTGGATCATCATGATAGTTCCAAAAATTTCAAACCAAAGATAGAGAACCGGATAAATCCAATCCGCCAGTAGAAGTTGAATAAGAATAAATGAGAGAACACCGACTAAATATGTTCCAATTATTTGAGGCAAAATCGGTATCCGTTTAGATATTCTCGTCATAAAAGCAACGGTTATTCCAACTGTGAATGCCATCAGAATCATCATATGAGGTAGGTAGGCTGGATCAAATCTGCTTAAAAAGAAGGTGTCTCTAGCAGTCCTTCCGAACACAAAAGAACCCATTGCAAAAAAGAAAGAAATGAAAAAGGGTAGAACCTTCTTTCCTTCTCCCGGTTTGAGCTGAAACAGTTTATTTAGTAACTTCATTTTAAATTAAAATGAAAACTTATTTACAGTTGAAAAAATGTTATTCAATATAATGGAAGCTTCACTGTTTTTTCTTTAATTCTTCATTAATTTCTTTTTTCCACCACAAAACTTCCTGAGAAGTAAGACCCCGAAGTTTATTAGAATTTTGTATTTCAGTACTTTTGTTATGGTAGTTAGGATAAATTAATTGGCAGAATTTTTTGGGTGAAAGATATTTGCATCCAGAGAAAACTGTATTTTGTTTGATTCCCTTGTCGTTTGTAACAACAATTGTATTTTTCGCTAGATCAATATTATTTGAAATAATAGTATCTGCATCTTTCTTTTTTCCACTGAAAATAATAGTCATACCATTTCCATTACCTGATGAATCAAAAGGTGGATCTCCATCAAAAACCAGAATTAATTCAACCTTTTTGTTATCGCAATAGTTTGAACAATCATTGATAAAATTATTCAAGCATAAGATGTAGTCTTGATCAAGAAGGTCAAGATAATAAGGAAATGAATGAATGGTGTTATGCGCATCAACCACATAGCGTGCAAAATTTTTCATAATATGACAATCCAAATAATACAAATTAAGATAAATATAAAAATCAATCTCGTCATCCAGCGCGTCTGGTTCCTGAAATGCGATGGTACGTTATCATCTAATTCATCTAGATGATTTTGAGTCTTCCAACTTACGAGAAATTTTGAGCCAGTAATAATTACACCGAAAAAGAGCAAGAAAAGACCTAATAGCATTATAGGCTCCATTAGATTTTATTATACTCTTTGAGAGTAAGTGTTTTCATCGAAAAAGCATGAATAGCGCCATCCATTAGATTCCCTAATGTATTGTATACTAATCTATGTCGATTGATAAGTGGAATATCGATAAAATCATCTGAAACAATTAGAGCAGAAAAATGCCCTCCACCTGATGTTTTCCCTTTATGTCCAGCGTGTTGACTTGAGTTGTCAGTAATTTCAAGGTGAATGATGGAAAGTTTCTCTCGCAAACATTTATCTATTTTCTCAATCATAAGTAGATAAGTCTAATCTAGAAAAAAGAAGTTTCCAACTCGTCTAATAATGAAATAGTTGGTGGCACTAAGATTCTCTCTTATTTTCATGCATCAAAGAATCGGAATTTCAAACCATGAACTTTAATAATTACAATTACAATTCCATCAAAACTCCGGATGAAGTTTAGATGAAAAGAGGTACACATCAATATTTAGAAGATCCTCGGAATGAAAATATATTGATTTATGTCAATGGAGAATTAGTTCCTAGATCAGAAGCGAAGATTTCAGTTTTTGATAGCGGATTTCTTTTAGGTGACGGGGTATGGGAAGGAATTAGACTCCATAATGGAAAGATGGTTTTCCTGGAAAAACATTTAAATCGTATATATAAAGGTGCTGAAGAGTTAGCTATAACTATAGGTAAAACTAAAGATGATTTAATAAACCTTTTGAATGAAACAATTCAGGCTAATGGAATGAAAGATAATGTTCATATACGATTAATTGTTTCTAGAGGATTAAAAAAGACACCTTACCAACATCCTAATGCAAATGTAGGTGATTCCACTATTGTAATTATTCCTGAGTATAAGATTGCAAGCAAAGAAGTATTAAAGAAAGGAATTAGAGTTGGAAGCGTTTCTATCCGAAGGGGAACTAAGTATACTCAAGATCCTCAGCTTAATACTCTTAGCAAATTTAATTGTATCGCAGCCTGTATAGAAGCTGATAAGCTTGGATTTGACGAAGGTTTGATGTTAGATATTAAAGGAAACGTTGCCACTTGTAACTCCACAAATTTCTTTATTGTTCGAGGGAAAGAGGTTTGGACTTCCACAGGCGAATATTGCCTACCTGGAGTTACGAGGGAAAATATTATTAATATATGCAAAGAAAATTCTATTGATGTTTATGAAAAAGACTTTCTTATGGAATCAGTTCATTCTTCAGATGAGGCTTTTGTTACTGGGACATTTGCTGGTGTTATTCCCGTTATTGAAGTAGATGGTCATAAAATTTCCGAAGGTAAGAGAGGTGAAGTCACTAGTTCTCTCCAAAATCTTTATCTAGATCTAATTAGTTTAGAGTGTGAAAATGACTAATAGTGTACTTCGCATCGCAATGTGGTCAGGTCCAAGGAATATTTCCACCTCATTAATGCGCTCATGGGAAAGTAGAGGAGATGCTATGGTAACCGATGAACCATTTTATGGTTATTATCTTGAAAAAACAGATTCAAACCATCCCATGAAAGATGAGGTTATTGAATCTCAGGAGACTGATTGGCGCAAGGTAGCAAAATGGCTTAATGGTCCCTCAGATAATGGAAAGCCAATTTGGTATCAAAAGCACATGGCTCAGCATTTTCTCCCCGAAATGGGAATAAACTGGATCTCTGGTTTAATTAATTGTTTCCTTATTCGGGAACCTGAGCAGGTACTTGCTTCCTATTATGCCAAACGAGAAGTCGTGTCATTAGATGAAATTGGCTACCGTCAGCAGGTAGAGCTCCTAGAGTTTGAAAAAGTAAGAACAGATAAAATTCCTCCAGTATTAGATTGTAAGGATGTGCTTGAAAATCCAGAAAAGTTAATAACTCTTCTTTGTCAGAGATTGGGAGTTCCTTTCACAAAAAAAATGTTGTCTTGGCCAAAGGGGCGTAGAGTTACAGATGGGGTTTGGGGAAAACATTGGTACGATAAGGTAGAGGACTCTACTGAATTCCTTCCGTACAATCCTAAAATAATTGACTTGCCAAATGAGGTGGTTGGTATTTGTAAAGAAGCTAAAGAATACTATAACTTTCTTAAATCTCACCGAATAAAACCTAATTAATTTTAACTAAATAAACGGGTTATTAGAATGAGGTTGTAGTAGTGGCTCGGGCCGGAATCGAACCAGCGACACAAGGATTTTCAGTCCTCTGCTCTACCAACTGAGCTACCGAGCCTAACGCATGCGGAAATTACCTATCTATAATATCGAAAAGCAAATGCATAATAATGATTCTTGTGCTGATTTTTAAAACTATATATATTCGGTGATTTTATGGATGGAATGCAGATAGTTATTGCCACTCGAAACCGTCATAAGGCGATGGAAATAGAATCACTTTTTTCTAATGTAGGTGTTGAGGTTTTTGCATTAGATAAGCTTGATCCAAATGGGAAAATCCCCGAGATTGAGGAAACTGGTAAAACTCTTAAAGAAAATGCTTTCCTCAAATCAAGGGCTATCTTTGAGTTAACAGGTTTACCTTCAATTTCTGATGATACAGGACTTGAAGTTAAAGCTCTTGGTGGACATCCTGGAGTTTACTCTGCAAGATATGCTGGTGAAAAATGTAGTTATGAAGACAATATTAATAAATTAATAAAAAATATGACATTAATTAAAGAAGGCCAACGAAATGCAAATTTTAAAACTGTTGCATCATATGTTGATGAAACAGTGGAATTATATGCTGAAGGAGTGGTAAAAGGTGAAATTACCAAAGCACCAAAAGGTCTTGGTGGTTTCGGTTATGATCCCGTATTTTTACCTATAGATATGAAAAAAACCTATGCGGAGCTCTCCAAAGAGGAGAAAAATACACTTAGTCATCGAAGTAAAGCTTTCACTAACCTTATAAAAAAGCTAAAACGAAACAATATAATTTCAAAAATCTGACCAATATTTAGGAAACCCCCCTTATAGTAATAATGCTACCTGCTTAAATCTTGATCAACAAAAACTTGTTGTTTCAGGATAATTATTGGAGAAAAAATGAAGCAAATTCTCCGGCTTATAGCTGGAAAAGCAGGATTAGTTTATTCGATCCTATGCATAAGTGGACTTAGTTACCTCTCTGCACAGCAGGATGACTCCGTCCTTTTTTCAAGAGAAATTAAACCGGTTGTGAGGTCAAAATGGATGGTAAACGCTTTTGACTATCTGCCTTATCATTCAGTGTTTTCAATGGATTCAATAACAACTTTGAGGGGGATTGTTAAAGGAGATTTTGAACAAGTCGATAGATGGACAGAATTCAATGATGATGGTAAAATAATCATTATCTATGAATCCGGGTATGATAGATTATTTTTGATTCCATTTCAAGCCTCTCTTGAATGGTATGTCGGAATGATGATTTACAGAAATAGGATTCATAATCTAATGACTCAGCGACCTGGTCCTGGTGAAGACGCGGTAGGGATAGCTACGGGTGAAGGTTTTGAGATTGTGGCGGTAGAAACACAATTTGGCACAGCATCTCTAACAGTCAATGGCAATGTTAATTTAACTGGAAAATTGGTTTTTCAAGATCAAGAATTGACTAGATCTAATTTTCGCGAGTCACAGACCACACATTTTGAATTTGATGAAACCCAGCAAATTGTAGTGCAAGGTAAAGTAGGAGACCGTGTAAATGTTGATTTGAATTATAATAGTGAGCGAGATTTTGATTTTGAAAATAATATTAAAATAAATTACACTGGAACAGAGGATGAAATTGTTCAAAAGATTGAAGCTGGTAATATTTCACTCTCACTTCCATCAACTCAGTTCGTAACATTCTCTGGACAAAGTAAAGGACTTTTTGGAATTAAATCTCTTATGAAACTAGGTCCAGTTAATATTACATCAATAGCATCCATCGAACGAACCAAAAAAGAAAAACAAAAATTTGAAGAAGGAGCTGAGGCCCAAGAACAAGCAATTCCTGATTATCAATACAGAAAAAATCAATATTTTTTTGTAGATCAATTATTTAGAAATGGTGGTCTAATTTTGGATGAAGGAGGTTCACCAATTGTCGGGGAAACAGGTATTCTAAGTCTACCAAGTTTTTATCCTTTACAAAAGGGTAAGCATTTAATAGGTAATGTAGTAATAGATGAAATTGAGATTTTTAAATCTGTTGGTGCCGCTGTTGGCTCGGGAACTATTTATGGTCTTGCCTATGTAGATCCAATACAAAATAAAGTTACAGGAAGATGGGATGAAACGGATGTTGAAAATAGAGGCGATACTGAAGGAAGTTTCTTTACTCGGCTCATTCGTAATCAAGATTATGTTGTCAGTGAAGATCTCGGATATATACGCCTAACGGCACCAATACAAAACGAAATCTTAGCGGTTTCGTATTCATTGGTAGAACGAGGAAGTTCAGAAATTGTCAACACTAAAGGTGAACTCAGCAAATCTGTTGCTGAGGGTGATACTATACATTTAAAACTAGTAAAACCACTTACTCCAAATCCAGGCCACCCAACTTGGCCCCTAGCTTTCAAAAATGTTTACTATCTTGGCGCAACAAATATTACACCCGAAGGATTTGAAATACAGGTTACTTATAAGAATGGAAGTCTAGGGAATAATGAAAGAGATGAGCAGAGTGGAAAAACCTTTATTAATCTGTTCGGTCTTGACAGTCTAGATGCAAACGCAAATTTTGTACCTGATGATTTTATTGATAAAATGAACCCTAATATAGTTAACCTAACTACAGGTGAGCTTTTTTTCCCTATGCTTCATCCTTTTGAGAAAGATGAGCTCAGTGTCACAGAGGATATTTATCTCGAAGGTAATACTAGCGAGGAGTTAGGTAAAATCTTACCTGATTCAGCAGCGCTATACCGAAGCTTAAGCGATCAACTAGTTAGGCAGGAGTCACAGTTTGACATTCGTATAAAGTATCAAAATAAGAGTGCTACAATTAATCTTGGTGGTTTCATGCTTGTAGAAGGAAGTGAAGAAGTCTATCTCAATAGTGTTCTCCTACAGAAAGATAAAGATTACATAATTGATTATTTCGGTGGGACATTGACTTTTCTTACAGAAGCATACAATGAGCCTGGTGCTTCTCTTGAGGTTATGTTTGATAAACATGAGTTGGTTGCATTTGATAAGAAGAGTATAGTAGGAGCACGGGCACAGATGGATTTTGGGGAAAGGTCATTTCTTGGTGCAACAGCACTGTATTATGATCAGTCGGTAATAAATGAAAAGATTGAAGTAGGCTATGAACCTACTAGGAACTTTATTTGGGACCTTAACGGTCGCCATTCAATGGAGTTAGATGGTCTTACCCGTACTTTAAATAAACTACCACTAATTGAAGTTGATAAGCCATCGACCTTGGATTTTGAGGGTGAATTTGCACAAGTTCTTCCTAATCCAAACCCAGTAAATAATCCTTCTATTGGAGATAATGATGGTATAGCATTTATTGATGATTTTGAAGGAGCTAAACGAACAACTAATCTTGGTATAAGACGTAGGTTTTGGTCACTATCATCAACGCCAATGGGTAGGAATCGAAAACACCGCTCTGAAATGTATTGGTATAATCCTTGGACACAGGTCCTTACTCAAGATATTTGGCCTAATCAACAGACTAGTATCCGTGCTCAAAACCAACTTACAGATATTTTAGTACTTAATTATGAGCGACGTGATGGAGCTATTCAAACAGTAGACCCTGATTCCAACTGGGCAAGCATTACAACTACACTTTATTCAAGCGATTTCAACCAATCTCAATCCAAGTTCTTCGAAATCTGGCTTTTAACTTCAAATAATACAGATGCTACCATGACCGTAGACCTAGGTTTCATAAGTGAGGATCAAAATGGCAATAATATAATGGATACTGAAGATCGACCAGAGGCGGGTCTTTTGACTGGTAATACTCTTCTTGAAGAAGATGAAGATATAGGCCTAGATGGTTGCGAAGACCTTTATGAAGATGGTTATGGAGGTTGCTTATCAGACAGTATAACTTATGCCGAAGCCCTAACTGATCCAATATTAGCCGAACTGATTTATACTGGTTCAGATATCGACATGCTTGATCCTAATGGCGACAATTGGGACTTTAGTGAAGATGACTCAGAGGGATCCGAAAAATATCGAGATATAAACGGGACTGAAGGTAATGGAACTGCTAACCGTCCTATGGAAGGGGCTCGTTATCCAGATACAGAAGATATAAATCGAGACGGCAATTTTGATGCTAAAGATGATTACTTTTCAACTTCTTTTGATCTTAGTCCAATGAGTGAGGATTGGGCTCGTTATCAAGGTGGTTATAATGAAACAAAAATGGGTAAATGGCGTCTTTATAGAATTCCGCTTAATGAATTTCGCATGAAGAGACAGAATGGAAATATAACCTGGGACACAATAAAATTTCTTCGGTTGACACTTTCTGGGATAAATGATAAAGATCTTATTAAGATAGCTAAAACTGAAATTGTAGGAAATGAATGGCAGGAGCTTGGTATTAAAGGTCCAAATATATCGTCTTATACTGAAGATGACAGTGCTTTTGCTGTAACAGTAATTAATACGGAAGACAATGCTGATTATGCTCAGAGTGTAAGAGAGATAGGCGTTCAGGGAGAATATGATCGTTTGAATCAAATTCGTTTAAAGGAGCAGTCTCTAGTTTTGAAATTTAATGAACTTGCTCCTGGGTATGAGGGTGCAGCTCAAAAAAATATTTTAGAATTACAAGGATCACGAGCTCAAAGCTATTTAACATATAGGAAAATGAAAATGTTCATTTATGGTAATAGCGATGATACAGGAACAACTGAAACAGATGTTGATTTTTTTCTCAGATTTGGACGTGGAGATGATTACTATGAGGTTAGCTATCCTGTTTATGAAGGTTGGGATAAAACAGAGAAAAGGAATTATTTAGAACTTGATTTGGATTTTCTTACAGGTCTAAAAAAGAAAAAAGAGGGGTACAAAAAATTTGATGACAATGATGTTTTTTCAATATCAGACTCATCAATAATATATGTGGCTACGTCCAATTCCGGGCAGGACACACTGCGTCAATACTCTATTTTTGGAAACCCGGCATTATCCCGAATTCAATATTTTGTTGTAGGGGTAAGAAATAAAAATAATTTAAAACCAATAACAGGTGAGGTGTGGATAGATGAACTCAGGCTTTCTGGCGTTAGAAAAGATGTCGGAAGTGCTATTCGATTCCAGACTCAACTAGGCTTAGCTGATTTGGGTAATGCTACAGTTTCATATAATAGGAGAAATGCTGATTTCCATGTTCTTCAAGAAAGACTTGGAACTGGAAATACTACAGAAAAGTTCAGAGCAGATACTAGATTACAATTCAATAAATTTTTACCTCAATCTTGGGGTTTTAAGATCCCATTTAACATAAGTTTTTCTGAAAATTTGACTACTCCAAAATACTTGCCTGGTACTGATATTGTACTCAGTCGAGATATTGCACCAGATAGTATTCTCACAAAAGGAAGACAGTTCTCCTATAATACCTCGTTTGCGAAAACCACGAAATCAGATAGCTGGTTAACACGTTACACCTTGGATAATATAAAATTAAATTATTCTTCAGGACGGAGTCTGAATTCAGATGTTCAAACCTTGCAGCGAATCAATAGAAATAATGCTGGGAGTGCTAGTTATACACTAAGTTTTGGGAGAAATAATTATATTATGCCCCTACGTCGGTTAGAAGGCTTACCTTTCTTTGGAAAGAAAATTGCTGAAACTCGATTATATTTTACTCCGTCCTCATTAAATATGAATGCGAAGGTAAGTGAAACACTTAATGAATCAAGTCCACGTATTGGTGAATCAAAGACGCAATACAATCTCGGTTTGGATAGAAATTTTAGGCTTGGGTATAAAATACTAGAAAACCTCACAACTAATTTTACAAAAGTAGTAAAAAGTGATATGGATAATTTTCGTAATAAATACATAGAAGCTATTCGAACAATGAATCCTGGTAAAGTGACTGATATTACTGAAAGCTCTACAACAAGTTTTTCACCAATAATATCAGAATGGCTTCGACCTAATATTAGTTATACATCAAACTATAGATGGGCAAAACCTCTTGAGAGTACTCAGGAAGGAGCGAATATTAGTGCTCAGTCTCGGATGTCTACTTCAATTAGTTTAACTCCAAAGACTTTGGTAGAGATATTCTATAAACCCAAATTCGGCTCCTCCGGAAACAATAAAACGAGGCGTCGTAGAGGTCGTGCAAGGAACCAGCAAGATATTAATGAGGAACAAAAGGAACAGAAACAAAAGAAACCACTTAATCCTGAAGTTGAAAAACTTTTGAAACTTTTACATGCGGGTGCTAGTAAGATTAATCCTATAAGTGTTACTTATAGCCAAAACCGATCTGAAAATGCGTTTGGTGTTCTTGGTGCTGCGAAAATTCCTTATCGCTTAGGCATAGAAAAAGAGCATAAACTTGAGTATAGTGATGAAGTTGGAGTTAATACAGGTTCACGACAGTGGCAGAAAGATTTAGCAATTCGATCAGGTTTAGCAATTACTAGGCAAATAAATACATCTTTTAACTTTGCGCGTAATAAAGTTTGGGGTTTAGATGGAAATCAGGTTCGGACTGAAACTCAAACACGAGATTTTTTACCAAAAGGTATTATGGGAAATGAAGGCATTCCAATGGCAGGATGGAGTATTAGATTTACTGGGGTAGAAAAATGGCCTTTGATGAAGAAGATTGCTCGTTCGGCTTCGATTGAACATGGTTTTAATGGTAAGGAAACTAGGGCGTGGCAAAATCGTGATCTTCAAACTTCAAAATACACCTCATCATTTTCACCGTTACTGGGTGTTTCCATGTCATCAAAGAAGGGAATAACAGTCTCAAGTCGTTATGCTCTAGTTACAACAGTTGACAACAGGTTTGGTGGTATAAATAGTACTCGAGTACGCACAGATAATACATGGACAGCAAGTACAAACTATTCTCATAGAGGTGGTTTTAATATTCCTCTTCCTTTCTTTAGGGATTTTAAATTTGAGAATAATATAAACTTCACTCTCACATTTGATTATTCTCAATCTATGACTCAGGAGCGAAATGATGTTGGATATGACCTTTCAGTTACAGATGAACGCGATTCTTGGAAATTATCTCCTCGTATATCATATACATTTGGAAAAAATGTTACTGGAGGAATATGGTATGAATACAGAGAAAGTCACTCAAAAATAATCGGAAGAAAAGTGGACAGAGATTTTGGTTTCGATGTAAACGTACCTATAAAAGGATGATAGAAAACCTCAGATCAGTTTTATTCTTTGGTCTTTTTTCTAGCATTCAAGGTCAAGAGATTGGTCTTTTTCATGAAAATAGAGCTTTTGGTTATCTAGAAGCTCAATGTTCTTTTGGCCCAAGAGTACCCGGAACATCTGGCCATAAGAAAGGGCTGAATCATATTCTTAAAACTGTTACGCCTCTAGCTGACACTACAATTAGGCAGTCTTTTTCTTATTCCGATCCTTATACTGGCAGACTATATACACTTACAAATGTAATAGCAAGGTTTAGACCCTCTATGCAGAAAAGAATCTGGTTGGCAGCACATTGGGACACACGTCCTTGGGCCGATATGGATAGGAATCCTAATAATAGGTTAAAGCCTGTCCTAGGCGCTAATGATGGTGCCAGTGGAGTAGCTGTGCTTTTGGAAATTGCTAATCAGTTATCAATTAAGACTCCGGCTAATGGTGTAGATCTTATATTCCTAGATGGTGAGGATATGGGAAAATCAGGTGATATAGATCGGTACTTTAATGGTTCACGTTATCTTGCAAAAAATATTCCAACACCATTACCTGAGTATTGTATTCTTATAGATATGATTGGTGATAAAGATTTACAATTACCAATTGAGGGAAACTCCATGAATCAAGCTCCTGACTTGATAGAGAAATTATGGAATGAAGCTGAGGAGCTTGGTTTGGAAGAATTTAAACGTGAAACAACTTATTTTGTAGAGGATGACCATGTTGTGCTTTTTCAGTTAGGAGGCATTCCCTCTATCGACATTATTGATTTTGATTATGGCATTGATCCTATTAACTATTGGCATACATTACAAGATACTCCAGATAAATGTAGCCCGAGGAGTCTTGGAATCGTTGGAAATCTTCTACTTTATCATATAAATAATAGGAATTAATTGAAAGACCATAGACCCACATCTATATTTATAGCCTGATGATAATGAAACGTAATAACATTTTTCTTCTATTATTTATGTGTTGGCTTTCCTGTACTACGCCATTACAAGTCGCTGACCAAACGGATCCAATTGAAAGAATTGACTTTAGTTTTTTGCAGGAAGAAGGATATATATATATAGGTGCTTTGGTAAAAAACCCATTTAATGGAAACGATTTAAGGTATGTAACTACAGCATGGTTTGGGTTAAATAATGTTGATGATGTAGAGGCGGACTCAATTATACTTGGTGATGTAGGAGTTAAAGGGGATATACTGATCGAAGACAATCTCCATTCTATTAAGGTTACACCAAATTCTTTAGGTCCTCTTTCAAATAAATTAGCTTATAATGATACCGGAATTGTACACTTGAAAATTGTTGCACATTATGAAAGGGGTGAGACATATGAATTAGCCGACTCTTTTAGTCTTGGCAATATTTTTCCACGTTTCCTCTCACTTGATACTCCAGATACTCTCTCTCTTCCAGATAGTGGTTTGGCTAAACTTATTACAATTCATGCTAAAGTTGAGGATCCCAATGGTTTGGGTGATATTCAATGGGTTGGATTTAGATCAAAACTTTTAGATGAAAATAGGATGCTGAATAATGGTGAATATATTTATATGGTTGATACTGGGGATACTACGTCTGGTGATTCGACAAAAGGAGATGGAATTTTCAGTAGAACCATAGCATTTCCTTACGATGCAGTAAAAGGGAATTTAGAATGGCGTTTTAGAGTTCAAGATTGGAAAGGTGGCTTTGATGATTCTTCCAAAGTTGTAAATGTCAAAGAATGAGGTGTTTTTTTCAAATATTTTCCATTTTTTTCATCTGTTCATTACAAGCACAGATTCCGAGTTCTTTTTTAGCGCAGGCAAAAGGGGACACCATTTTGTCGGGCTTTCAAAGCAATGTCATTGTAGAGATTCTTATGCAGGGAGATAGCACCCTATGGTTTGGAACTGGTAGAGGTCTTTCAGTAATGCGTGATTCGACATTAGTAAACACATTCGAAAGCTCAGAAAATTTTGAACCAGGCCAGCCAGGTAAAATAATTCCAAAAGGTGGTGTTTCAGCTATTGGAGTTAGGGGAAAGGACACAGTTCTTGTTGCCACTGCAAAGACTGTTGAAGGAGAAACTGCTGGGGGAGGGCTCGCCCTTTCTTTCAATGCAAATAATCCTAATAATCAAGTATCATGGAATTATTTTAACCAACCAACGGATAGCAATGAGGATAGTACAATCTCATGGGGAGGTGTATCTCTAAGAGCTCTTCCCGTAACAGTCATACAAAATAATGTTACTTACGATATAGCTATAGGTAAAAGATATTATTGGATGGCAACTTGGGCTGGAGGACTACGGCGTCTAAATCGAAATGATATTACAAAAGGTTGGAAACGTGTACCATTGCCTGAAGATAATCAGACACAACTATTTTGTGGAGAACCATTAGATAATTATCAACTAAATCCTCGAGATCCACCAGAAGGGAATCATAACCATAAAGTTTTTTCAGTAATGACTTATGGAGACACGGTCTGGGTAGGAACGGCTAACGGTGTTAATCGAGGAATAATAGATGACTCCGGTTGTGTAGATTGGGAACACTATTCATTCCCATTAGAATCTATAAGTGGTAATTGGGTGGTGAGTTTAGCCCAGCAAAAATGGAATGGTCAAAGAATTATATGGGCTGTTACCCGTGCAGCGGATGAAGCTGGTGAAGAAAGTGGTTTAAGTTATACAAATGATAACGGCCAAACATGGCAAACCATACCAGTTTTAAAAGGTCAATATGGTTACAACATTTTTTCAGTTGATAGTTTAGTTTATTTTTCGGCTAGAAGTGGTTTGTGGCGAACCGAAGACGGGCAAAATTTTGCTCATTATAGTCCAGCAATAGATAAAGTTCGAAATGATCAAGTGATTGATAACGATGTGTATACCGCAGTCCATGACCGTCGACCTTATTACAATGATGCATTATGGATTGGTACAGGAGATGGAATGGCTCGATCTCGTATACCTTCTTCTGATAGTTCGATTTGGCGGATTTATAGGACCAATGTTTCTTCTAATACTGTTTATGCTTATCCTAATCCTTTCTCACCAACAATGCATAATCTTCTTGATGGTGATGGATATGTTAGGTTTTACTATAGAGCCAAAAAATCTAAACTCATTCGGCTAACTATCTTGAGCTTTGCGATGGAAACGGTTCGTACAATAGACTTTAGGCGTGGATCAGGTGAAGGGACGCTTAAATGGGATGGCCGAGATGATTCAGGCGACTTAGTTGCTAATGGAACATATTTTTGTAATATTTTCTATGATGATGCTTCCCATTGGGTAAAACTGGTAGTTATAAAGTGAACAAAATAATTAAAAATATTTTTGCACTATTTGTTGTTGTTAACTTTTTGTCAGCTGAAGGTATTGCTGGATATGCTGGTAGTTTTCTTCGATTTGGCACAACAGCATATTCTATGGGAATGGGTGGAGGTTTTACCGCAGCTTTTGACCATGGTTTTCCTGGTTATCATAATCCCGCCTCTTTGGGTTTTCTTAATGATCGTAATGCAACTGTTCTGCATCATTTTCTGCCATTAGACAGATATCTTATCTCAGGTTCTTTTTCTACTAAACTTCCACCTAGTGCAGGATTAGGTATTGCAATAATAAATGCGGGTGTTGATAAAATTGATGGTAGAGACGCTTCCGGTCACCAGACAGGATTATTTTCAACTGAAGAATATGCCATTTATATGAGTTTTGCAAATAAGCTAACACCAAAAATCTCACTAGGGGTTAATGTGAAAATATTTTATCAGGTTTTGCCAATTGAAGGTACAATTAATTCAAAAGGTACAGGTGTAGATGCTGGAGTTATATTTCGACCTTCAAAAGACTTGCAATTAGGTCTAGTTATTCAAGATTGGAATGCTTCCTATGCTTGGAATACTGGAGATGTTTTTGATGAAAAGGGAAGCACCTATGAGGATGAATTCCCAACGCAGATTCGAGTTGGTTTTGTATATCGTCCCGGCTTCTTTGATATTATTGGTGACTATACTTATTTCCGTATGGGAGATTACGTTTCTTCAAATCGTATTCGTTTAGGTGGAGAATATATACCTATGGAGCGCATTTTTGTTAGGGCGGGTATAAATAATTTTTTGCCTTCTGTTGGTATGGGATTACAATATTCATTGCTGAAGCCTGACGATGCCCAATTAGATTATGCTCTAGTTCTTGGTCGTCGGGGTGAAGGTTTAACTCATATATTTACATATGTTTTGAAATTTTAATGAGGGAAAAATCAACTTCAACAAAATATTAATAGTTATTTTTCTAACGTCTAAAGTTTGCAGTATTGGAACAGCCTTTCTTAATGTTCCTTTTAATCCTAAACATTTAGCTTTAGCTGGAGCTGGTACAGCTTTAATAGGTGATCCATCTCTTTTTCGATTAAATCCCGCTTTAGTTGTTCAAGATATATCCGCAATAGAAGTTTATTTTGCTTATAACTCTTGGTTAGCTGGGACATCTGGTCATTCGGTTTTAGCTGTTCAGCCATTACTAGGTGGATCAATGGCTCTAGGCCTACGATCACTTTCAATTAGTGAATTAGAACTTAGGACGTCTAAGCCAACAGATAATCCTCTCTCCAGCTTTACTTCGTCTGGTATGGCTTTAGAAACAGGCTGGGGGAAAAAACTCGGTCCTATTCAATTTGGTGGGACTATCCGTTTGGTACGTTTAGAATCATTTATTTATTCTTCTTCTGGCTTAGGGCTAGATGGAGGTATAACATATTCATTTAATAGGGATAAGATTATAACAGGTTTTGCTATCCGGAATATTGGAATAATGAAGAAATTTAATAGGCTAGAGCCTAAAATGCCCACAACCTTGTCATTGGGAGTAGTTGTTAATTCATTTCCAGAGATAAAATCAGTTGACTTACTTTCTATGGTTAGCATGGATCATTCAACTTTATATGGGAACGTTTTTAGACTTGGCGGTGAATTAGTTTGGGAGGATATAATTATTTGGGCCGGAACTAACTCATCAAGAGAATTGATTTCTTTTTCAGGAGGAGTAGGTTTTAGATCAAGGATATTAACTATTAGTTATGGCTTTCAGATAGCATCACACAATTTGAGTGTCCCACATATTTTACAAATTCATTTCAATTTGCTCTAGTTATTGATAAGAAACTTTTTATAAAAATTGCTACTCTTGAAATAAGTATTAATTATTTTGTAATTGTGAAATGTTATTGGGATAAAGTGTTTCTTATTTTCTTTCTGTTTAACATTATAGTAGGGCAACAAGTATCGTATATACGCTATTATAAAACTGATTCTGATTTCATGATTGATGTTGGAATTACACCAGAGGAAGCTAGAGGGTCTAAACATATTGAGGCACTCTATAATCGTACTGATCAGCTTATTTTAAAGATGACTATTGACGAGGAAAATAATACTACGGCGCAGGAAATATTTGAATATAATGAAGACAGAACTCTTAGTCGAAGGGCCATAGCAGATGGGGAAGGAAAAGTAAATCGAATGATGATTTATGGCGATGAGCCTATGTCGAGCAATTTTATTTCACTTGTTTTTCCTAATAGAAATAAGATCGATTTTGCTGAACGTACAAATATATACTATTATAATAAAAACGGTAGTATTCGGAAGTACAAATTTCTTAGTTTAGATCACACCCCATTTGGCGAGATCAATTATGATTATTTTGATGAAGGACTTATAAAACTGGAACAGTGGAGAGATCTATTAAACGGAATGGTTGTACGACAATTTACATATAATTATAATCCTATCAGCCGAGAGTACATTATGGTTGAAACAGATGCTAAAGGTAATGAGGTTAGCAAAGTAGGTATAACTTTACCTAGGAAGCTTTTTACCTCTGAAGTAAATGATTCTAACAGAGAAAAGGTAAAGAGTGAAGGCAATACTTTGGAGGAAAGTTCTGAAATCATTGAGGATATTCTTTTAAAAAAAGCTGATGGATGGAATCCAACCAAAACCATTGGTTACCTTGCTAATCCTGAGCTATTCTCTTCTCCAGATTTGATATATATGAAAACAGGAGATACTCTAAAAGTCAATCTTTTCAATTTGACAGAAGATCATATTCGTTTTTTTATGCTTGGTGATCAAGATATATTAACTATGCCCCTTTCAAAAATAGATGAAATTGAACGTCGGGATGGTAAAGTAATTTATCCATTGATTTATCGTTAGACTCTTGCCTTGAAAGGTAGGGTGTGTTTATATTTTAAGATATGCGTCTAACTTCGGTTGCAATCCTATCTCTTACAATCGTTCTATTAGCCCAAGACTATCCTCCGCCAACTAATATAATAACAGCACCAACTGCTGGAGGTTTAGTTAGAGGTTCTTTTTCTGCTCATATGCATATGCAGAGAGATGGTGGTTTGGCTACCGCTCTTTCTGTAGGGTTAACTGATCGGTTCATGTTTGGGTTATCCTATGGCGCAAGTAAGCTAATTGGGGATGCAGAACCGATTCCTTATCCTAGGCCAGAAGTAATTTTTAAATATCGTATTGTAGATGAGTCGATGGTTTTTCCTGGTATTGCATTTGGAATAGATACTCAGGGGTTTGGGAATTATAATGAAGTAGATTCGCTCAAGAGGTATGATATCAAGGGATATGGTACATATCTAGCGGCTAGTAAAAATTGGCGAACGCATCTTGGTAATTTGGGCTTTCACTTTGGTGTCAATAGTAACTTTACTGAAACTACAGATGGAGATGAAGACATTAATTTCTTTGGTGGTTTGGATCTTGAGTTCAATCCCGAATTATCTTTACTTGCGGAATATAATGCTGCACTTAATCAGAATTCCATGACAGCTAAGACAATTTCCCTTAGTAGAGGCGGTTATCTTAATGCTGGTTTAAGATGGTCTTTGTTTCAAAATTTCCATATTGAAATTCATTTCAA
>JBJKZS010000030.1:0-10936 GCA_045569115.1 Fidelibacterota bacterium | reverse complement strand
AGGGTGACGCAAACCTAAGATTTTTCACTAATGGTGGAAAAGTATTAATTAAGTCTCTGAAAGTATATGAGCTTAGATCAATCTGGGGACAAAGCTGAGCAATTAATTACTATAAATCTCCTAGACTCCATAGAATTCCCCTTTTTAAGATTGTAAAAGCCTCCGGGATATCAAATACATCCGCAGTATGTCCTAGAGATGTATAAAAAACTTTTCCTTTTCCATACCTCTTTTTCCATACCGCAGGAAGAGTTGCTCCTTCAATCCACTGCGCATGTTCATCACTGAATGTAGTGGTAGCAAGTACTTCATTTAATGGGTCAACATGCATGTAATATTGTTCCGACTTAACTTTAAAATCACTTAGCCCTTTTGTAATTGGATCATTATGATCAATAATATTAACCTCATAATCAATGATACCACCTGGGTGGGATACCCATTGTCCACCAACCATAAATTGATATTCAGTGTTTTGGCGAAATGCATCTGCTAAACCACCATGCCATCCAGCTATTGAAACACCATCTTGTTTTACAGCTTTCAAAAGGCCGGCTTCTTGTTCTTTGGTTATGGTGGACATTGTATAAATCTGGATTATAAGATCTATAGAACTCATTAGCTTTGTGTCTAGATAGGAATCAAGAGAAGGGGAAACGGTGACTTTATAACCTTTACTTTTTAACCATGGTACAAGTAAATCTCGACATTTTTCAGGCTCATGTCCTTCCCATCCACCATATACGAAAAGGACAGATTTTGTTTTGGCGGAAGAATTTTCAATCGGCTCAGCTGCAAAAACAGATTGCTGATAAATCAATGATGAAACTATGCAGATAATAAGTTTTGATTTAATGAATAAAAGACCATTGTTTTTCTTTGGAAACATAGTTACCCTCCCATCTCATTTAATTTCTAATTCTGATAAATTAAAAATATAATTATCCCAAATTGATTTTAATTCATTCACTTCTAATCTTCTAATAATCATTTGCCCTCCCGATGAAATAAATTTTATTGACGTCTCCATTTGATCGTCTCGTGTTTTCGGAATATAACAGGATGAAATAGCTATTCTGCCATCATTGCCGAAAATTTCATAGGATGTTCTATCTATAAGTATTTGGAGTTTAATTTTATTATTGATTGGTTTTAACGGTCTTGTATTTTGTTTGTATTGACGTTGGGATTTTTGATAGACGGTTAGAACAGTATCAGACACAAAATATTTTATTATAAGGTCATCAAGTTCAATACCAAAAGTTTTTACATCTCTAGGCTCTATTTCAAGAACTATTTCAAAGGCATCAGATTTTAAGGAACCGATTGGGTTATCTTTTTCACTTACTACTTCGTCTATTACAGATCGTCGTTTTACTCTTATCTTTTCAATTTCTCTAACAGGGTTAGAGCATAGACGAATACCTTCCTCAAATGTTGTTAAAGATAGTTCTCTTGGAAAACTCATTTGCTGATTAAAAGGCATATCTGGATATTTACCCCCAGCCATCCACCCAATCTGAATTGTACGACCATCTTCATCGGGAATATTCCTAAAAGTTTGAGCAGCTGCAAAGTTGTCCCCATAGTCTAATCTATGTTTATGATTTTGCTCTGGAAGGAATCTGTAGCCATTAAACTCACCAATCCAATACCCAATTCGTTTACCAGGATTATCATGGATAACCCACTTGGTATTATTAGGATTACCATCAACAGGAAGTGGAAAAAAATCAGGACACTCATGGAAACCATTTTCACCATTGAATCGACTCATATATTCCCAATTTTTTAGGTTATTTGAAGAGTAAAATGCTAGACCACCATTTTCGAAAAGTACCATCACCCATTTTTTATGAGGTTCATACCAAAATACACTGGGATCTCTCTGGTGATCATTGTATGTTGCTTCAATTACTGGATTTCCTTCATAGGCATGCCATGTTCGCCCACGATCATTACTATAATGAATATTCTGTGTTTCATCAAAAGTTCCAGTTATGGTTTCATTGATGGTATGTATTATAACCATAGGAGGATCATCACCCGTCTGAAAGCCAGTTGTATTGTTATAGTCAATTACCGCTGTTCCAGTGTACACCCAGTCTCCATTAGCATGATTTTTTTGAGTTATAGAAGGTCCAATATGTTCCCAATGAACTAAATCGCGACTTATAGCGTGAAACCAGTTTACGTTACCCCAGTCATTACCTTTAGAATTCCATATATGGTGCATATGGTATTCTCCCTTATAATAGACAAGTCCTTCTACATCACCCAGGGAATTAATCGGTGCGGTATAATGAAATTGTGGCCTGAATTTCTCTGAAAACAAAGGGTCCAGACTCAAAGGTTTCTGCGAAAAACATCCCATGGTTGATATCATTAAGATGAACACAATATTGAAATTTTTTATGTTATTATTCCTTTATTTTTGAAGTTGATATTGGAGTTGTTCTTTCCAAAGTTGATAAAAATCATCATATTTTTGGGCAAGTCTATGTTCAGGATTATAGTTATTTATTATTTTTAGATTTTGAAACGCTTCATCCAAACTTGTATAAAAATCGTTACCAAATGCTGCTCCCCGAGCAGCTCCTTGTGAACCATCAGTATTATACATTTCAATTGGTGTATTGCAAACATTTGTAAAAACCTCACAAAACAAAGGGCTTAGGAAAAGATTATTATTACCTACACGGACTACCTTAGGTTCTAGATTAAGATCTTTTAAAAGATCAAGACCATAACGAAAGGCATTTGCAATTCCTTCTTGTACAGCTCTAATTAGATGAGATTTAGTATGTCTGTTGAAATCCAGTCCGGTTATGTGTGCACCTTCATTGATATTATTCAACATTCTTTCGGTTCCGTTGCCAAATGGATGAATATTGATTCCGTCTGAACCAATAGGTGCTTGAGAAGCAAGAGCATTCATTTCATCATAAGATATATCACTTCCTAATATGGAGTTTTTCAGCCAACTATTGAGTCGCCCAGCACCATTTATACATAAGAGTATGCCATAAGTTGGGTCGTTGATATCATAGTTGACATGAGCAAAGGTATTCACTCTTAAACTTTGGTCTGAAACAGGCTCATTTGAGACACCATAAATGACTCCTGATGTTCCAGCTGTTGCAGCAAATTCCCCAGTATTTAATGCATTTAGGGAAAAAGCATTATTTGGCTGATCTCCTGCACGGTAGGTAACTGGAATACCGGATGGAATCCCCATTGCTTTTGCTGCAGAGGACTTAAGTTTCCCTTGAAACCCGAAGGTTTCTACAAGATCTGGGATTAATGATTGTTTAAAACCACAGTGTTCCATCAATTCATTAGATAGAGCTTTATTTTGGAAATTCCAAAAAATACCCTCTGATAAGCCAGGGACAGTTGTTGTTATTTCTTCTGTGAGTTTGAAGGCTATATAATCACCAGGAAGCATAATTTTTTCAATTCTCGAAAAAATAGAAGGCTCATTATCTTTGACCCATTTTAGTTTAGATAGAGTAAAATTTCCAGGAACATTTAGATAATTTCTACAGCAGTGTTCTAATCCAATATCACGCAAAAGGCTTTCACCGCTAGAAACAGCCCTGCTATCACACCAAATTATTGCTGGACAAATTAATTCTTGATTAGAATCAAGCATTACAAGTCCATGCATTTGATAGGAAATTCCAATAGAGCTTATCTCATAGTTTGAAATTTCGCATTGATCAATAACCGATTTAGTAGCTAAGACTAGGTTTTTCCACCAAATATTTGGATCTTGCTCGGCCCAACCATTTGATGGAGCAACAATATCCATTTCAGTTTTAGGGAAAAAATCTGAAGCAACCGTTCTGCCACTTTCAAGATCAAGTAGCGATGCTTTAACGGAGGAGCTACCTATATCGTAACCAATAGAATAATATTTTCCCATTAAATTTCGAATGCTTAATTACTTACACAATTAGTCAGACTTTTAAAAAATTAATCATATGTTCCATAGAGTCTACACATTAATTGGAATTATCATCAGTACTTTGAATCAACTTGCCTTTCGCCATAATTTAAGAAGTAAGCTTGGAACCAAAGAGAATAGGTTACAGGGTAATTTTTGTCGGGAATTCTTATAAGTAGTAATGAACTAAATTGATTATGCGAGGTGGAAAAAATATATGGCTTTAAATATTGTAACAGGAACAAAAGAATATTTTACTGGCATTGATAGAATCCCATTTGAGGGTATAGAATCAGATAATCCGTTAGCATTTCGCTATTATGATGCAGATAAAGTGTTAAATGGTAAAACTTTGAAGGAGCATCTCAGATTTGCTGTTGCATATTGGCATAGTTTCGGATCAAGTGGAGCAGATCCTTTTGGTGTAGACACGAAAGAGTACCCATGGTTAATTGCTTCTGATCCTATACAACGTTCTATCGACAAGATGGATGCAGCTTTTGAGTTTATTACTAAACTAGGCGTTCCTTTTTATTGCTTTCACGATTTTGATATAGCTGTTGAAGAAGATTCTCTAATTAAAAGTGAACACGCATTATCAAAAATGGTAGAATATGCACAGGAAAAACAAAATGAATCAGGAGTAAAGTTACTTTGGGGTACAGCCAATTTATTCTCAAACCCTAGGTATATGAATGGTGCAGCCACGAATCCAGACTTTTCTGTCGTGGCCTACGCAGGGGCCCAGGTAAAAAATGCTATTGATGCAACAGTAAGTCTAGGTGGGGAAAATTATGTTTTTTGGGGGGGGCGTGAAGGATACATGTCTCTTTTAAATACTAATATGAAAAAAGAACTGGATCATTTGGCCATGTTTCTTTCTAAAGCCCGTGATTATGGTAGAGCTAATGGGTTTAAGGGAAGTTTTCTTATAGAGCCTAAGCCAATGGAACCAATGAAACATCAGTACGACTTTGATTCTGCAACAGTTATAGCCTTTCTACGTGAGCATGATCTTATGGATGACTTCAAGCTGAACATTGAAGTCAATCATGCTACTCTAGCACAGCACACCTTTCAACATGAATTGGAAGTCGCATCAAATGCTGGCGTATTGGGTAGTATTGATGCTAATCGGGGTGATTACCAGAATGGTTGGGATACAGATCAGTTTCCAATTAATATTTATGAATTAGTCGAGGCAATGCTTGTCATTATTAGGAATGGTGGATTTAATTCTGGTGGGATTAATTTCGATGCGAAGACGCGACGTAATTCAACTGATTTAGAAGATTTATTCATTGCACATATTAGCGGAATGGATGCATTTGCTCGGTCTTTAATTGTTGCTGACAGAGTTCTCAATGATTCTAGCTTGAATTCTTTGTTAAATGATCGCTATCAAAGTTTTGATAATAGTTTTGGGAAAGAATTTGAGGCTGGGGCATTAGGTTTGGAAGAATTGCGGGAAGCATCAATGAAAATTGGAAACCCTAAGAAAATTAGTGGTAGACAAGAACTATTCGAATCAATCATCAACAATCTTATCTAAGCTAGACTCAGATATTTTGGAGTAAACATGAAAAGACAGATGATATTTATTTTGGGTCTATTTTTGATCCAGACCATGAATTTTAGTTGCATTAAAGTTGATGGCATAAACTATAGCAACAATATTGTTGATTTGCCCACAGAGGTCACTAGAGATCGAACTCCTTGGGCCTTCAGGATTAACCTTGATGAGCGTCCCCGGAATCTAGTACTAGCGTTACACCGGGATTTATGGGTTACATATGATACTGAAAACAGTGGCCTGCACAGAGCTTGGACTGGTGGGGTGAATTTTAATGGAATTATTTATAATAATGCTCATGGTGTTCAGCCTAACAGTATTGGGACACCCTATATAGTAGATGGACTGAAAAAATCTCCTTGGAGACTTACATCTGATGAAGGTGTAGAAACTGTGATAGCTGAGTATGAAGGTTATATTATTAATAACAATACTATCATTATCAGATATATAATTCCAATTAACAATGACTATAAAACCGTTATAGAGGAAAGACCAGAATTCATTCGAAATGCTGAAGGAAAATTAGGATTACACAGAGAATTTGAAGTCTTTGATCTTCCCAAAGGATATGAACTATCGTATTCAGTAAGAGTAAATCATTTAGCCAGCCCAGAGGATATTCATACAAATGGCAGGTTGACAATTGATAAAATGAAGATTAATAGCTCTGAATGGGGTAGTAGTGTCAACCTGAGCGGTGATCTTTTTCTTAAGAGGAATGGTAAAACATCTATTCAGACATTCTTCCCAACCGGACTTTATAACCTTAATGAGAAAATCCTTGAGGATGGAAAGAATCTTATTGCTACAACACCTATTAATGATTTAGAGATGAGTGGAAAGGATCTCATTGGTAGTCTTGGATGCGTTGCCTGTCATTATGTAGAGAAACCATTGCTTGGGCCATCCTACAATGATGTTGCAAAGAAATATGATAATTCTGATGAGAGTAAAAGATACCTAATTGAAAAAATTCAAACTGGTGGCAAGGGAGTTTGGGGTGAAAGACTGATGCCTCCGCACCCGCATATTAATGAAAAAACAGCTTCAGAGATCGCCAATTTCATTCTTTCCTTAGACCAGCTTCCAGAAGGTGAATATTTACCTGGTGTTGCTATAGATTTTTTTGATATAGGAACAAAATTAGAAAGACAACCAAAATTGCTTCCTGGCCAAGATCCAAATGTTTCTCAAGTTTTCCCAGACATATTATTTCAATCAGGGAATCCAGATGTTGGGTGGGAAGACCAGGTTACAGATGATTTTTTACATTTTGAAAGAAATTTTGTTATGAAGGTCTCGGCATATCTTCAAATTGAAGAGGAAGGAGATTATGAATTTCGTTTTATAGCCGATAAGGGCGGATCTCTAAAAATAGATGAAGAAAAAATTGCTTATGTTAATAGTATACCCTACACACCTTGGCAAGGAGGAGATTTATTAAGATTTAATGAATTTGCTACCTATCTAGATAAGGAACCTGGAGTAGGAAAGCTTACGGGAGCAAAATTTTTAACAAAAGGTTTTCATAAGATAGATATTGATTATTATCAGAACCTCTTAACTATGGCTTTAATTCTTCAATGGAGGAAAAAAGGCGAAAAGAAATTTGAGTTTGTACCGGAATCAGCCCTTTTTCATGATCCAAGAGATGTTAAACCAACATCACCGGGACTCAAGGAAATATATAAACTAGAAGCTCCAGGGCACGGCGGTGATCTTGTTTCTGTCCATCCAAGTTTCGACCTTATACCTGCAAGGCCTGCTAATTTTGAGCCAAGAGTAGGCGGTATGGATTTCTTGCCAAATGGTGACTTAGCTATAGCTACATGGGATGGAGAGGTTTTTATTGTATCTAATGTTTCATCGGGAGATCCGTCAAGCATGTCTTTTCAGCAGATTGCGGAAGGGCTTTGTGAACCTCTCGGATTAGCCGTAGCTGATGGTGATATTTATGTTATGCAACGTTGGGAGTTGACAAAATTAGTTGATCAAGATGGTGATGGTATAACAGATTATTACCATTCCTTTAGTGATGATTGGTCCACAAGGCCTGATTTTCATGCGTGGGGATTTGGGCTGACTTATAAAGATGGTTATTTCTACACCAATACAGGACCTTCTTTAGGTCCATATAATAAGAAGCAAGCTCCTGATGCTGGAAAGACATTAAAAATATCAATTACAGATGGTTCTTTTCAAGCCATAGCGCATGGTTATAAAGCGCCTAATGGAATAGGTATTGGATATGGTGGGGATATTTTTACTACTGATAATGAAGGTGCGGAAGTTCCTGCTAGTAAACTTGTGCATGTGGACATTGATAATCCTGAAGAATATCCCTTCTTTGGGAATTCTTATGTTTTAGGTAAAAAAGCGGATGGCTTAAAAATAAAACCTCCTGTTGTTTGGACTCCTCAAAATGAGATAGGAAATTCACCAAGTGAACCAGGAGTACTGAATGTTGGCCCTTATAAAAATCAAATGATCATGGGAGATGCTAGACATGGCGGCTTGAAGCGTGTTTTTATTGAAGAAGTTGATGGGCTGCTCCAAGGCGCATTATTTCGTTTTACACAGGGTCTAGAGGCTGGAATAAATAGATTTGTATGGGGACCAGATTCTTCTTTATATGTAGGAGGCGTTGGCGGCACAAATGATTTTACTTGGGAGGGTAAAAGGTTTGGGTTGGAGAAATTAACCTATAACGGTAAATCTGCCTTTGAAATGCTAGCGGTTAGATCTAAAAGTAATGGTATGGAAATTGAACTAACAGAATCATTGCGAGTCGGTGATGGTGCCGCACCTAATGATTACCTTGTCCAGCAGTGGTGGTATGATATAGATACAGAGGGAGGTATCAAGCAAGAGCTTGAAAACCTGGTCGTAAAATCAGTCTCAATTTCATCTGACAAGAAAAGAATATTTCTTGAAATTGATGGCTTGAAACCTGACCGAGTTGTTTACATTAATTTTATATATCCAGCCTTAAGTGTCGAGAACAAGCAGTTATGGTCTTCCGAAGTATGGTATACTTTAAACAATATTCCGTCATATGAGGGTGTAGTTGAGCCAACTAATTTTGTCAGGACGGACAATAATTTGTCAGAAGAAGAACGTAAAGATGGTTGGCAACTCTTATTTGATGGGGAATCAATGTCAGGATGGAATGGAACCAGCGGTAATAAAAGTTCTGATGGTTGGGAAGTAGTCGAGGGTCTTCTAAGTAGCTTGACCGCTGGGAACGCGATTCTTACTGAAGCTGTTTATGATAATTTTGAATTGGAATTTCAGTGGAAGGTTGAGGAAGGATCGGATGGAGGTATTTTCTTTCGCGTTCCAGTATCAATTCCTGTTGAAGAAATTCAACAAGCTTCTCCTGAAATGCAGATCATCGACGATCAAAATAATCCTGATGCTAGTGTAAGTCAAGCTCATGTTACTGGAGCTGCCTATGACATTCTTCCACCAGCTTACCTTATTGCGAAACCAGCAGGAAATTTTAATCATTCTCGAATATTTGTATCTGATAAACAGGTTCAGCATTGGATCAATGGTATAAAAATATTGGATTACAGTATTGGAGGTAAGATTTGGAATCAAGGTTTTGAAAATAGCTTATATAAGGATAACTCTAATTTTGGAAGCTCAAATAATGGCCATATTGTGGTTGCGAATCAGAAAGGAAAAATCTGGCTTAAAAATATACGGTTAAGAAGCCTGTAGCTTTAATTTACTATAAGGGTTTGTAGCATAATAGAAAAAGCCCCTATGACTTTTTTGGTTAAGCGCGTGTTTTCTATTCAAAACAAGCTGAAAGAACTCTAGCTGTATTGTCCAGCTTTAATCATGATGTTTTTTAGACGTTTTATAATTATTACCATTGTAACTCTTTCAACAGTGTCAGCCCAATTTTATTTTGGAAGAAATAAAATACAATATCACTCTTTTGAATGGCATGTTCTAAATACAGAACATTTCGAAATATATTATTATAAAGAAGAAGAAGAGCTTGCATCAACAGGAGCTTATTTTGCTGAAGAAGCGTATAGTGCCTTAGAAAAAAAATTCAACTTCAGTCTGGTAGAAAAGGTTCCTTTAATTTTTTACAGCTCTCACTTGCATTTTCAGCAGACGAATACGGTTCCTTATAGATTACCAGAAGGTGTCGGAGGGTTCTTTGAATTTATCAAAGGGCGGGTTGTAATTCCTTATAAAGGTTCCACACATCAGTTTAGGCATGTTATTTGGCATGAACTTGTTCATGTGTTTATGCACAATAAAATAGGTCAGATTCTACGGTTGCATAATATATCAACATATCGATCCCCACCGCTTTGGTTTGTTGAGGGATTGGCTGAATACTGGTCAGCGGGTTGGGACACTCAAACAGAAATGGTTATTCGAGATGCTTTAGCAAACGATTATCTTATGTCTCTGCGAAGTCTAGACATGATGTCTTCGGGTTTCCTTTTATATAAAGAGGGACAAGCTTTCTTGCGGTTTTTAAGTGAAACTTATGGTCCAGAGACATTGTTGTTAATCATGGAATCTATTTGGAAGGATTCGGATTTCTACAGATTAATCGAGCTAGTTGTGGGTAAATCCTTTAGTGAACTAAATGAAGAATGGGAGTATTATTATAAAAAGGATATTTATCCACTACTTAAAGAATCTGATAGTCCGGTTTCTTCATCAGTAAGATTAACAAAACTGGGAATTAATTCATCCCCTGTGTACCATGATGGTGCAGCAGAGAATGTAATTTTTCTTACAAATCGTATGGGGTACTCGGATCTTTACACAAAAAATCTTAAGACCAATCATCCACCAATCTTGCTTCTTAAAGGTGAAAGGAATGCTGAATTAGAATCCCTGCATTTGCTTGAAACTGGTCTTGATGTAAATAATAATGGTGAACTAGTTTTTATATCCAAATCGGGTCCCACTGATGTATTGAATATCCTTGACATTGAAAAAAGCGAAATAGTAAAAACAATTCGTCCTTCTGAGGTCGTTTCTATATCTTCCCCAGCTTGGGATCGTGATGGCACCAAGATTGTTTTTTCAGGAATGAATTGGAGTGGTGACCAGGATATATATATTACACAGATTGAAAATGAAACCACCTATACTCTGATGAATGACCATTTTTCAGATAGAGACCCTGAATTTTCTCCAGATGGTCAGACTATTGTATTTAGCTCTGATAGAAATCAGTATGGGGAAGAAGGTGTTTTTAATCTTTTCTTTTATAATTTGGAAGATTCAACTATAGAGCAGCAAACATTTGGCAAATTTCATGATACCTCTCCTAATTGGTCCTCATACGGTAACCAAAGGATTGTTTTCACCTCAGATAGAGATGGCACCTACAATCTTTGGATATTAGACCCTGCCTCTTCAAATAA
>JBJKZS010000029.1:0-34883 GCA_045569115.1 Fidelibacterota bacterium | reverse complement strand
GTGATGTGTTCGCATACACACCAACCATCTCAACAAACTCTATTTCAGAGTTGTCCAAATAAATCCCTCCTCCAGCATCCGTGGAAGTATTGTCTATAATCATAACATGGGAAAGTTTGGCCATACTCTGTTCAAAATAGAGACCACCACCACTACCTTTGTAAAAGTTGTCATCTGTAGAACAATCAAAAGTCTTATTGCTCGTAATCTTTAAATGATCCAGAGTGGGACTTGCCTCTTTGGCATAGATACCTCCACCCTTAACTGCCAAACCTCCTGTGATGGTAAAGCCCGAAAGTCGGCATCGCTGGTCTCACCATTAGCAAACCGAACTGCACTACCTAATCCTTTGGCGTCAATAATGGTCTTAGAGATAAAGGATGTATCTCCATCGGTAATATATTGACTGGCTACCGTAATATTCTTCCCCTTAAAATCCACAAGTCCTTCATATGTGCCTGGCTCTACTATAATAACATCCCCATCTGTGGCATCATCAATTTGAGACTGGAAAGAAACATATTGAGGATCAGGAAGGCACAGAGCTTCTTGATCCACTTCCTCTTCTGGTGTTTTCTTACATGCAAATGAGACTAATAGTAATAGAAACAGGAGTTTGAAATAGTTAGAAGAATGTTGAAGAATCATAATGGCTGACTACCTTTATTGAAAAATGAATGATTTGATAAGTCCCACTGTCCAATTTATCTAATGATTAGATCAATATCAATCCAATATAATTATGATGTAATATTATATATAGATCTCTTTTATATTTCTACTTATCTGCAATTATTCTTTTAAAATAGTATTAAAAAAATACCATAATATTAATTTTCTTAACATTACACTAACGAAAATATTTAACTTACCATAGCTTGAAGCAAAAATATAATACGTTACTTTCCTCCTCCATCAATAGATTTATGATATTCCTTATTCCTATAACATCATTAATATTTGCGCAACCATCTTCTCCTTCTGTCAATATATCAGTTCCTTCTGGAATCGATATTGAAATTTCAGGAGAAGCTGAGCTTGAATTTATCAATGTCGAAGGAGCTGGAGGCGCTTCTAATGAAGATGATTTCCTTAAAAAAATTGAAACGAGAAGTCCATATACTCGTATTGACAAAGCCATATTAGAATTCAAAATACTCTATTCTGAAAATATCAAATATGTTTTTGGCGCCAGATTTGATGACAATGGTGCTTATGCTGATAAACATTATCTGAGGTATATAGATAAGCATCTTCGAATAGAGATAGGAAAAAATCGTCCCGCCATAGCATTAAAGCGAGCAACTGAAGGTTATCCGCTAATTGGAACTGCATACTGGAAAGGTCGACAGTACCATCTAGATGTTTCAAATAAATTAGGATCCATTAATATAGGTGGTTCCTTCGCTTTAAAGCGTCCTCTTGGTTATGATGATGCCGCCGAAGATAATTCATTTAATATGCTGGTTTACGATGATGCTGAAAAAATAGATGGACAGACATGGGAATTAGGTCTAAGAGGAGCTTTAGATCTTAGTCCCATAAAATTTCAGGGTTGGTACTATTATGGTAAACTTATTGATGACGAAGATTGGAAGAAAAGACTTCATTATGATTTTGATTATTATGTCTTAAAAGAAGCTGATGACGTTCTAACGAAAGACGCCAACATTGATCATTACTGGTATGGTGGAAGAGCTGAAATCAATTTAATGGGTTCTCTTTTTCGCGGTGAATACATTGCTTCTCAGGACGGGTTCCTCCCAAGAGATGGTTTCTATGTTGAAGGTCGAAGAGAATTATCTTTTGGTGAAAATTCACTCCTTGCATTAGCTAGGTATGGAGAACTCCGAATTGATTATTACGGAGACACTTTCTATCCTCTTTTAAAAGACCCTCAAACATGGAATCGAAAAATGACGACCCTGGCTTTAATTTATGATCTAACGGATTTTTCCAAAGTTAAAATTGAATATTACATACTTTATGAGCAGACTGGCGACACAATTGAGAAAGCTGAAAATCAGAACCGGAGACTTCAACAGAATGTACTTGATAATCAGTTTCTTATTCAACTGGAGTTAAGTTTTTAGTTGTTACAATTCCCACCTAATTCAAACATAGCTATAGTCATATCCTCATATTTTAGTCATAAAAACTCTTCATTTTTCTATCCAATCTTTAATTCAATCATGAAAGGTTAATTTCAATGATGTTAAAATCATCAAAGAATATTCTTATTGCTTCTGCTCTATTCTTTTTCATTGCTTGTGAAGACAAAGAGCAAGATAAAGAACCTGAACTTATCGTTGAAAGCTTTGATATTCTGCTTATTGACAACGAATCAACGGGTGAAGCTGGACAATCTCAACCTGAACTCGTAAGATTTGTAAGTCCAACTAAAGGTGTCATCGTTAATTCGAAACAGAACACTATTGATTTCATTTCTATCACTCCGACAGATATCTCAATGAGTAACGAAAGTTTGCAGATCACTGATGATCCTGATGCTGAATTATCTTCTATAGATGTGAGCGTCGATGAGAGCATTATAGCTGTGGTAGCATCAAAAGGAGCTTGTCAAAGAGGATCTTTATATCTTGTGGACACCTCATCTCTTACAAAACATGGTCCTTTTGAGCTTGGGTATAATCCCGATGCTGTTGACATAGCTTCCGACAATAAATATGTAGTCGTGGTAAATGAATTTGATTACGAAGATGGAGTAAGCGGTGGTTGTGATTCTCTTGGATTTCCCGGTGTTTCCATTTATGACATCAGCAATGGTATATCTTCCCCTACTTTAGTAAAAGACATGAAAATAACTCACACAGGTTCTAATGGTAATCTTGCTGAGCCCGAGGGAGTAAAAATTGCACCTGACGGTGAAACTGTGTATATGACCCTCCAAGAATCAAACGAAATTGGTTGGTTCTCAATTTCTTCTCCACCCGATATTTTGCAAAATAAAGTTGCTTTTGCCAATCCTGAGCATGAACCTGATGGTATCTGGATTAACAATGATGGGACTTTAGCATGCACCGGAGGTGAATATGATGGAACAATCGGAATTATTGATCTTACAACTATAAATTCAAACAGCCCAACAATCCATTATGCAAAACTTGCTGATGATCTACCTAGTAGTTGGGACTGGCAAGATAAAAGAAAAGGTATTGAACCTGAAGAGGTTGTAATTGTAGAGGCTGGTGATAAAACATTTGTTATGGCCACTCTCCAAGATCCTGGAGCTGTTGTTGTATATAACATTACAGACCCAGCAAACCCCATATATGATTCAGGTGCAATTACCGAATTAAATGACTATACTAAAATTGAAGGTGTTAGTTCCGTTGGAGAGCCTGAAGGTCTAGCCTATAAAAACGGATATGTATTAGTTGCCAACACAGAAGATCCTTCTGTTGCCTTGCTCAAAGCCTCATGGGCAGAATAAACTAACTGGTTTAATTCTTTTATAAACTAAAATCCCTGCTCAACAATTCTTAAGCAGGGATTTTACTATATTTAGCTTTAACTAATTAGGTTAACTATCATTTACTTGTGTATTTAAAGATTTTTGAAAGTCCATTACGGGATGAATATCTGCATCGCCTAGTTCCAGCATTGGATCAAAGAATCTTACTATTTGCTCCATGCTATCTGCCTCAATAATAAAATAAAATTTATGCCCCCGGTGGATCAACGAGTATACTAATGATATTGATTCCTATTTCATCTACAGCTTGTAAAGCTTCTGTCATTTTCATCATGGGCATGGCAAGTTTGATAGCTATGGGTATGGGTTGCATGAAAGAGCATACTTTTTGCTCCGATTATATTTTATTAAACTGATTAAAAAACAGTTAATTCCCTGAAAAAATAAAATTCTTATAAAAACAAATTATTTTATAAAAAGCATCTTTCGTGTTTGAATAAAATCGTTGGTTTGCAATGTATAAAAATATACACCCCCACCTACAATCTCCCCTGAATCATCCGTACCATCCCAAAAAGATGTATGAGCTCCAGCATCCATCTTCTGATTTACTAAGCTCCTAACCCGTTTTCCCAAGATATCATAGACAGCTAGCCTCACAACATTTTGCTCAGGCAAATCGTAACTTATGAGAGTAGTTGGGTTAAAAGGATTTGGATAGTTTTGGTTCAAAGATAGTTTGCTGGGCAATGGTATTTCATTTTCAATGCCAGTATGAACCCCACCAGTCCTTGCAATCATAGCAGACTGCATAATCTCAGCTGTTGCAAAATCTTGAACAAAGGCTACAATTTTAACATTTTTTTCATCCCAAGATACCGGGTTTACATTAGGATCTTCATTTGCTTCTGGCTGTTGATCAATGCTCCAGGTAAACGTTTTTACTACAGTTTCATCTTTAGTTAAGGTAATAGGCTGTCCATCTTCGCAACCTTCACCGCACTGAGACCCTTCGCCAGTAGTACCAATCCATTCAAGAAAAAGATCCTGATGCATGTCCTGAGACACTTCATACTCATTTGTATGGCTAACTGAATCAATTGTTGCCGCAACAAAAAGCCGTAAATCTTTTCCAGAGAGATCTTTTTCACTCGTTATGGTAAGTTTTATATTGGCATCTAACTCATTAAAAACAGTTCCTTCAAGGGACAATCCTACGGGAGTATCTTCTTCTCTCATTCCTTCTGCATAATCGATAAGATCATCCCACAGAGATAGCGTAATATATTCACCATCCAGAACTAGCCAAGGATACCAAGCAAGTGCATCATTATATGGATAACCATTGCCAGAGTTAAAACGGTATTCTACAGGATTCTCTTGACTGTTCTCATTATCCATTAGATTGGAAATGTGATCATCGTCATGATAATGGATAACAATCCAATTTCTTGCCATATCATGTCCTAAATAAGAAGGTGAGCCAGGTTTCTTCCACTCATTAAGGAATCCTGTGGCTGTAACACAATAGGGGCATGATTCTGTTGAAATTAATTCTAGGAATGCTCTCTTCTTTTCAGCCTGAATCAATGATATTCCAATAAGAAGAGTGAATAAAATTCTTATAGATACTGTTAAATGGTTATTTTTTAATATTTTTTTCATTAATAGTCTCCGACTACTTGATTAAGAGCATTTTTCTTGTTTCAATAAACTCGCCAGCATGAAGCTGATAAAAATAGACACCTCCACTTACTGGCTGACCATAATTATCTGTTGCGTCCCATAAAACCGTACGAAAACCAGGGGACTGTTCTTCGCTCTTTATTAGGTGCCTAATTTGCCTGCCAGTAATGTCAAATACAGTCAAACGAACCAGACTGTTTTCAGGAAGGTCATAACTTATATTCGTTACAGGATTGAAAGGATTTGGAAAATTTTCATGAAGAGCAAAAATGTCTGGTAACAGATCTCTTCCATCAAGTTCTAATACATTTTCTCTGATAGTCATAGTAAAAGGTCCATTGACAGCCTGTATATTTGCCTCTGGATCTTTTGCAACAATTGTCCATGTTCCTGAAATTTCTGATGCTTCAGACCAGTGTGATAATTGGCTCTGATCAATCATATTATATAAATCAGCATAGGCAATGGTCAAACCTGGGGATTTTGATTCAGGAATCTGAATTTGCGCCAAGCCTTCCGTACCAACCCATTCATATGTAAGAGTATCACCATCTGCATCATAGGATTCTCCCCATGCAAAGATTAGAGAGTCGGAGTAAGTATTGTCATTAATGATCACTAGTGCTTCAGTCGATGGAGAATAAAGGTCAAAATCTGTAGGAAGGTCATTGATTGATGTAACTGTAAGGGAGAATGTTTCAAAATCGTTTAGAGATCCATCGGTTGCATTCACAGAAATCTCGGAAATACCATTCCAGTTATCTACAGGCTTAATCAGAAGTGTGTCATTGGATAAAAAGAGCCGAACACTACTTGTGTCCGTAGCTGTAGTAAAGGTAATGGGGTCACCTTCTGGATCTGTGGCAAAAAGCCTAATAGAAGTTGAGTCATCTTCATCAATAGTCTTATCGATAGGATTTACAATGACCGGTGGATCATTAACACCATTTACGGTTAATTTAAAACTTTTTGAATCTGTGAGGTTTCCATCTGATGCGGATGCTGTGATATGAGCTTCTCCATTCCATCCTGATTTTGGAGTCAAGGTCAATGTACTAGTAGAAAGAGAGATGCTAACCTCAGTGTTAGTTGATGTTGCTGAAAATGTGATGGGGTCATCTTCAGCATCCGTTGCTGATAATGTTGTTTCGAAAGTTTTATCTTCATCAATACTTTGATCTCCAACAGCAGCTAAAACTGGCGAAGTATTTGGTTCGGCAGGAGGATCTACAGTAGTAAAGTTCCATGATGTTTTATCCTGAATTCCCGCATAAGCATTATTTGAAACATCCTGTAAAGCCGTTCCATCAACCTGTATATAATAGGATGTATTCTTGGCTAAATCTGATGAAGGATCTATTGTAACCTTATCATTTAAAATAGTAATCTTGCTATCCGAGATAGGAATAGTTTCAAAGGCAGTGTCGTCAGGTTTGTAAATAACAATATTGCCGGATCCAATACTGATATTTTCATCTAAAGTCATGACCAGAGAAACGTCTAAGGCAATATCCGTCCCATCATCAGCTGGTACAAGTGTAGCCACTTGCGGTGCTACAGCATCAACTGTGGAAAAATTCCATGTTGTTTTATCTCCAAAACCAGAATAAGCATTACCACTTACATCCTGTACAACTGAGGCGGCTATGTTGACATAGTAAGACCCTGGAGAAGAGAATGTTCCATCTGGATTAATAGTTATTGTCTCATCGGAAAACGTCACCTTTGAGCCTGCAACATCAATTTGTTCAAACACTGATTCATCAGAATTGTAAATAGTAATAGATCCAGTACCAACTGAGAGGTTCTCATCCATTGTAATGATAAGATCATCTGAAGAACCAACGCCAACCGCATTATCTGCTGGGGATAATGTTTGTACAATTGGAGGAGTCACATCAGCTCCTGGGTTAGCAAATGAAGCACTGTAAACTCCGCGACCATGTGTTGCCGCAACAACAAAACCATCTGATGTTCTTCCATCCAAAGCATCCACAACAACGTTACCTATTGCATTTCCCCCTTCAAGAGCCCAAACTGTATTAGTACCATCTAAGGTATCTGTAGAATATACTCCCACGCTTGTAGCAACGAGGTAATTTTTACTACTATTATATGGAAGGATCAAACCCCACCTTACAGAAGGTCCATTACCACTTCCATCAGCATTTTCCTCAAGATTTCCGCTAATATTTTCCCATGAAGTTCCTCCATCAGAAGTATACCATATACTAATTACTTCATAACTGGAAACTGTCATAATAACCTCATTCCCATTTTCAGGATTCACTCCAAGACTCGAAACCCAACCAGATAAAGAAGCTGGGCTTATATCTACTGGTGATGCGGTAGAAGTATTTGCATCTTCAAGTTTGTATACCCCGCCAGCTGAAGTAGCATAATATAGAAGATTAGAAGGATTTGTTGTTGATACTCCAAAGTTCGCAATCTGAGATCCCTTATTCGTGTTGGTCAGATTTTCATATTCAGATTCTCCGACAGTAATATCATTGTTTCTCCAAATAGTGTTGCCACCTAAAACATAGAGTATTTTATAGTTTGAAGGATCCATTGCTAGAGGGTTAATAAAGGCTTCACCATTATTTCCACTATCCCCTCCTATCTGAAGTCTATTCCATAAATCATTGTTCTCATAATCATGAAACCAGGTCCAGCCATTTTGTGCAGAAGAAACAATGGCCAATCCATTATTACCAACAGCTGAATATGAACCATCTCCGCTACCAATATCCGTCCAGTCAGCATTGGAGTTCTCCGAATTAACCATCCATGTACTGTTATCCTGAAGCCCTCCCACAATGAAATCTGGCCTACTACCCGATCGATCAATGCCTAAATGGTAAAATTGAGACGTAACATAACCCCTATCTATATTTTGCCAGTTAACTTGATTTGCGGTTATATCTTCTGTTCTAGATAAACCTCCATCGTGTCCAGAAATCACTACTTTTGGATCAGAAGGTAAGAATACAGCTGAATGCTGATCAGCATGATGGTTAGAATAATTCCCCCAACCGGTCAAAGACTGATATCCTCCTATATGTTTATAACTAGTTGATGTAAAACCATCATTAGAAAAAAACAAATTTGTACCTCCAAGAATAACATGGTTTTCATTATCTGGCTTCACAGCGAGAAGCATGTTATACCCTCTTTGGGAACTAGTGTACTTATTTTGTACCGGTATATTAGAAGTTAGATCTACCCAATTTCCACCGGAACCTGATCCATCTCCAGAAACATAGGTATATTTCCAAAGATACCATTTATTTGGTGGATAATAAGACTTTTCGAAAAAGAAATAGACAACATTATTATTAGACTCATAAATATCAAGAAGAACCCTCTGGAAATTAGCGGGAAAGCTACCGGGAGTAATATCAGTCCAGGTTGATCCATCATCTGTGGATCTAAAAATTCCTGACTTGTTACTTTTATTTCCATTACCCCAATCTCCCCCAACAATAGCATAGACTGTTCCATCTGAACTTATATCAACATCTACATATGATGGGTCAATATCAGTAGCCTTAAGAACATCTGTCCAAGTTGAACCACCATCTTTACTCAATTTAAGTTTTCCTTCTCTGGCTGTGGCTGCGTATAGATAACCGTTTGTCGGGCTCACTTTAAGGCGATGCACATGATTAAAATCATTGTTCCATATATGATAGGAAGCTGTTGAGGTAGAAGGAAGTATTGCCCAGCTCACGCCCCCATCTGTAGACTTGAAAAGTCCATCGCCCTTATAAGGGTTTTTCCCCCACCAAGTCCCAGCTGAAGCTCCATCATATTCTCCTGTTCCATAGTACCATGTACTTTGTTCGCCAGCACGAGTGTCTTGAGCAATACTTGTAACACTTTGAATGTCTTCTAGTCTTGTTGTAAGAGTCCATGTGTTACCTTCGTCAGTAGACCTCCACATTCCACCAGAAGCACCCCCTGCCAAAACTGTACTTTCATTAGAAACATCTATAGCCAATGCCCTTGTCCTTCCGCCTACATTATAAGGACCTCGACTTTTCCAGTTAAGCGTAGCAGGTGATTTCCCACGATAACGTCTCTTTGCATTAATCTCTTCGCGAGTTGGTAGAGTTCGGGCAAATGCTAATTCCCTTTGGCGTATGTTTGTTGGCACCACTCCTGATAAAGGACTTTTCGTTCGCAGCAACTCGTATTCTACACGGGCTATGGGATTCGTCTTTGGTAAACTTGGATTCTCATTATTCTTTTGTATAAAGAAAAATACCAAAGCTACAATTGCTATGGATAATGCTAAAGAAGGTATTGATGGTCTACTAAACATTAGACTATTTTAACATTAACATCTTACGTGAAGAAACAAAAGCCTTTGATTGTAGTCGGACTAGGTACACACCAGAACTTACTAGCTTTCCATGATCATCCTTGCCATGCCAAATCATACTATGATGTCCAGTATCCATAACTCCTCTCTTTAAAGTACGTACTTGTTGACCCATAAGATTATAAACAACTAAGGATACGTCTGTTGGCTTAGGAAGTGTGAACTCAATAGTCGTCGATGGGTTAAAGGGATTTGGATAATTCTGGCGAAGGGAAAAATCGTCTGGTAGCAAGGACAAGGCATCTTCAATTGCTAAAGCCACAAATTCAGGAGAGCCACTAAAGACCTTAAACTTATAAGGGAACTTTTCCGTGTAGTCTGATATTTGAAATTCTTCATAATCGAGAAGATTATACTGCTTCCTTGTATTCATATCAAGCAAAAGCATATGATCCTCTTTTGGGAATGAGCCAGTTAAATCATAAGAAAATTCAATAGGATGTTTTTCCCCTTTAACATTTAGGAGAACATCCCAAATACCATTACGGTTAAAACTAGATCTAATATCTGAAGTCATGTGTTGAGATTTACCAAATAAATCCTCTGTTTCTAAAACCAGAGAAATATAATTCTCAACATAAGGTGGCTCGGGAACATCATACTTATCTAAAGTCTCTTCTGCCAAGGTAGTTCTTCCGATGAAATTCTCTACGTCCATATACTTTTTACCTTTGGCACTTAAGCGAAGTCTCCATTCATCAGATTTAATTGAGCGAGCAAGCGTTCTATTTTGTAAGACTTCAGGAGTTTTAGCCAATGGATCAATATTTATGTCCACAGCCTCATTTTTTCTATTATATACAATATAACCTGCCCAAGGTTTCAACGAATCAGATTCACTCCATCCTTCTCCATCAAAACCATATGACAGGGGTCCATATACAGAATTTGCATCAAAAGTAGTTTTTACTGGAAATGCATAGGGAGATCCTATCATGTTCCAACCTGGCTGAAGAGTAATATCAAAACCTGTCAGAGGAATAGTTTTACCAGATCCCGTAGACAACTGAGGTTGTTTCTCAACAGCTTGAATTATCCAGTAACCTGCCCCCGCTTCTATGGCATCTGGTTTTATCCAATCAGAGCCACCAGAAGTAACATCTCGTTCGAACATACGCCATTTACGTGTATTAGGTTTGCCCTTAAGTTCATCACCAAAAGTATTAACAATGTCTGGATCATCAAGTCCAGCAGGTACAGATATAAGTCTCCAAAGTTTTTTTGGTATACCATTGGAGTATACACTTTCGTTAATTGCGGTATTCAATGATCCACCCTTAAAATTAACAGAAGGTGAAATTGTATCGCTAACTGAAATATTACCTCGCTCATCAGTAGCAATGACATAAAACGCAACTCCTTTTAAAGTAACTTCGGCCGCACCAGAAACAAAATTGTACGTCAAGCTATCGTCAGTTTCTAATGAATAAGATTCAAATTCTGAGTCTCCTCCCTTAACAAAATAAAGAACAGCATCATCAACCCTATTAGCATCACCAATATCGGAGCTAATTGTAATGAATTGACGTAGGAGTACATCCCCAGGTGTGATATTAATATTACTTATTTCTGGTCCCAATGTATCAGGCGGAAGGATAGTGGCAAGAATTGAAAGGTCAAGCCTAGGATTATCCTGGTCATTAGAGAAAATTCTCATGTTTCCTTTTACCTTTCCAGTATCTTGAGAAGAAAAGATTAAAGGAATAATGACTGTATCACTTGGTTCAATATAAAAGGACTCTATGGGAGGTATAGAAAACTGTTTTCCCGTAACAAAAAGAGAATCTATACGAAGATCACTGTTGCCTGAATTAAATATAGGGATGCGTCGCTGTTCATCAAAAAATACAAAAACCCTGCCGAAATCAATAACTGTGTCCGTTGTGGCAATAGTAGGCTTGAAAGCTTCTCCCGTTAATTCAACAATTAGATCTCCTATACTGGTGTCATCATGCTTGGCTGTGAATTGCTCATTGTAAATACCAGCATCATCTGGAATAAATTGAATGAAAATAGTAAAAGTATCTTTTGGAGCAACTACGAATTCAGTTTCATTTGCAATAAATGCTGTAGAGCCAATACTTCCTTCTGAAACATGTAGCGTATCCGTACCAATATTTACAATATCAAAGGATTGAACATTGAAAGCATCACGAGGCACCCGACCATAATGTAACGAATCAGTTTTAACCATCATGATAGGTTCTCTTGCACGATTAGTAACAATAACATCCTTTGCATTTATTTGAGCATATATGGAATCCTCAGTAACTGGCTTTCTTGTAATGATCTTATATGTTCTATCTCCATCTACAATAGAGTCATTGAGACCAGTTACAATAACTGTTTGAGGCACATTCCAGTCCGTCGAATTGAAAATAAGAGTATCTGTAGAAATTGCACCCTCTTTGGGTTTTCCACTTTCAAGTGGAATCTTGATAGTAGCGACGGGTTCTGATTCAAGTTGAATAGAAAATGAGTCTTTTGCAGCTTTTTCTGTTGTTTCCAAGCCTCTTCTTGGAAGTACAGTTATTCCGGCTTCATCAGAATCATCTCTATTCGTAAGTAAAAGGTCATCTGGGTCAATACCATTGTAGCGAGTATCATTTGATACAACGCCCAGCAATCCAATAAAATATGGGACATCCCCATCATCAATTTCATCATTTTGCCCAGTTACTTCCACATCTAAAGGTTGATCCCAAAGTTGTTTCTTAAAGGTTAATCCTGAAACAGATGTGATTCCTTCTGTCTCATCCTGACTCTTTATGCCAAGAACAACATCATCAGTGGGCTCTTTACCAAGTACTAAACTAAAAGAAGTTTTACCTCCCTCTTCCGTAGTATATGATATGGCTGGCTCCAATATCTTTATTTCAGGCGATTCTTCAGTTGTAAAAATAGCACTTGAAGCTACAATTGGATTATTTACATCATCTTCAACTTGTGGCGCTATTGCAACATATACTTTCTGAGCAACAGGTAATATGGATCCCAAAGTAAGCTTAATCTCAGTTTTATGAATGTTTACAACCGTAGTAAAACTTATATCAACTCCTAATGAGTCATTCTTTTTAAGGACAATGATAGTATTTGCATTAGTACTGGTAACCTCAGAATCATCAAGATAGCGAATAGCCTCATCAAAGGTTATTGTAATATCTGTGGACACACTAATTGCTGTATCTCCATCGGCAGGATTGAATGTAACAATAGGTGGTTGTTCATCTGCAGTAGTAAAAGACGCGCTTGAAGCTGCAAGCGGATTATCTCCACTATCTTCAACCGTTGCGCCAATGGAAACCTTATAAGTCCTCTCACTCTCGAAATCTGCTTTTGGTGTCAAAGTAACAACTGTTTTATCATCACTTACCTTTGCATCAAACTCAACTAAGCCTACAGATACCATTGAAGCTGAAGACATTTCATTCCATACTGATTTAGTAAGCCCTTTTGGAAGGGGAGTCGTTCCTTCTTGATTACCAAAAAGCGAGTTAGGATTAGTGGTTTGAAATTTTTCTAAGGTCACTAGAGGAATGATGTTAGAACTATCCATCTCCGTACCATCAATTAATCTGACAGGTTCGCTGAATGTCAGTACAATTTCACTGTTAACAGAAATTTCAGTTGAGCCATCAGAAGGCGAAAAAGCAACCACTGGTGGTTCAGAATCTGTAGTAATAAACGTAGAACTTGAAGCAAGGATTGCGTTGTTTTGATCGTCTTCCACTGTTGTCCCTATTGCCGCATAAATGGTTCTTTCACTTCCTAGTGGATTAGTTGATTCTACACTGATTACATCACTTGAAGCATTAATGGTAGCATCGAAAGCAATCCCCTCACCATTCGCATCATCATAATTAAGGGTTATAAGTGCATCTACATTGTCATTCGTTAATTGACCATTATTCACTAAACGTACTGCCTCATCAAATTCCAGGGAAATGGTTTTTGAAACAGCAACTTCAATAGATCCATTCGGAGGATCCCAGGTAACTATAGGTAAAATTACATCTGATGTTCTAAACGTAGCACATTCCTGAATCGATTCATTACCGGAATTATCTTCAATAGGTTCGATACACATGTAGACATCTTGTTCACTTGGAAAATTTGCTTGAGCTGTTATTGTAATCACATTTTTAGCTGCATTTATTTCTAAAGTTCCAATTGCAATATCTGCACCACTGGCATCTGTCTCTTTAAATATAATAAGTGCATCAAGATCTGCATTTTGAAGAGTTTGCCCATTGGTTGAAAGAATTGGCTCACTAAATGTTATTGAGGGTATAGTATTAATTGGGACACCGGTTGCTCCATCTACAGGAAAAAAGGTGATTGAAGGAGGAGCTTTATCTTCAATGGTAAAAATTGCTGAAGTTAGATCAATAGCATTATTGGCATCATCTTCAACAACTTTGTCTAAAATTGCAACATAGACCTTTTGCTCGCTTGAAAAATCAGCCGCGGCTTGGATTGTTATAACTGTTTTCGCATTGTTGATTTCGACACTACTCAAATTAATATTTGAACCATTTGCATCGGTATCCTTAAGAGCAATAAGAGCCTCTACATTATTGTTAGTTATATCGCTGTCATCAATATTTCGAATAGGCTCACTGAAAGTAAGTGTGATTTCCTTGTCAACTAATACATCAGTTTCCCCATCTGCAGGATCAAAACTAACTGTTGGCGGATCTACGTCAGCTGTCGTAAATGTCGAACTTGTTGTTGCAATTAAGTTGCCATCTTCATCCTCCACACAGCAAATATCCACATAAACTGTCTGTTCACTTAGAAGGTCACTGGTAGGATCAACAGAAACAATTGAAGATGTCGTTGTCCATGAAGGATTTCCACCAATGGTACCATCATTAGAGTTTCCTGAAAGATCTGTTACTGTAGTTCCGGTACCATCTTGCATTCTCCAGTAACCAACAAGATTCGTTGATGATGTATAATCTCCGGAGTTGGTTGTCGCATCCAGCGCTACTCCTGAATTGTAAAGAGCCGTAACCTCATTAGCTGCAAGAGCATCATTCCAGACTGCCACTTCATCCATTGAACCAACGAACTCATTCGTAACTGTAGTACCATCCCACTCATGGCCTAATGACCATTTATCACTGGCGACAAAATCAGCATGAGCGGGAGTATGTGTCCCGTCAGCACTTCCATTCAGATATAAGGCCCCGGTCGTACCTGTTCTGGAATAAACAATATGATTCCAATTTCCATCATTTGTTGCAGATCCTGCTATCGTAACTCCCCCTGGTTCTTCAAATACAGTAACAATTCCAGTGGCCTTGGATATACCAAACAGGATTTTATTGCAATTTATAGAACCATTATCACAATTATTGGCGAATACATACGCATCATTGTCTGGAAATGACGTCTTTGTTGGTTTTACCCACAAGGACACGGCCCAATCAGTCTGACCTGCCATGTCATCAGCTATAGTATTGATTTCAACATAGTCATCAACGCCGTCAAAATTGAGCGCTAGTCCGGCATCAATAGTTGCATCAAAAGAAATATCCGTACCACTTGAACTGTTCTCTTTCAATAAGATATACCTATCTATATTATTATTATCAAGAGCACTATCATCCAAGTTCCGTAGGGGCTCTGAGGAAGTGATGGTAATTATCTTATCCACACCGACATCCGTTGATCCATCAGCAGGGTCAATGGTAATGAAAGCAGCAGAAATATCAGCCGTAGTAAAAGTTACACATTCCGCGACCGTTGCATTATTACTGGAATCTTCCACAGGATCAATGCAAAAATAAACTTGCTCTTCACTTCCAAAATTATTCTGGGGAATCACTGTAATCTTTTTCCTAGATATTTTTATACTTGCATCAGAAACAATGTCATTTCCATTGGCATCATCTTTTTTTAATGTAATCAGTGCATCAACATTGGTATCATCTAATTCCGTATCATCAATATTTCGAACTGGCTCAGAAAAATTCACCGTAATTACGACATCCTTCTTTACAGCAATTGCTCCATCTCCAGGTATAATGGTTACAGACGGTGGAGCTACGTCTTCAGTAGAAAAGGTTATACAGGTTTCTATTATTGCATTATTACTGGAATCTTCCACCTGATTGTCAATGCAAGCATATATATCCTGCTCTCCTTCAAAATCAATGTCAGGATTTACTATAATTGTATCCTTACTGGCATTGATAGTAGCATCAAAAGAAAGGTCAGCACCATTGGTGTCATCTTTTTTCAAGATAATTCTGGCATCAACATTGGTATCATCTAATGCACTATCATCAATATTTCGAACTGGCTCAGAAAAAGTAATTTTCAAACTTGTACTTAAAGTAACAGCCGTAGCTCCATCTGAAGGTGAAAAGACCACTATTGGTGCCATTGCATCTTCAACAGTAAAAGTTATATTTTCAGCTGGAATTGGGTTGTTAAAAAGATCCTCAATAGTATTCGCTTTAAGCGCAGCATAAACTACCTCCTCACTAGCAAAGTCATCATGTGCTATGGTAATCCTATTATTGGCAGCATCCCAGGTTGCATCTATACCCGTGGCCGCATCCACGCCATTTGCATCATTTTTCTTCAACTCAATCATGGCATCTACATTGGCATTGTCAAGTGGACCATCATCCAGCTTTCTCACATCATTACTGAAGGTTAACGTCACAGATTTTCCTTGAAGTACTTCAGTAGAAGAATCAGTAGGATCGAAAGTAATAGTTGGTGGCTCAGTATCTAATTGAATATTCTTATTTCCACCCAAAGAATTAGCAGTTCCCGGGCTCGGAAGATCTATTGGAGATACCACACTGTTTTCACCAGCATCTTTAACTATTCCACTAATTAATACCAGAGACGAGGTTTGTTCATAATCGAGATCAGCCGATTCATGATCTGCTGCAACCGTATAATTGAAAGTAAATGTATTTGTACCAGTTCCACTTGTATAGTCAACTACAGCATCATTAGTTCCAGTCTCCAAAGTAAGTTTTAAATCTGGGCCTGTCTCTTCAACATAAATTCTAAATAAATATTCCCGATTTGGGTCACTAGATGATCTTCCTCCTGAATATGCATTTGAATTGAAATGCCTTAGCCAACTTCTTTCAGAAACCGGAGTGTGTATTTCCCAAGTATATTGCTGGCCAGCAGTTATAGTAACAGGGGTTGACAGATGAAAGGTTTTCCAAGAATTGTCTTTGTTCAATAACGTTATGGGCTGACTGTGAATTTCTGATCCACCATTCCCCTCTCCTTGATATATCTTTAAAGTAGCACTAGCTGCACGGCTATTACTTTGATTATTTCCCAGTGGAGATTGTAATTCAATCTCAATTTTTCTGATTTTTCCATTATTCTCAGCTGTAAATGATTGCCATTGGTTCGTGCCACCTATATGCCCAGAATTAGTAGTCCAGTTCGCATCAAGAGTCAACGGGCCCATTGCTGTTACAATATCATCAAATTCTACAGTAATAGGTATTACCTCCCCTGGCCCATAAATTCCGTCAGCTTTTGTTGATGAAACACTATTAACTACAGGAGCTTCAGTGTCAATAATCAATGTTTTCCTACCAGCTAATGAATTAGGGTCACCAGGAATTGGAAGTGCTAAATCAGCATCAAGATTGAAATTTTTGATATCCCCAGTAAGAGACGTAGTCGAAGCAATATCAAGAGCAGCCGTATTATGACCAGCTTCCACAGTATAGTGAAACGTCATAATAGAGTCTTTAAGTGAATGTCTATTAATAGTTTTATTAGTCCCACCAATATTTAGTGTTAATGTAGGAGTCCCTGTAACATCTAATGGGTAAGAACTAAAATGCACTTCAATAGGAAGGATGTCGCCTTGCCCATATGTACCATCACCTTGAACAGAAGTAACGAATTCTACAGTGACTGCCGTATTATTAGGAGAAGACTCTAGCCAGAATAATTCAGGGGAAAACCTTCTCGAACCAAGAACAATGTCAATATCATTGTCTCCATCAAAATCAGCTGCCATAATAGCCTGGAAATAAGGAGAATTCTTTTTTGTGTCATATATGGTTACAGCATCAAAATTATAACCACCCTTATGTATTAATTGTACCACCGTACCAGAAGTATGATAACTTGCTGTAATTATATCCATATCATTGTCCTTATCTATGTCAACTGGATATACGGCCTGAGGATAAAAACCTTGATTGTCCGGATTAAAATTTTGTATGTCATATCTAGTAAAAGCAGTCCCTGGGAATCCATTATTCTCCCAGATACTTATTCGCCTATAATTATAACCGGATAAAAAATCTATATCTCCATCTAAATCAAAATCAATCCCAAATAATTGCTTACTATAGTAATCCTGACCCTGGGTTCCAATAATATGTGTGGTGAAATCTTCAGGCCCTGATGATCCTTTCTCAAAAACTATGAAATCAAGACCAGTAGAGATAATATCTACAAGATTATCATTTGTAATTTTTGCCGCAGTAATATTCTTATCAGCTGAAGTACCTGAAATAACAGTATGATTGGTCCATACACTGCCATTACCGGTTGTATTTTCATACCAGGAAACCTTTCCATCATTAGGTGAAGATGAAAAAACATCTAAATCACCATCTCCATCCATATCTAAAGCATATACAGAATTCGCACCATCAGCGGAAGTGCTAATAGTTCGAGTTGTCCAAGTTACAGGATCCCCACCCATATTTTCATGCCATGCAATTTTGTCGTCATTTTGTGAAGCGGAAAGAATATCCATACGACCATCAGAATTAATATCAGCATTATGAACTGACCTTACCCCTTGAACAGAATTAGAAACAGTAAAAATTGTAAAATTACCCGCACCATCGTTTTTATACCATTGGATCATGTTGTTATTAGCTGTAACTATATCTATTGTTGAATTACCATCGATATCTTCAACAATTAGATCATATACGTCGTCAGTATCTATATCTCTCTTTTCATATTTGAACTGAGCACTTGTGTACAATGGGAATACTATCAAAACACCTAAGGCAATTGTTCTTATTTTTGGTGCTATAATCATATTATGGTACCCCAGGATAATCAGGGGGATAGCCAAGATCGTCACCTGTATCACCACCTACAACAACCAGACCTCCTCCCATAATTAAAAGAGCCACTAATATTAAAAGGGACTCAAAACCCGAATCCATTGCAAACCAGAATGTGGTATACGCTCTTTTTAATCCACCCAACAAGCCAGCACGGAGACCTCTATCAAATCGGTCATCAGGAGGTTTGAGTCCTACCACCTGCCACGCCATCAATCTGGCCGCATCAGCAGCATTTTCTGGACTTCCTGTAAATCTTGAGGTCGTTCGCGCCATGCCTTTTAAATAACGTTTATTGACACTTGCGCCTTCAAAAGTAATGGTTGCACCCTTATCTACTTGTACTGAGTATAATCTGAAGTCATAATCATATGTGCGACCTGATCGCTTCAAACGCCAAATGACAACCTGAGACTCATCTAGGTCCCCGCCAAAAGATGGTGAAAGTGTATCCGCTCTGGCACGCAATAAATTTGAAGTTATTCGCCCTACAGCCGATTGATCCTTTTTCTCATAAGAAAACTCTAATTCAGCTCCACCAGTCTCTACTATGGAATAACGCTCCGTTGCTTCTAGTTCATCTTCAATAAGTGAGCTAATGGCATCGGCCTCCATATCTACAAGACCTAAGGCTCCACCGGAAAAAACAGCGATCTTATCAATAGCATCCAGGCTAGCAGTAAATAACAAGAAAAAAAATAAGTATATGTATTTTTTGTCCAAATCAAATAATTATGCTTAATTTCAGGAAGATTCTATATATTCACAATTCTCCCGCAATAAAAGACATTAGAACCAAAAAATGACTTTACCAAGCTCTCTCGTTATAAAACTGATTATGTGTGACGCAGCACACAGTACTATTTGTTTTTTTGGAGATAACTTGGAAATAATGTTGGAAACAGTGAAGTTTTAACCTAATAAGATTGGTAGAAAAGAGCCCATGGAACAAGAATGGAATGAACGAAGAGATAGAAGTGATCGTCGAGATGAAGATGATAGACGATTAGGCAGAGACCGGCGAACCAATGGAGATCGACGTGGAATCAACGAACGTCGTGGAGAAAATATCCCCGTAGATAGTGAAAGGCGCGATGACAAAAGCCAACGAAGCGGAACTGATCGTAGAACTGGGCGTAATCGCAGAGCGGGAGCTGACCAACGAGGTGGCTTGGATCGTAGACTGTTAGTTACTAAAACAAGAAAGAACACCGCCAATCTAATTCTTGGTGTCGTTGTCCTAGCGGGTATAATTCTAAGCTTAGTTTATTATGATCTGGAAATGCGAAGTGAGGATCTTGGAGGTACAATTGCTGGCATTGAGAGTCAACAACTCAAAGTTCTCGGTGGTGGAAAGACTTCACTGAATAAACTATTAAAAGAAGGACCCCTCCTCATTGATTTTTGGGCAACCTGGTGTGGCCCTTGCCTAAAAGAGATGGTCCATCTACAAAGATTTCATGAAAAATATTCTGGCTACGGCCTTACAATCCTAACCATTAACCAGGATTCGCCCAAAAGTCTATCTAAGGTTCGCTCCACCGTCAAATCTAAAAAGTTTTCATTTATGGTAGCCCTTGATCCTAATCGAAAAATAGCCAAAAGACTCAATGCCAAGTTAATGCCCACAACAATTCTCGTTGACATGGATGGTGTTATTCGATGGATACATCAAGGCTATCTTCCTGGTGATGAAGAAGAAATTGAGTCTCGAATTCAGGCTTTAATCGGATATCAAGAACCATCCCCTGTCACTTCCTAAACCTTTGAAACTCAAGCCACACCTGTGGCCTTTTTTCACACTTTTATCGTTTATTAGTGCTCAGGCCACATATTCAGGGAGTTTATCTTCTAAATATGCTGAAAGTTCAAATGATTTTAATTTTTCAGAACATTTTTTTGATGGACAGATAAATCTAGGCTCATGGTCAGCCTGGAGTCAGTTGGAGTTTAGTGAGCCACCAGAATTAGGGGTGGATTTCAGCGGACTAAGAAAATTCAAGCTTGAGTATTTAGGCGATAATTTCTCTCTTGAAATGGGCGACGTCTATACTATTTGGGGTCGAGGACTTATCTTAAACCAGGTGGATGATCAAGCCATAGACCTGGATACGGGAACAAGAGGGTTACTCCTTGGTTATTTTCATGATTCATTTACCTTGAATATAATTACCGGAAAAATGAGAAATTGGAAGAGCACACCAGTAGTGGTTGATTTCAATGATAGAGTCCCTAATTATGAAACGGACCATTTCTTAACAGGTGCGAATATTGAAACTGAAAATTTTGGTCCTCGACTAGGTCTTTCTTTTCTTCAGTCCAATGAAAATCATTTCCTTCCCTATGGTAGTAATAGCGAACCAGAAAACCTAGATATTAGACATAGTTTTGCTGGGGGCTATTCGGAGTTAAGCGGAGAACTGTTTGATGCTTTCTTTGAATTTTCATATCGCAATACTAGTGGTCCTCCGGACTATACGTATGTATCTCATGGATTTGGACTATATGCCGGAATTGGTACATATATAGGAGATTGGTCAGCGGTTATTGATTATAAAAATTATGATTTTGGTAGACTGTCTCCAGACAAAAATTTTGATTTTGTGAATAATTATGATATTTCACAAGATTTTCAACGTCCTCCTACAGGTGTCTATCTTCATACATCTCGTTTAATTGGAAGAGTTATTCACGAATTAGATTTAAATGATGAAGTTGGATCACAAATTCATATTACAGGACCAATCAAAGACTGGTTTACTCTATCCTTAATACATTCTAGAGCTAGCAGACACGATGTTTTATCCATGAATGAACAATATGTCTGGAATCCTCAAGACAAATCACGGTTGATTTCAAGCGGTTCTCCATTTTCTGATTATTTTAGAGATACATTTATTCAAATAGAAGGAAGTCTCTTAGGAGAAAAGGTTCATTACAAATTAGCATGGGATAATCTTGAGGATGTCCTTTCTATTCTGACAAATGTTGAGACAGTAGATGGAAAGACTAAATCCTATGAAATGGTATCAGCTCAAACTTTTCCTCTTGATCTATCCATTCAATTACCTTCTCGATTCAGCTTAGAGATAAAGACTGAATATCAATCCTTAATGAAAGGGTACAAAAATGACTTCGGAGAAGGGATGGAATTTAGATCTCTCTATCCTGTTGACACTAAGTATAACACCGTTATTTCTATAGGAATAGCAAGATCACCTAAATGGTCCATAGCATATACTATGGATCGAACTTCACAAGAATGGGATAAAAAAACGTGGGAATGGGGGCCAAAAACATGGACATCAATAGAACTCCTTTATAATTTGAGTCAAAACATCCGAATCTCAATCATGAATGGTTCCCAGCAAGGTGGACTTCTTTGTAGCAATGGTGTCTGTAGATACGTACAAGATTTCGATGATGGATATAAAATAAATATGAACTGGCTATTTTAGCCTATGGTTGGAATAGAGCAATAAAGGACATAGATTTCACAATTAATTTTTTTGCAAGAACATGATACCTTACAATCGAAATAAAGCAAAATATCTAATCCTTGCATTAGTCATATTCATGCCTTTTTCCAGTCAAGCAGCTAAAAAAGCAGCTGTACTAGAAAAACTAACCGCCCTCTGGTGAGGATACTGTAAACTCTCTGGGAGTTTCCTGGACGAATGGCAAAACCCGAATTTTGTAGCTGAGACTGGCACTCATAAAACCACTGGACGTGTTGGTAATCGCATGGGATATGTGGGTGATGATGTGATGAAGGACTGGATCCTTATTTTCTACCATACTCAAGATGAGCTAGAAAATACTCATCAACTTCATCAAGACAACTGTTCAACACCGCCCTTTGGTCACCGTTGGCAAAACGATCAAGAGCTACCATATCTTGAATCCTATGGTTCTTATCCTACCTTTAAATATAACGGTGAGAACCCAAGGGATGAAATAGCAGATCTTGCCGCTGATTTCCTAAACACAGGAAATCCGGCTTCTGATTGGGATGAGTATTACTACGGTTATGTTAGCATTGCAAAACGTCTTCAAGAAGAGACCTCTCCCATTACTTTGTCACTTGATGGAACATCGTTCGTTGACAGGACCGCCTCTGTGACACTCAGTGTAAGTAGTACTGATGACCTATCGGCAAGAAACTTGCGTCTATATGTGGGAGTAACCATGGATTCAGTTGAACATGACTACGGTGAATACAAAGATTGGGGAAGACTGGATCACCATAATAATATCTGGGCCGGTTGGATCGGAGATGCCACTACATGCGGAACAGGTTGTGAAGATGGGCAGGAAATCACCTTGGGACAAAATACTCCTGTTGATCGGACCTATTCTTGGACTTTGAATGACGCACCTACCGGAATGGCTTGGGATGAAAAAAATATGGTTGTTTTTGCTTTCATTCAAGATTTTGATGATGCAAAAATTCTTCAAGGTGTAAAATTGGTAAGAAGAGATGCAGGGATAGATAAGTCAGCACCAGCCTTAACATTTTCACCAGCTAATAATGAAGTAGGCGTTGCAGTAAATAGTGACATTACAATCACCTTTGATGAAATCATTCGTAACCTAGATGACTCTTCCATAGATGACACCAATGTGGATGGTCTAATCACTTTAAAAAAAGATAATGCTACTGGGGACGATATCCCCTTCGATGCAAGCATTAATACTGGCAAAACTCTTATCACCATCAATCCAACTGATGACTTTAGTCCTGAGCAAAGTATTTATGTCGCCATAGGAGCCACTGTTGAGGATGAAGCTGACAATGCAATTCAACCCATAAACATTACGTTTAGCACGGTAGATAATACTGCTCCCACAGCTTCCATCGATCCAGCCGATGCTTCCACTGGTGTAGTTCCTTCTTCAAACATTACCGTTTCGTTTAATGAGTCTGTAAGAAAAGTGGATGATTCCACTTTAGATGGAACGGTTGTTGAGCTAAAGAAAGATGATGCTAACGGAGATGCTATACCTTTCAGCGCTTCCGTTGATGCCGCCCAAAAGGTACTTACAATTGACCCGACCAGTGACTTAGGAAGTTCTCAACAAGTTTATATATGCGTAGATGATGTCGAAGACTATTCAAATAATGCTTTAACTAAATTATGTGCAACTTTTACCACTGCTGATGGGAATGCACCTACAGTAAACTTTATTCCAAGTGATGGATCTACGGATCTACCTGTTGATACAAAAATAACGCTAACATTCAGTGAGGCTATTAGAAATTTAGACGACAGCGCATTAGATGACACCAATATAGATGGTCTAATCACTTTAAAATATGATGACTCTAATGGTACAGATATCACCTTTGATGCTACAATAGATTCAGATAAAAAAATTGTTAACCTTGCTCCTTCCGCCAGCTTTGAATATGGAAAGACAATCTATACAGGCATAGGAGCAACTGTGGAAGATGCTTCAGGAAATCCAGTATCAGCATCATTTATTACCTTCTCAACTATTGATGCTGGAAACATGCCGATTATTTCTACTGTAAATGACACGTCATTTTTCGAAGATAGATTTGGGACTGTAAATGTCATTGTAACAGATGCTAATGGTGACAAGATTACATTCTCAACATCCTCCGATACCTCTGCTGTTGATGCAACTGTTCAGGAAAGCAATTCAACCTCAGATACGGAGTCACTTGCTAAAATCATGCTTAAACCTGAAGAAAACTGGAATGGGGAATCTATAATCACTGTTTTTGCTGATGATGGAACTATTCAAGCGAGCAGTAGCTTCAAGTTAACCGTAAAGCCTATGGATGATCCACCCACAATATTTAAAATCACAGAACCGATGAATAACGCCTATATAAAAATCACGGATCAAACGATTGATGATACTCTTGTTTTTCGGTGGAAACCCTCCTTTGACGCTGAAGGTGATACAATAACATATAAATATACTGGCACTTGGGGTCTTGCATCTATTTCTGTACCCTATGTAAAAAATTCGACAGAAACTAAGATTGCTTATATTGATATTTATAACTCTATAGACCAAAGTGGACTCAATAGCTGGACTGAGTCCACAGAAATTTCAGGTGAATGGGCAATATCAGCCTGTAGTGGCATGTATTGCGTACCTTCAGAAAATGGTCCTTATAGTCTTACTATCTCAGAAAATGTATTAAATGTCTTCGATAATGCTGATCTTCCAAATCAATATGCGCTCCTTCCAAACTATCCTAACCCTTTCAATCCCCAGACTACAATAGACTATCAAATACCAGAAGCGGGCCATGTAACGATAGATATTTTCGATCTTACAGGTCAGAAGATTCGGTCATTGATTAATCAAAATATTAATGCAGGTTATCATTCAGTAGTTTGGGATGGTAATGATGGATCAGGTAATCCAATCAGTTCAGGAGTATACCTGTACAGAATATTAACGGATGAGTTTGTAAATACTCGAAAAATGATTCTGATGAGATAATTAAATTGAATGAAAAGGAATTCTATGAAATTTAATAATCCTATTTCGACCTCTATTATTGCTATGGCAATTCTATTAACACCTGTTCTAGGTCAAGTTAAAAAGAGCGTCTTAGGCGAACTAATAACAGCCACTAACTGACCAGGTTGCCCAACGTCCAACCGTGCGTTGGACCACTACCTAGATCCCGATCATGCTGACTATGTAGGAGAGGATCTCGCAAATAACTGGATTGTTATCCGCTACCACTCCAATGCTATTGGATGGGGAGATCCTATGTATCATGGAATTGGAGCACCAGATTTTGCATCTAATTGTGTTGAAGATCCCGTTTGTTATCGCTTCGGTGGTTCTGATAGCAACGATCCCACTTATAGTCCGAATTTTCTTCCTAGCTTATATATGGATGGAGAAATTTCAACTAGTATTGATGCCTATAAGGCTGATGCGATTTCAATTCGTAGTGAAGAAACAAGCATTTACATGTCATTTGAAGGAACAACCTTCGATACACTTACAGCCTATATCAAACTTGCTGTTGCCAGTGACTCAGATATATCAGGAGAAGATTTAAGGCTCTTTGTAGCAATGACCATGGATTCAATTTCTTTCAATGGTTCTAATGGAGAGAAAGAGCATCACGGAGTTTTTCTTGGATGGGCAAATAGTTACTTTGGTGGGGATACGCTAGTTATTTCCAAAAATGATACTATCAAAAATTCCTATGAATGGACATTAAGGGAAGATTATCCAAAAAACTCTTATTTCCCAAAAAATGATTCAGAAATGAGTCAAATAACCTGGGACAAGAAAAACATGTCTGTAATTGCTTTTGTGCAAAAAAAATCAACGAATGAGATTCTGCAAGCAACGAGACTGGATAGAAAAAATGCACCTACAGCTGATATTCAATATGAACAACTTCAACCTTCCGGTTTCTCTTTAGATCAAAATTATCCCAATCCTTTCAATAGCGGAACGACCATAAGCTATAATCTTTCAGAAAAGAGTCAGGTTTCAATCACAATCTATTCTTTATTAGGTAAACCCATAAGAACACTGGTTAAAGGGGACAACAATCACAGTGGATTTCACAATGTATCCTGGGATGGGAAAGATAATAATGGTGATATGGTAAGCGGTGGAGTTTATTTCTACAGGATTAACACTGAAAAGTTTACCGCGGTAAGAAAAATGCTATTGTTAAAATAAACTTCCTATAGAGGGTTATAGGTTAGCCCTGTTTTTCAAGCATGTGAATCTGCCACAAATCTTGACTGGACTGATGTAAGAATGGAGATAAAGCAAGCATTCCAGACCTCCCAATATTCTTTTCCAAATAATGAAGCTCCTTGAATTTATCTTTAATCTCTAAATCAGGTTGAGAATCAATACCGGCCTCTCTCATCATTAAGATACCTTTTGCTCTCAATGAAAGTTCAAGATGAATTTTCAGAAGGCAGACCATATCAAAAATAATCTCTCCTTTAAAACGACTCTTAAGTAATTCTAAATATTCTCCAACTCGAGTTTCACTTACATGTCCATGATTTACCATATCTAACAAATCCTGATCCGAATCAAAACCAATACCTAGCCAACTCTGAAGAAAATCTTCACTTCGTTTAAATACTAATATCAATGCCAGAGGCAATGTTACTAAAATGACAACTGTTAATAGAATAGGATCGAAGAAAAAGTGATTGTAGAATGAATGAAACACTACAGACAGTAAAAACCCTGCCAAAAAACCACCCCAATCTCCCCCTACTCTTCCCTCAACCAACGTTTTAGAAATGACAGCAAAAATAGTGGTTGTACCCCCATGCATTAATGCGGTGCCAAAGCCCCTTATAACAAATATACCTAGGCTAGTATCCTGATCTAGAACCATTATGTAGTATAGGTTTTCAACAATAGCAAATCCAGAACCTAAAGCAAATCCATATATGGCGGCATCAATATTGAAACCAATTCTATTAGAACGAATCAGGCAGACTAATACCAGACCCTTAAAAAATTCTTCAATAAATGGCGCTCCATACCTTGAATAAAAAAACCAATCAACGTTTGAGTTATTTAATATAAATGTATTAGAAAAGTAGGATCCTAAAGCAGCCAAAGCTCCAATAATAATGGCTATGATGACAGCTTTAATATTCAACAGTTTGTAACTGTCCATCAATACGAATACAAGTAAGAGTATTATTGATGGAAGCAAACTAACAGATATTTCAAAAATAACATTCATTATCATTGTCTAATTTGAATTGAACTATAGTTTATGAAAATTTTACTGACCCACCTATAATGATTGTAATATTTCTAATTCCATCTAAATATATTCATAAACTTAGTAGTAATAATTCTGTGAAATAAAAATTAATAATTATTATACTCACTACGTTTATTTTTCAGTGAACTTGTTCTAAATTTGTCAATATGTCTAAACAACTCTCAGTTTCAATACTCAATAAACATTCTGAAATTCAAAAAATAAGGGAAGAATTTGAAAGTTTTGCCAATAAAAACCAGATGGCAAATGATGTTAGACGTAATACTCAAATAGCATTGGATGAAATAATATCTAATACGATTGAATATGGTTATGAAAAATATTCAGGTGATAAAATCAAAGTAAATTTCCTAATTGACCAAACTAACCTAGTCATCGAAATTATTGACAATGCCAAAACCTACAATGTTCTTGAAAGGAATGATCCAGATATTTCTAAATCTATTGAAGAAAAACCAATTGGTGGCTTAGGTGTCCATCTTGTAAAAAGTTTAATGAACGAAGTGAAATATGATTGTATTAATGGAAAGAATCATTTGACATTGATTAAACAATTGAATTAAGGAGACTGAATCAAATGGAAATAAAAAAAACAAAAGAAGGATCTGTTACAATTCTTCAGCCAATTGGAAGAATAGATAGTAACACAGCTTCGGATTTAGAAAACGCTCTATTAAATCTCCTCGAAAATCAAGAAAATAAAATCGTAATTAATCTAGAATCAGTGGATTATATAAGTAGTGCTGGGCTCCGTATATTCCTTATGGCAGGAAAAAAACTAAAAAGTTTAGAAGGAAGTTTTGTCTTAGCCAATATGGATGAACATATTAAAGAGGTCTTCGATATTTCTGGATTTACACCAATCTTTAATATTGCAACAGATAATGCCTCTGCGGTTAAAGAAATAATTGACAATGGCTGATAGACCATCAAGAGAAGTTAGGAACCTTAATGCCTTGCTAGACATTTCTCGTGCTCTAGGCGCTGAGATGCATCTGGATAGTCTTTTGCCAGTAATTATAAAAAAAACTACTGAGATCATGGATGCAGAACGTAGCTCCCTATTCTTTTATGACCCTGATTCAGATGAACTATGGAGTAAAGTTGCTGAAGGAATTGAAGAAATTGAAATAAGATTCCCTTCTGGTTTGGGTATTGCTGGCGATGTTGCCAAAACCCTTCTAACCGCAAATATTCCTGATGCCTATGATGATCCCCGTTTCAATCGTGAGTTCGATAAAAAAACTAATTTTCGAACGAAAGCTATTCTCTGCATGCCAATTACTACGCGAAAAGGAGAGTTGATTGGAGTAATCGAAGTATTAAATAAGATCAATGGTGGAGAATTCGGAGAACGGGATGAAAAGCTTCTAGAAGCACTTTGCACTCAGGCAGGGGTAGCAATTGTAAGGGCACGTCTTACAGAAGCCTTTATAGAAAAACAACGAATTGAGGAATCTATAAAATTAGCCGGTGACATTCAGATGGGTATGATACCTACTAAATTTCCAGCATTTCCAGATAGAAAAGATTTTGATCTTTCTGCGGGAATTATCCCAGCAAAAGAAGTTGGCGGTGATTTTTATGATTTTTTCCTTATTGACAAAAAACATTTATGTTTTGTTATCGGAGATGTTTCTGACAAAGGTATTCCGGCAGCATTATTCATGGCATTAACTAAATCTCAAATTAAAGGAAGCTCCTCCAGAAGACGTACACCCGGAGATGTTCTTATGCGCGCAAACAATTATCTTTGCCAGGAGAACGAATCAGGCATGTTTTGCACTTTATTCTATGGAATACTAAATACAGAAACAGGAGAAGTCAAATATGCTAATGCCGGCCACACTGCTCCTTATCTCATGAACTCAGATGGAAAATCTGAGTCCATTCCAATTACTGGAGATATGGCGTTAGGGGTAATGGAAGACATACCTTTCCAAACATCAACACTGAGTATGAATAAGAAGAGTTCAATTTATCTTTATACTGATGGTATTAATGAAGCTATGAATGAAGATCAAGAAGAGTATTCTTTAGATCGATTAGAATCTTTTCTTGACAGGAAGAAAAGTAGATCAGTAAGTGATATAGTAGATGATAGTTTAAAAAATGTGAAATTATTTGTGGGAACTGCACCTCAATCTGATGACATCACAGTATTGGTCATAAAATATTTAGGCTAGAATTCTTAATAAATAAATCAAACTCAAAAGTTTACTAGGAGAATAGACATGCGTAATACTCTACTAATTTTAATTGGATTCTTTTCATTTAGTTTGGCAATGGAAGATTTTGATGCTGATGCAGTTGAAATAAAAACAACAAAACTTTCAGACTCAATCTATATGCTCGAAGGAGATGGTGGAAATATTGGCTTATGTGTAGGCAATGATGGTGCATTTATCATTGATGATCAATTCGCACCATTGACAAAAAAAATTACCGAATCCATATCGAAAATCACATCTAAACCTGTTCAATTTGTAGTTAATACACATTGGCATTTTGACCATACAGATGGTAATGAAAATTTTGGTAAAGCCGGAGCTATTATAGTTTCCCATGAGAATAGTCGTAAACGTTTGGAAAGCGAACAATTCATTGAATTAGTAGGAAAACGTACGGAGGCTTACCCACAAGATGGATTACCAAAAATAACTTTTAAAAATTCAGTGAGCTTCCATTATAACGAAGAAATAATAAATATCTTTCATGTAGATCGAGCTCACACTGATGGTGATGCTATCATTCATTTTTCAAAATCCAATATTTTACATATGGGTGATGTATTTGTAAGGTATGTTTTTCCTTTCATTGATGAACCAAATGGTGGAAATATCAATGGAATGATAAGAACATTAGATAAAGCCGCTGATCTTGCAGATGGAGAGACTAAAATTATCCCTGGTCACGGACCAATCTCAACAAAACAAGACTTATTGGATTATAGAAATATGCTTACAATAATTCGTGATAGAGTAAAGGTTCAAGTCAAAGCCGGCAAGACTTTAAAAGAGATAATTGCATCTAATCCAACTCGTGGCTATGTAGGAAGTGAATTTGTTTCAAAAGATGATTTTACGAAGATCGTTTACGACAATATAACGAAATCAAAATGATGAAAACCTTTTATATTGTAATACAAACCATTAGAGAAAAAGAACTTTTCTGGTTTAATGAATGAGGCGACGATCGGATTCGAACCGATGAATCGCGGTTTTGCAGACCGCTCCCTTGGACCGCTTGGGTACGTCGCCACAGGTAGTAAATTTACAGGGAAAATGAAATCTATTCAACATCATGAGTATATTGACTTGATTTAGTAATTTTGTGTAACCTTAAGAAAGTTTATAGGAGATAAAATGGCAAAGATGTATTTGAAAATCATTGATATTGATCAATTCCAAGATTCAGAAGTAACCGATGATGCTAAAGCAACTCATTCGGTGGAAGTAGATGACAGCGAATTCTCTGAAGTTTTTGATGTTTTTGTTAAATATCTTCCAAAGATTCAATTGCATCTACCCATGGATCCTGCTATATCCGATGCTCTAGATTAAAATTAATTCAGTGCTATTAATATAATAGTTTTAACCTAATAAGAGTTCTTATTTACTCATTGGTCCTATCAATTCAAAATAGTTGCCGTCAGGATCTTTAAATACAGTTATATATCTGCTATCACCAAGGGGAGCAGGTGTTTCGCCTAATAATTTTACTTCAGCTTTTTTCAATCTATTTAATGAATCTGTCATATCCTCCACAAAGATAGTAAGATAGCTAAAGCCTAAAGTAGAATGGATAAATTTCTGTGAAGATTTTTCCCCTCGTTTGCTTGGAAAAGACATCACCTTTAATTTTGCGGAATTAGGTTCATCCCCCAAAACAAATACTCTTACATTTAAAGGCTCATCTCCATCAGTTAATCCAAAACGTTTTCCTGTTTCTTTTGGGACATTAAAGCCCTTTACTTCTCTAAGTCCTATAGCTTCAGAATAAAACTTTGCAGTTTTTTCTACATCTTTAACTACAATACCTATGTCAATACTTCCACTAGAAAAATCGGCAAGTTTATTCTGAGCCAATAAATATTGAGAAGATAAAAATAAACCACTAAAAATAAATAAAATTCCCGTAAATATTTTTTTCATTATACCCTCTTTTGTCTTATTTGAAAAATGAATCTCAATAGAGCGAGGGACGGGATTCGAACCCGCGACAGCCACGTTGGCAACGTGGGGCTCTACCAGCTGAGCTACCCTCGCATAATTATTTGTCAACAATCAACCAGAAAATTTAATTAAGCTAACCTCTTACGTCAAACCGCGATTTAGGAAATAATTCAAAAATCTTATTTTCGCGCTTCCAGACTAGTATTGACATAGCTAACCAAATTAAATCACGTGCAAGTGTCTCTAGACCTACGGTTGAGCCAGCCTGTTTAAAACAACCACAATCAATATCTAAACCCCTAATTATTGCCTGACTTATAGCCATAATAAACATGATCATCATTCCGCCTGAAAGTAAAATAGCACCATCAACAAAAACTCCAAGGATCAAACAAGCACCAACATAAAGTTCCAACCAAGGCAATATAATTGCAAAAATATTTGTCAAACTATAAGGTAGTACTTGATAATTTTGAATATTGCTGGCAAAACTTCCAGGGTCCCGGATTTTATCAAAACTAGCATAAAGAAAAACAACACCTAATATTACTCTAAAAATAAAGACAACCCATTTATTCCTAATTAAATTTGACATTACTCTACTGGATATTCAGCCGCGAGCCATTCAGGCAGACCACCATCAAAAACAAAAACGCGAGTAAAACCCCAATCTTCACCCATTAATTCTGTAGCAAGGCTCATACTAAGGTCGCATTGACCTCCACCACAATAAGTGACAACAGGATCATATTCGGAAGCCCACTTAAGTATTTCTCCTGGCATTGCAGGAGCAAGTTTTGCTCCTTGAATGTGCGTTTCCTTGAATTCTTTTTCATCTCTAGCATCGATAAACAGAACACCTCTATCATAGAATTCTTTGGCAATAGATAAATCAATCATAACTGGTTCAAAAAGAAAAGTAGACTCAGCTAACAGTGAATCAGCCGCTGACTGACCACCTTCAATAATTTTCTTTGATGCAATAAAAGGAATACCATCAGATCGAATGGCATTGAATCCCAAAGAAAAAACAAAGGAAACGGTCAAGAGAATAAAAATCTGGCCAGCAGCAGTATTAGAGTTCACGAGCCAGTAGACTTCGCATCAGATGACAGTTTTGCAAGTTGATTACATTCAGAGAGAGTCTGAGTAATCATACCAAGCATTTCAGGCTCATCACCTAAATGCTTATCCATAGGTGGGAAACTAAATCGGCTAGTATTAGTTGCTCCCGCAAGTTCTCTCTTTGTTTCATCCAAGGTCTGTTGAATTTTTTCGGCCCTCTCAAGCATCCGCGGATCATTCGAAAAAAGTTCTTCTAAGGATTTACTAGGATCGTTTTTCTTCATTCGATCAATTTGTCTGGAGATAAATTCTTCTCTCAACTTAAGTTCAGTGATATCAGCAAGCAATGAACCAGGTTCTTCGATATTCATAGTTAACATTCCAAGTGCTTTACCCTGTTTACCAAGACGATACATTCTAGGTCCAGATGACGGATTTTTCGTCCTACCAATTGGATTATCAGTGGCACCACTTATAAACATATAGTCAGCTTCAACAAATTTTTCGCGAAAATCCTTAGCTTCTTCAATTGTTCCATTAAAAAGAACAATTTGAAAGTCTGTTTCTGAAGAGAGTTTTGTCAAAACAGTATTCACACTTTCTTCAACATCAGCAAGCTTTACTTCATCAATATTATCAGGAAGCGAGGAAGTTACTCCGGTTATTCCGAAATTGAACGATTCCTTTTTTAAAATAACAAATTGATCGAAAACAAAACTTCCAGTTTTATCCAAAATATTTGCTGATATAAAAGGAAAGTTTGCAATTTCTTTCATTTCCAAAAGAAAATCTAAACCTCCAGCAAAATCTTTAGATCCAATGTTTAAAGCATCACAACCTATAATGTTGAATCCTGAAACTAGGGTCTTTGCCCTTAGTTTGGACTGCTTTTCGCTTAAAGCTGAAGGATTTTGTTTATCAAAGAATAAATCTCCCGCATCTAAAATGATTGGATCCAACCCATCATTTCTCAGTGCATTAATAAATGTTGCTTTACGAGGCAGACCGCCCGTAGGATTGCGTTTTCAGCCACAAGGGTCTAGCTGACTATGGACATTTCCTGTGACCACAAGTGTAGCTGATCCTGCCTTATCCGTAGTCTTTGAACAACCGAATAAAAACAATCCTAATAAGATATAGATAACTATAGATGAATTTTCTTTTGTCTTCATAGTTGGAATTTACAGTCACTCTAACGGCAAGTCAACATTGCTGGTACGTTTAGAGTTGGCGAAAAAAAAGTTATCGTGTTAATTTCACGATTACAGAACATAAGTATTAATAGTACTTGATCGAAAAGGGGCCGTAGCTCAGATGGGAGAGCGCGTGAATGGCATTCACGAGGTCGTGGGTTCGATCCCCATCGGCTCCACAAAATTTGTGCCCTAATTCAATAGTTCACCTAAAAAATAGTTTTTCAAATAAATTTGATTTTTTAAAAAAAACTTTTGGGAGTGAACTAACTCTTTGTTAATATATGGTGAAAACAAGATAGATATTATTCTGCCCTAGCGACTACTCCCTCAAATCCACCAAACCTTATATAAAATTCAAGACTTAAATAAAATAATATTTCATTTATACTTAATAATTTCATTAACTAATAGGAGATAAAAATGAACCTCTATGTAGGAAACCTTAATTACGATATGTCTGAAGAAGATCTTCGGACTGCTTTTGCTGAACATGGTGATGTTACATCTGCAAAAATAATCACAGATAAGTTCACTGGCCGTTCCCGGGGATTCGGTTTTGTTGAAATGGGCTCTGATGATGCCGGAAAAGCTGCAATGGAAAACCTTAACGGTAAGGACGTCGGTGGTCGCCAGCTTGTTGTAAACGAAGCACGTCCGCGCAGATAAGCAAAAGCTAATAGCTCTCATTAAAGAAACCTCGCATTAGTGAGGTTTCTCTATAATTATTTCAGTTAGTCGAATAGATTAACTGAAATAATTATATCACAACAGTCCTCTTTTAGCTATAAAAGTTTCTTCTATAGCTATTTTAGAGTTCTATTAATGAATACATAATCAAGAGTTAGCATTTTATTTTACCTAAAATCGAATGTCTAACTATTTTCCTAAGAGATGTTTTCGGAAATGATCATACATTTTTGTATAAAGATGTAAACGTGAATTACCTTCATTTATTCCATGGTCTCTATTAGGATAATAGAAAATTTCTAATGATTTACCAGCCTTAATAAATTCCTCAGCCAAGTAAGTTGTATTTTGGGAGTGAACATTATCATCTCCTGTGC
>JBJKZS010000028.1:0-11034 GCA_045569115.1 Fidelibacterota bacterium | reverse complement strand
TTAGAATCAGAAAAAAATAATTTTTCTTCATTTTTACTAAACCCCATTCCATTTGCCGTACCTGTATTATATATGACTTTTCTTAAAGATTTATCAGGGTCTAACCGATAAACCCAGCCCTTTCTTTTACTTGTAGACATAACACCGCAGAAAACGCGTCCATTTGGATCAGCGATTACATCATTAAATCTATTTCCTTCCATCCCTTTTATGGATTTAATTACGGTTTCAGAATTACCATCCATCCACAATTTTATTGCTCCTTCATCCATAAATAGTAATAGTCGACCATCTTCATGAATAGTAAAACCACCAACACTTGATTCTGTGTCCCAAACTGAAGTAATTCTAGTTGAAGGTGTATATTTAAAAATTTTTCTATTAGGTATATCTGTCCAATACAAACACTCATGATCCGAGTGCCAAAGAATGCCTTCCCCAATGAAATTTGCTTCATTAAGAATAACCTTAGGTTCTAATTCAATATTCAATGTTTTTCCTTTTAGTCTATTCTAAATCTAAGTTGTAGCACTTAATTGAATATTCTTAAGCAAGATATAAAGGAAAACTATTACAGGTAGTTCTGAAAAAATTATTATTTCATTAAAATTATATTTCAAGTGTAATATAATTTTCAGTATAATTATTTAAATAGCAAAAGGATCATTATTGTTTGATTTTGTATTTATTCATTTCAGAATAAGTTAACCCAGTTTTATTGATTGTTCTCAAGTTATGATATTAAAAAGAATAATTAGACAACTACTATTTCTATGTTTTTCAACAGTTTTAAGTCAGGATATGCCTGGAATTGATTGGAAAGAAATTAAAACCGATCATTATCGAATTATTTTTTCAAAAGAGTTGATGGTAGAAGCAAACAGAGTTGCTAATCTTCTTGAAGATATATATAAATATAATGGAAGTAACTTAGGAGGTTCACACCGAAAAATCCCTATAGTTCTACGAAACCGAAGTGCAATTCCTAATGCATTTGTATCTTTAGGCCCTTGGCTTTCAGAGTGGAGTCATATTCCACTACCATTAAAAGAAATAGGTTCAACTGAATGGTATAAACTTCTTTCTATACATGAAGGTCGACATATGTTTCAATTTTCTTATCTTGATCGACGAATTAACAGATTATTTCGGCTTTTTGGTGGTGAGGAAATGCAGGGTATAATTTCAGGCACTATGATACCTAATTGGATTTGGGAAGGAGATGCAGTGCTAATGGAAACCATCTTATCTGGGAGTGGTAGAGGTAGGCAGCCATTTTTTAATAGAGAGATAAGAGCACTTTTATCAAAAAATAAAAAGACTGATTATCGTGCTGCTCTTTATGGCTCTTTTATTAATGAATACCCAAACTATTACAATTATGGTTATCTAATTAATGCGCATATTAGACGAAATTATGGTAAAGAAGCTATTTCAAATATTCTTGATTATACAATGCGTTGGCCTATTATTCGAAATCCAATAATGCCACTAAATTCATCTTTTAAAAATTTAACCAATCGAAGTGTATCCGTAATTTTTGATGATGCAATGGAAGAGATAGAAGCTGATTGGAAATCCCAGCTTAAGGGAGAAAGTTATACAAAATTTAGTTTAATTAGCCCAACTGTGATTAAAGGAAGAACAGATTATATTTTTCCTGGTTTTGATTCCAAAGGCCAACTATGTGCAATTAAAAGAGGCCTTGGAGAGAGAACTTCATTGGTTCGAATCGATGAAGATGGTCATATGCAAAAATTAATTCAATTGCCAAGTATAGTTGAAAATTTCGGTGTTCATATTTCAGGAAAATTCGCAGTTTGGAATGAGATTCAACCAGATCGAAGATGGTCAAAACAGAGCTGGTCAAATATAATTATTTTTAATATGGAAGATGAAAGTCGCCAACAGGTTACAAATCTAAAAAGATATTATTCTCCATCAATTTCATCTGATGGAAATAGTATTGTTGCTGTAGAATTCAATGAAAAACGAGATTGTTTTTTAGTCATTATAGATGCAAAGAATGGAAATATAATTAATAGGTTTCCATCAAAATCAATCATTATGAATCCTCGATGGTCTCCAAATAGTAAAGAAGTTGTATTTATTTCACAAAGTTCTTACGGGAGAAGTATTGAAATCCTTGAGATCTCTAGTGAAATCATTAAAGTTGTTAAATCAGAATCTGATGAAGAAATATTCCGTCCTATCTTTTATGGAAATTTTGTTCTTTATGAATCACCAATATCTGGAGTCGATAATCTATATGCAATAGAAAAGTCAACTGGAAAAATATTTCGCATTGTTTCTTCTAAAATTTCCGCAACAAATGCTGTAGTTGGAAATAATCAAATGAATCTTATTTATAATGACTTTGATTTAAATGGGGATAAAGTTGTATCAGCAAAGCTTGATTCTAGTTTGTGGGAGCCTTTTGAAAAAGTAAAAATCAGGCCGGACCCATTATTGTCATCACTTCAAATAAATAACGATTCTTTTGATAAGGTCACATCATTGACCAAATATACACCAATTAATTACAATCATTTTCAAGACTTATTTAATGTTCATAGTTGGGATATAATAGCTGACAAAAGTCATCCTTCAATTACATTTCACTCTGATAATATTCTAGGGACTGTGGGGCTATCTGCCAAAACAACATATAGCCAAAATGAGAAACTTTTTTTTCATGAAATTTCAGGATCCTATAAAAGTTTTTATCCAATTGTAATTGGAAGTTTTGGATGGGGGCAGAGATCTTTACCAGACACATTGAATGTCAATATAGGAAAGGGTGAAAAAGCCAAAAGTTATATTCTCTCTACATGGGGCGAAAGAAACTTTGCTGGGAAGGTAGTACTCCCAATCTTTAATCGAAGAATAGGACCAAAGCGTGATGCTATGAATATCTCAACAACTTTTCAAAAAACTTTAATGTTTGGACACAAAATTAAATTTAAATGGGAAAACAGGAATGATTTACGTGATACCACGCTCATAAATAAATCGGCTGATGGCACTATATTTCCTATTGGTGGAGGGATCAAATACGAATCGAAAACAGAAGGCGCTCAGCGAGATGTAATGAATGGCATAGGAAGCTTTTTAGACTATTCTTATACATCAACACCCTTTAAAAGTAATTTCAAAGGTCGACGCATTTATTTCGCTGGCGGTATTTTATCTAAAGGGGTCTTTAATCATGATGCTTTCAAATTTATTCTAGCGATTGAAAATAAAAAGGATGAAGGATATCCCTTTATGAGTAAGCTGGACATGCCACTGGGACACAAATATATTTTTCAAGAAAAAATTGTAAGTACGAAAGGATCTTACCGAGTGCCTATATTGTATCCAGAATCTGGATTTGATATGTTACCACTATTTAAAAAATTCCAAATTGGATATATAAAAAGGATATCTTTAGATCTAATTGCTCATTGGCTTCGAGGTAAGAATCAGGGCGTAGAGACTGATTATATAACTCTTGGGATTGGTAGTACTTTTGAGGTGGCGGGTTTTGGTCTACCGGTAGTTTTGCCTATAACATTAATTTATGCTTTTAAACCATTGAAAAATTCAGGGTCATTTCAATTAACTTTTGATTTTTGATTAGAAGAAATTAGTTATGGAAAAATTAATTAAAACTGATGAGCATTTTATGGATATTGCCATTAAAGAGGCTATTAAAGGTGGGGATTCTGTATTACCAAACCCTCGTGTTGGCGCTGTAGTTGTATCAAAGGGGGAAATTATATCAAAAGGTTATCATCAGTTCTTTGGAGGTCCGCATGCTGAAGTTTATGCATTGGAGAAAATTACTAAAGATATAAAAGATGCTGTGCTCTATGTAACCTTGGAACCTTGTTCATTTTCTGGAAAGACAGCACCTTGTGTTGATTTAATTTCATTTCCTATGATTAGCAGGGTAGTAATAGGTTCTCTTGACCCAAATCCCCGAGTTAATGGGAATGGCATAAAAATCCTTAAAGGTCTTGGTATTAAAACTGAAGTTGGAGTACTAGAAAAAAAGGCAAAAAAAATAAACCGACAATTTTTTACTTATCATGAAAAGAAGAGACCTTATGTTATTATTAAGTGTGCTATAAGTTTGGATGGCTATATATCAAGAGCTATTGGAGATTCAACTATCATTACTGGTAAAGAATCGAAAAAGAGTGTTCATAATCTGAGAGCACGCTGTGATGGTATACTTGTAGGTCGAAAAACAGTTCAAGTTGACAATCCAGATCTTTCTTCCCATGGTATAGGCAATAATCCACAGATAGTAATTTTGGGTAACAAAGAAAAACTTAAATCAGATTTGAAGATTTTTTCAAAGGATCCAATTTTCTATTCATCTTTAGACTCTCAAAAAGACGCTGCCCCAACAAATCAAAAGGAAAAATCTTTATATGAAAATGTAGCCCCACTTTTATCAAAGCTTTATGAAAAAGGAATGCAATCCCTTCTAGTAGAAGGTGGCGGTATGACTATAACTTCATTTTTGATGTCTGGTCTTTTTGATGAGATTCATGCCTATATTTCACCAAAGATTTTTGGTGAAGGAGTACCCCTAGTTAATGAAGGAGTAAAAAATAACCAATTAAATTTGGTTGTTGACTCTTTAACTCAATTTGAAAACGATGTAAGAATAATATATAAATTAAATTAAGAATGTTCACAGGTTTAATTGAAGAAACAGGTAAGATAGGAAATGTTATAGGGAAAAATGGCATTCTATCTATATGTGTATATTGTGAGAATGTATTGTCAGGGCTTAAAATTGGTGAAAGTGTGTCAGTATCAGGTATATGTTTAACAGTAGTAAAAATTGATGCCGACTCTTTTTGGGTTGACCTTACTTCAGAAACAATTAAGCGTTCAACTGCAAAAAATTGGGTATCTGGTTCTATTGTAAATCTCGAAAGAGCATTATCTTTTTCTGATCGACTTGGTGGACATCTAGTTCAAGGCCATATAGATGGAGTTTCAGTTGTAAAGTCAATTCAAGTATTGGGAGACAGTTGGGATGTTGAATTTTCGTTAGATAATTATTTTTCTAAATATGTGATTGAAAAAGGTTCGATTACTATAGATGGTACAAGTTTAACAGTAGCTGGAATGTCAAAGAATGGTTTTAAAGTGTGCCTTATACCAAAAACTTTAAATATTACTACCTTGCAAAACCTTTCAGAAGGAGATGAAGTCAATATAGAAGTGGATATGATTGCCAAACATTTAGAAAAGCTTTTGGGAAATAAAGGAAATGACTAATTACTCTATAAGTGACGTTTTAGAAGATATAAAACACGGGAAATTTGTAATCGTTGTTGATAGTGAAGATCGAGAAAATGAAGGTGATCTTGTAATGGCGGGTGAACTGATTACCCCTGATGCAGTAAACTTTATGGCCCGTGAGGCTAGAGGCCTTATTTGTGTTTCGATCCCGGAAATTCGTGCACAAGCATTAAGTCTGGAACGAATGGCAAAAAAGAATACAAGTTTTCATGAAACAGCTTTTACTGTAAGTGTTGATGCAGCAGCAAATACTTCGACAGGGATTTCTGCTCAAGATAGATTCGAAACTATTCGCGTTATTGCTGACAATAGTTCTGTCCCTGATGATTTGGTAAGACCTGGACATATTTTCCCAATCGTTGGTCATGAAGGAGGTGTTCTAAGAAGAGCTGGTCATACAGAAGCTTCAATGGATCTTTCTAGACTTGCTGGCTTAAAGCCAATTGGTGTGATTTGTGAGATTTTAGCAGAGGATGGTTCAGTTGCAAGAAAGAAAGACTTAGAACTTTTTGCAGAAAAACATGATCTAAAAATTCTTGCTATTTCAGATCTAATTCGCTTCAGACGGAGATCAGAAAAATTAATTAAAAAGATAGAATCAGTAAAACTCCCAACACCCTATGGAAAGTTTGATTTTCATCTCTTTGAGGAGGTTTTTGAAGGCCATGAGCATATTGCATTAACGTTTGGAAAAATTAATAAAAATGAAAAAGTGATGGTTCGAGTACATTCAGAATGTTTAACAGGAGATGTCTTCCATAGTGAGAGATGTGACTGTGGACAGCAGTTAGATTTTGCACTTCGTGAGATAAGTAAAAATGGATCAGGTATTTTAGTTTATCTTAAACAAGAGGGAAGAGGGATTGGATTGAAGCATAAGATCAAAGCTTATAAGCTCCAAGAAGAGGGCCTAGATACTGTTGAGGCAAATAAGAAACTCGGTTTCGAACCAGACCTAAGAGACTATGGTATTGGAGCTCAAATCCTACATTTTCTTAATGCGAGAAAATTAATTCTATTAACTAATAATCCAATGAAACTTATTGGATTAGAGGGTCACGGTCTTGAAATAGTGGGGAGAGTTCCAGTGGATATTGAAGCAAATGAGAATAACCGAGAATATTTAGCAACAAAAAAAGAAAAACTTGGACATCTACTAAAAAAATCATGATTGGCATTATTGTTTCAGAATTTAATCAAACAATTGTAGAAGGGCTTTTATCCGGATGTAAAAAAGCCTTATTTGAAAAAGGCTACAATGAAAAATCAATGATTATTAAAAAGGTACCTGGTGCATTTGAAATTCCTTCTGCTGCACATCGTTTAACAGCTAAAGATGAAATAAAAGTAGTAATTACACTTGGTGCTGTGATAAAAGGAGAAACAGATCATTATCATTATATCTCAGAAGCTGTTACTAATGGAATTATGAAAATAACTTTAGAATCAAACATTCCTGTTATTTTTGGTGTACTTACATGTCAGACGCTGGAATTAGCTCAGAAACGGTCTTCAATTCAAAATATGTCATGCAATAAGGGTTACGAAGCTGGAAAAGCTGCTTTATCTATGATTAATACAAAACAATGAAAAAGAAGATTTATCTAGATAATAATGCAACAACTCCAACTGATCCCGCCGTAGTTGAAGCCATGACCCCTTATTTTTTGGATAAGTTCGGTAATGCTTCTAGTAGAAATCACTATTTTGGTTGGGAAGCACAAGATGCGGTAGAAAATTCCCGAAGATTAATTTCAAATGAGCTTAACTGTCGTTCACGCGAGGTTGTTTTTACAAGCGGTGCTACAGAAGGAATAACGCTTGCAATAAAGGGGTTTTGTGAGAGAAACAAGGACAAGGGTTCTCATATCATTACTCAGGTTACTGAGCATAAAGCAGTTCTTGACACTTGCTCTGAAATGGAAAAGAATGGTTGGAAAGTAACATTTTTGCCTGTTGAAAATGATGGTCGTGTAAGTCCAGAGAGGATTAATGATTCAATAAATAAACAAACAGTCCTTATATCCATCATGCATGCAAATAATGAAATTGGTTCCATAAATAATATTCTTGAAATAGGGAAGATATGCAAAGAAAATAACATTCGATTTATGGTTGATGCAGCTCAATCATTTGGGAAATTAGCTATTGATGTAGATCGTATGAATATTGACTTGCTTTCAGCTTCAGCCCATAAAATCTATGGTCCTAAAGGAATTGGGTTTTTATATGTGCGTCAACGTAATCCTAAAGTAGAGATTAAGCTTCAAATTTTTGGGGGTGGACATGAAAGGAATATGCGTTCAGGAACTCTTCCTGTACCTCTTATTGTTGGACTTGCCAAAGCTACTCAACTCATTACAGAAAATCAAAAGTTAGAAAATAAACGTCTAATGGAAATGAGAGATGAATTAATTAATAAAGTGAGGGATGCTATTCCCGATACAATTATTAATGGAAGTCTTGAACATCGTTTGCCTCATAATATAAATTTCTCTTTTCCAAATATAGAAGGAGAAGCTTTATTAATGAAGCTTGAATCTATTGCTTGTTCCTCAGGCTCTGCTTGTACTAGTGCCACTCTTCAACCCAGTTATGTAATGAAAGCATTGGGACATAGCGAAGAGTTAGCTCACTCATCAATTCGAATTGCTTTTGGTCGCATGAATCAAGATGAAGATGTGCAGATTGCAGCAGACGAAATTATAAATGCTGTGACAGAACTTCGGGGAAAATCACTTTTATACCAAACCTCGAGGAGTGATTACGCTTAGGAAAAAAGCTTTACCCTTCCTAATTATATATTAACTTAAGGCATAGTCTCTTAGCCAACTGACCTAAGTCCAAATTTACGTTTTTGGATAAGGTCTGAGGCCGGTACGGTTTCACTGGAAACAGCGATGCTAGCTCCCGATCCTGATGAATTTGGGATATACTTGGAAGGAGGCTCCAATTGGATAAAAAATCGACTACTGTTAATAAAATACCGGAATCTTCCAGTGGTAAAAGACCATCAATTACCGATCAATTCGGAAGAGTCTTTAACTATGTCCGGATAGCCATTAACGAACGTTGTAATCTTAGGTGTGTTTATTGTATGCCCGAAGAGGGTATAGATTTTCTACCATCTGAAGAGCTCCTTAGAACCGAAGAAATAAAAAGGTTGATATCAATTTTTTCAATTAACGGTGTGAGTAAAATTCGTTTTACTGGAGGAGAACCTCTCTTGCACAAAGAGATTATCGATATGATTAATTATAGTTCTCAAATTAAAGGAATTGATTCAATTCATTTAACAACGAATGGTTTGTTATTGGACGAATTAGCTTTACCCCTTTTTGAAGCAGGATTGAAAGGAATAAATATTTCTCTTGATACTCTTGACCATAAAAAATTTGAAAGAATCACTCGTCGAAAGGGTCTAAGGAAAGTAATCAAAGGACTTCACCGTGTATTAGATCTTCCTTTTGAGTCAGTAAAGTTAAATGTGGTTTCTATGAGAGACTTTAATCATATGGAGATTGGTGATTTTATAGAACTTACCCGCGAACTACCTCTGACTATTCGATTTATTGAATTAATGCCTTTTGATGCTCATCAGATATGGAAGACAGGAAAATTTATCGGTGCTGAATTAATTGAGGAAGAGATTCGTATTATGTTTCCAAATGTTGTTTTGGATTCTGGTACAGCAACGGAACATAAGTTATTTCGTATTCCAGGGTATGTTGGAAAAGTTGGAATTATTCCAGCATTTACTCGAAGTCTTTGTTCTAATTGTAACCGTATACGTCTTACTGCGGATGGGAAAATTAGAAACTGTCTTTATTCAGATGAAGAGTTTGACTTGAAAAAACTTCTTAGGAGTATTCGATCAGATAAGGATATTGAACGGGTAATTCGAAAAGCTATGAGACTAAAGCCAGAGGACGGATGGTTTGCTCAAAAAGGAAAAGAACGTCACAGGGAAAGCATGACGCAAATTGGAGGTTGAATTGAAAAAAATTTCTCATTTAGATGAAAAGGGTAATTTGAAAATGATTGATATTACTAATAAACCAGCATCTCGAAGAATGGCTTCCGCTTCAGGAAAGATTAGCATGAACAAAGAAACTATTTTATTAGTTCAAAATGATAAACTTCCAAAGGGGAGTGTTCTTGAGGTAGCAAAAGTAGCTGGTATTCAAGCTGCGAAACAAACATCCAATTTAATTCCTCTTTGTCATTCTCTGAATATTACATGGATTAATCTAGATTTTGAAATACAAGAAGATTGTATACAAATATATTCAATAGCCAAAACAAAAGAGTCGACAGGATTAGAGATGGAAGCTTTGACGGCCGTAAGTGTAGCAGCATTGACAATCTATGACATGGTAAAATCAGCAGATAAATCAATGGTGATTTCAGATATACACCTTCTTGAGAAACGGGGTGGTAAAAGTGATAGTCATACAGATTTTTCACCTAAAACAGCCTTGCTAATCCTTTCCCAATCTGTTCATGAAGGAAAGAGCGAAGATTCCTCAGGTCCTATCCTAAAAAAAGGGTTAAGTAGTTATGGTTGCAGGATCGAGTATACTAAAGTAATTCCAGATGATAGTTTAAAACTTCAGGCAGTCATAGAGGAACTCGTGTCTAATGGTTTTGACCTTATTGTTACTTCTGGAGGTACAGGTGTAGGTCCTTATGATGTCACTATTGATACAATAGAGCCTATGCTGACAAAAAAACTTCAGGGTGTTGAACAAGCATTACATAGCTATGGTCAAAAAAATATAGCTACAGCAATGCTTTCTAGATTATTAGTGGGTAGTATTGAAAATGCTTTCATTATTTGTCTGCCAGGAAGTCCTGGTGCGGCAAAGGATGCTATATCCGTATTGATGCCAAGTTTCTTGCATGTTTTCCCAATGTCGAAAGGAAATCGACACTAATATGGATGCTCAGATTGGCATCCTTTTCTCTCTTGCAATTATTGCCCTTCTATATGGTTCTGTAGGTCATGGTGGTGCATCAGGTTATATTGCTATCCTTTCCTTATCGGTATTTGCTGATCAAGGAGCTTTTTGGCTTAAACCCCATGCTCTTAGTCTAAACTTAATTGTGGTCATTTTTGGACTCTACCACTATGGTCGAAAAGGATACCTTAACCTCAAACTAATCCTGCCTTTTGCACTGACTTCTATACCATTTTCATTTTTAGGAGCTTTATTACCAGTTATTGATTGGATTTTTGATACACTTCTTTCCTTAACACTCGCTATAGCAAGTGTTAGGCTTATATTTTCCTTTAATGATATGAGACCAGTTTCTGGACCTCCACCTTTAATGATTTGTCTAATAAGTGGTGCTGGGATTGGTCTTGTTTCTGGACTAGTGGGTGTTGGAGGAGGTATATTTTTATCTCCTTTATTTATACTTAAGGGTTGGGCGACTAATAAAGAAACAGCTGCTGCCTGTGCATTATTTATTTTGTTTAATTCAATTTCGGGTTTGGCGGGCACCTTTTTTTCTGGACAGGCTATGCTTGAAACTGATTTGATGATCCAATTCATTTCTGTGGTGATGATTGGTGGCTTTTTAGGTACACGTATCGGTGCTAATTATGCTTCAGATCAAACTATATGCTACTTATTATCAATTGTACTAATTGTGGCATCTCTTAGAAGAGTTCTTGGGCTAGTAGGATTATGGCCATAACATCGGTAAAAGAAGCACATGCAA
>JBJKZS010000027.1:0-11048 GCA_045569115.1 Fidelibacterota bacterium | reverse complement strand
TGTTAGAGAAATCAAGTTTTTTTGCAGGGGACACAAGTGTAATCATAATTTACCTTATTCTTTTTCTTTATATGGAGCTACTAACTCTACCATGTTTCCACTAGGATCTCTAAAAACAGCAAAATATTCATTCCACAATCTAGTTGGTGTTTCACCTAAGAATTCTATATTTGCTTTCTTTAATCGACGGAGTTGTTCATCCATATTCTCTACTTTTATAGTAATAAAGCCCAAGCCAATTGAAGAATGAATAAAGTCTTTTGAAGGACTCTCACTTTCAATTTCTTTAAAAGAAATAAATTTTAATATTGAGGAAGTTTTGCTCGACTTACCTGTATTAAACGTAACCATTTGAAAAGGAAGATTATCTGTAAAGCCTAATGTTGTCAGTGGTTCTTTAGGTGCATCCCATCTATTTAGTTCTGTTAATCCAAGAATTTCTCTGTAAAACTTTGCGGTCTCTTCTAAATCCTCTACAACAATAGCTATATCAATAATATCTCTGGAAAATTTTATTTTTTCATTTTCTTCCCCGATAAGAAAGGATTGAAATAAAATTACTGATATAATAAAATAATGAATGGGGTTTAATAAATTTTTCATAACAACCTCTATTTAATAAATTCTCTATTTATAATTTACCTAGCAAAGTTTTATGATTGAAATACACTAAAGATTTATGTTGAGCAGTTTTCATTCAAAATAATATGTGAATCCTTATAAGAGACTTTTTAGAAATGTTATCAATAATAGAAATTTTCCAACCTAAAGTTATGTGCCAAAGGCAGTTAGATTCATCATTATGTTTACAGTAAATTATGCTACATATGTGGGGTCAAAATGAAGATTGAGATACTAGATACAACAATTAGAGAAGGGGAGCAATCTCCTAACGTCTCCTTCAGCATAGATCAAAAAATTGAAATAGTTAAAGAATTAGATGAGTTTGGAGTCGATTTCATTGAATTAGGTCATCCAATAGTATCGCCAGACATTAGGGAGGCTATAAAAGAATTATCAGCCTTAGATACTAAGGCAAAAAAATTAATTCATGGTAGAGCAACTAAGGATGATATAGATGATGCTCTATCATTTAATGTTCCATGGGTTGGAATTTTCTTCGGTGTTTCCAAGCTAAGTTTGGAACATAAATTTGGTATAGATCAATCAACCGCATTAAACCGAATTGTTGAAGCTGTATCATATGCGAAAGAGAAAGATGTTTCACTCCGATTTACGGCGGAAGATGCGAGCAGATCTGAGGAGTCTTTTTTAATTGAGGTAGCTCAAGCAGTGGAAGAAGCTGGAGCGGATCGTTTTAGTGTTGCTGACACAGTTGGAGTTCTTACTCCTGAGAAGACAAAATCTGTTGTCTCATCATTAAAATCATCAATTAATATTCCTATACATATTCACTGCCATAATGATTTTGGCTTAGCAACAGCTAATTCAATTATTGCTCTCGAATCTGGCGCTACGGTGGTTGATGTAAGTGTGAATGGAATAGGTGAAAGATGTGGAATAACACCTTTAGCTGAAATGGTTTTATTATTAACAAGTGAGTATAATATTGAAAACAAATGGGATCTGTCAAAATTGACGAATATCACAAGAAAAGTAGAGCAATATTCAGGTGTTTTTAATAGTGAAAACAAGCCCATAGTAGGGCAATATGCTTTCACACATAAGGCAGGTCTTCACTCAAGGGCTGTTTTGAAGGATCCTAGAACTTATGAAGCCTTTGATCCAAATCTGATAAATAGAGATAGAAATATTACTCTAGACAAGTTTTCTGGGAAAGATGCACTTGCTTACCGTCTTGATAGTATGCAAATCAAATATTCTCCAGATCAATTAAATCAGATATTAGGAGTTATTAAATCGGATGCAACTAAAAGCAGTTTTAATGATATTGAATTAATTGAGATAGCGGATGAAATTCTTGAAGTTGATTTGAAGCCCTATATTCCAGGTAATGTTGAAGCAATCATTAATATGGAGCTAAGTAGTACAGTATACACAACAAGAATTACAAGATGGCTAATGAGTCAATCTCAAGTAGAGGATGTATATGAGGTAGCTGGGGATTTTGATATTATTGCTCATGTTCAATCTAACTCCATAGGTGAATTAAATAGTTTAATCGAAGAGTTGCGACTTAAAGAAGGTATCTCACGTACTCATACAAGACCCATATTAAAAGAATATTCAAAGAGTAAGCTGAAAAAAGATCAATAAGCAAAAATGTCTCAAAATAGAACTGAAAAAATACTTCAGAATTACTCTGTAGGACTAAAAGATGGGCAAAAAGTTCATTCAGGGGATACCTTATGGCTAGAGCCTCATCATGTCCTTTCACATGATAATACATCTGCAATACTCCCCAAGTTTGAACAATTAAAAAAAAGACAGGTTTTTGATTCTAAGCAGCCCGTAATTGCACTAGATCACAATATTCAAGACAAAAGCCCAGAAAATATTAGTAAATATTCAACAATTAAAAATTTCGCTAATTATCAAGGATTGAATTTTTTTGAAGCTGGAAAAGGTATTGGACACCAGCTTATGGTGGAACAAGGTTTTGCTTTCCCAGAAACTTTTTGCGTCGGTGCTGATAGTCATTCAAATATGTATGGTGGAATAGGCTGTTTAGGAACTCCGGTAGTACGATCAGACGTAGCAATATTATGGTCAATTGGAAAGATTTGGTGGAGTGTACCGCCTGTAGTGAGAATTATCTTTAATAATAAGGCAAAGCATGGAATTACAGGAAAAGACATAATTTTAAACCTTATTGCATCTGTTGGAAGGAAGGCTGTTTTAAATAAAGCTTTAGAATTTGATGGTGATGGAATTAGTAGCCTTGATATTGATGATAGGTTGACTATTGCTAATATGACTACTGAATGGGGTGCCTTGACGGGTTTATTCCCAGTGGATGAAAAAACGTTGGATTGGTTACTTTATAAGCAAAAAAACAATCCAAATAATTTGAGATTTAATAAAGAGCAAATTCACAAAATTGAATCAGAAAAGTTTGAATCCGATAATAATGCTATTTATGAAAAAACTATTTCAGTTGATTTAAGTACTATTTCAAAAGCAATAACTATGCCCAATGATCTAGAAGAATTATTGAGGGACTCAAATGAGAATATAAAAATTAATAAAGCATATATTGTTTCTTGTGTAAATAGCAGAAAAACGGACTTATTAAAGGCTGCTGAGATTCTAAAGAATAATAAAGTAAGTCCAGATGTAGAACTTTATGTTTCTCCAGCCTCAGCTGAAATTGAATCAGAACTAAAAAAAACTGGTCATTGGGAAATTTTTCTTAAATCTGGGGCTATCATTTTGCCACCAGGTTGTGGACCATGTATTGGATTAGGTAAAGGAATATTAGAGGAAGGAGATGTGGCTATATCTTCAACAAACCGAAACTTTCCTGGACGCATGGGGGATAAGAACTCAAGAGTATATTTAAGTTCCCCTGAACTGGTTGCCTCTTCAGCAATTAAAGGATTTATTGATTCCTCTAATTATAAAGATCCAAAAATTGAAATAATTAGTCATTCAAATAATAGGAATGATTCTCATGTGGAAGCCATTAAAATGGACATGAAATTAATTGAAGGTCCCGTTCTTCTCTGTCCTAATGATAATATTTCAACAGATGGTATTTTTCCTTCTTCACATACATATAATGAATCCTTAACGGATGAGGAAATAGCTAATCTTGCAATGTTAAACTACGATCCTGATTTTCAGCATAAAGTACAGCCAGGTGACATACTTGTAAGTGGGTTTAATTTTGGTTGTGGAAGTTCCCGAGAACAGGCAGCAGTTTCATTAAGTTTAAAAGGAATAAAAATAATTGTCGCAGGATCATTCAGTCAGACATTTAGAAGAAATGCAATAAATAATGGTTTTGGTCTGGTTGAAGCACCTGAGTTTTATGAATTTATAATTAATAATATTTCAACAGATGGAGAGCCAACAGTCAGGACTTTAATTGATTTAAGGTTGGATTTCTCCAATCAAGAAATATCTTCAAATTTTTTGGGCAAAAAATTTTCATTCCAGAACTGGAGTGAAGTAGAAACTGATTTAATTCGGCATGGCGGGATCAACAAATTCATTCTTGCTAACTAAGAACCGTGAGTAAATACAAAATTGCATGGCTTCCAGGAGATGGGGTAGGACCTGAATTAGCTGATTTAGCTAAAATAGTTCTTAATACCTTAGGGCTAGATGCAAGCTTTATTAATGGTGATATTGGTTGGGAGTTCTGGAAAAATGAAGGAAATCCACTTCCTATAAGAACTCGGAAGATAATTCAAGAGACGGATTGTGCTTTTATGGTAGCAATAACCTCCAAACCTCAATCTCAAGCAATTAAGGAATTAGAACCTTCAATTGAAAAGGAGGGAATAAAATATATTTCTCCTATATTAAAAATTCGGCAGGATATGGACCTGCATACAAATATTCGCCCATGTAAGTCTTACTTTGGCAATAGATTAAATTATCGAGATGATATAGATATCACAATTATTAGAGAGAATACAGAAGGACTTTATTCTGGAGTAGAATTTTTACCAGTTCCAGATGAAGTTTTTTCTGTATTAAAAAATCATAATACCAATATGAATAGATTTGCTGAGCACTCTTTGAATGATATTGCTATTTCTACGCGAATCTGTACTAGGAAGGGATGTAGATCCATTGTTTATCAAGCATTTGAATATGCAAAAAAAAATAATAAGAAGTCTGTAACTTTAGTTGACAAACCTAATGTTCTTAGAGAGACAGGCCAATTAATGAGTGAAGAAGCAAGAAAAATAGCTAAAGAATATCCAGAAATTAATTTTTCAGAGGCAAATATGGATGCTATGTGCATGTGGATGGTAAAGAATCCTGAAGAATATGATGTGCTAGTGGCTGAAAATATGTTCGGTGATATTTTATCAGATCTTGCAGCGCAACTTGTTGGAGGATTAGGGTTCGTTGGTTCCTCAAATATTGGTGAAGGTTATGCCCTTTTTGAACCATGTCATGGTTCAGTTCCAAAATATAAAGGAGAAAATAAAGTTAATCCAATCGCGACTTTTGCATCTCTAATAATGATGCTTGATTGGCTCGGAGAAAAAGGGATGGCAAAGAATCTTGAAAATGCTATTTCTAATTTAATTAAAATGAATAAATACGGAACTTATGATATGGGCTTTAACAATAATAATATAGAAATAACTCAACATATCTGTGACAATCTAAATAGTGGAAAGAATTAGATTCATTAATTATTAAAAGGATAGAAAATTGAAAAACAAACCTGAAACTATTGCAATTATAGGGGCTGGTCGATTAGGTCAGGCTATTGCTAAGGGCCTTGTAGCTTCAAAGTTATACAATCCATCTGAAATTATTTTAACAAAAAGAGATGTTTCATCCTTAGAGGAATTTGAATCAAATGGCTATCAAGTCACTTCTGAAAATGAATTAGCCATAAAAAAATCTGAGGTTTTAATTTTTTCAGTTGGCCCTAGAGATTTAGAAGCACTTCTCAAATCCGAAAAAAATAACTTTTCTTCATCTAAACATATTATTGTTTCTACTGTTGCTGGAATTAATATTGACTCTATTGAAAAATCAATTGGTGAAGGTGTACCTGTGGTGAGAATCATGCCAAATGTAGCCATTGAAAAATGTCAATCCATGACCTGTATGGCCTCCAATGAAAACCATGAAAAATCATTATTAATTATTAAAGATATATTTGAGTCTGTTGGTTATACCTATACTGTGAATGAAGATTTAATTGGTCCTGCTACCGCATTATGCGGTTCGGGGCTAGCATTTTTTCTTAGATCGATCAGAGCTGCCGCTCATGGTGGAACCGAGATTGGATTTCATGCTGAAGAAGCTTTGCTTTTAGCTGCTCAAACGGCAAAAGGAGCTGCGTCTTTAGTATTAGAGTCCAGCGATCATCCTGAAACCCAAATTGATAAAGTAACAACCCCTCGAGGAATTACCATAGCTGGCTTGAATGAGATGGATCACAGTGGTTTTACTTCAGCAATGATTAATGCTATTGTTAAATCAGCAAATAAAATCAATGAAGTCAAGTAGATAATCTCTCTATATCTATAAAATTATCGTTATTGGTCTTTGAAATTATATATCCCAATTACCTGATAAACCAGGGCCACCCGCGGCATTACTTCCGCCACTGACACCATTCTTGTTTTTACTAATCCAAAATGAATATAGTCTAAGATTCTTGGCAAAAAACTTTATCCTGATAGTTTTTCCTGATATTTGCCCAAGGTTTTTCTTACCTTTCCAAGTCATCATTTTTTTTGTGCTATTTATACTTAAAGGTAAACTTTTCTCTTTCTCATAGCCTTTTATTGCATGTCCGAATTCATCACATATTTCAGCGGATAATTCACCTTTAGATCCTTCAACATTAACAAAAAGAAACTTTCCATTAGATGAAATCTTTCGAGTCAATAATGTTCCCTGATCATCATTAGCATCCATTGAGGCAAATCCATCACGTCTTAATATTGCTAAACCTGTGGAACCATTCGCATACATACCACTCCAGTATTGAAGATCATGTCGATTCCTATCATCCCCTTTAAAGGCTGAATAATAAAAGTACAATTTATCATCAACTATATTGCATACTCCGCCAATAGAGTGTATGTAAGCTCGTTCCCAGCTATCTTTGTTAAGTGTCCCCCCGATAAAAGTATCTCTATTTGTTCTATCCCAATGAAAGCCATCCCTGCTATATGCCAATTGCAACTCTGTTAATTTTGGAAAACCTTCCTTTGCACATTCTGTATTTGGAGGTCCATAGTGAGTCTGAATTAAACCTATCATTATACTCTCGTAACCTACAGCATCTAGTTTATAGAGTTGAGGCTCTCTTCCTATATCATAGTTGGCTCTTTTCATATCATTACGATCCATGCCTAGCCAAAAAACAGGTTCAAATTGTTTCCAACCGTCAATGGGTCCCAAAAAATCACTGTTTTCCCAATATGACCTTGCTCTACCTCTAGAGGATCCATTCCATGTATTTGGATCCCATGGTGGAACTTGCCGTCCAAAAGCTCTTACTGTAAAAACCCATTTTTTTCGAAAAGGATTGTAGAAGAAAGTCGAGTTGTCACCAGTTTTCCCAATTTTCCCTCTCCAATTCCAATGAATTCCATCTTCACTAGTTAAAATATATCCCGCACCTTTAACTAGCTTTTCACCTAATGTGCCAATACGTTCAAAACGATACATTTTATATCTTTCGGAAGGGTCTGAAGCTTCATGATCAATCCAAACAGAGACGCCATCTCTTGATTCACCTGGAGGAAGAACTAGATTAGTTCCCGGAACAACATCAAGATTTGGGCGATCCCAATGTATACCATCTTTACTAGTAGCTAAGGCTGTACCATCAAACCATCCTGCCATGTACCACATCTTAAATAATTGATCTTTTGGATCAAAAAAACAACCATCTGAAAAAGGAGCTGCAACTGGGCAATAACCACTATTTAATTCCACCTTTGTTTCTGGAGAAAGTAATGGATTAGCCTCATGTTTTTTAGGCTGATGAAAGACTCTTTTTAAGTTTGTTTTTTCAATAATAAAATCATCGACAAATAATTGACGGCCAATATCGATAGGTATTATATCTGGTGGGGAGGATAAATAATTAAGAGGCATAGGATCATAAGAATTAGGAGACATGTTTCTAGGAGGCCAGGGCTGGGTTAATCTTATACCATTATATAATGTTTCTCCATTACTGGAACTTTGATTTTTTAACAGCTTAGGATTTTTCGTCGTTAGTTTTTTACCTCCTGAAGAAGAGAAACCAGTGACAGAAGCGGCGGAGGCTAAAGCTGTTGATTTCAAAAAATTCCTACGACTTTTACTAATATTCTTTTTTTTATTTTTCATTGTATTATTACCATGGTTTTGAAGGGGTCATTTTTTCAAAAATTGAATTGAATACCGTTGTTGATTTCGAAATATGATTTTCCAAGATATCCATGCGGATCATTGTCATAACGATAATTTAATTCAACTGTGAAGGAGAAATCATCGCCTAGTTCAAACTCAAGCATACCATCATATAATAGGCGAAAATCATTTAACTGAGACGTTGCAACTTGATAATAAGCTGTACTATTTAATATGGCGGTTTCAGTAATTTTTATTTTCCAATTAATATAATTAGTTGATCTTAATAAGTTTTTATTAGGTTCATCTTCGATGTCATAAATTTCTTTTTCTTGCATAACACCAATCCCAACAAATGAATTTATATTATCAGCTTTCAACATTTTATATCGAAAGCCTGTCCCGGCAAGTTTCCGATCCTTCATCGCTAGAAAATCATTAAATCCAATCTGAGAGAAAATTTCAATAAAAATATCTGACGAAATGCTTTTTGTTATTCTTAAATGACCAAAGCCTTTTTTTACAATTTGGTTGCGATCATTATCAGGTTTTTTTTCATAACCATTTTCAAAATCTAATATTAAGAAACTATGTAGTCCGCTGGAGTGAAAATAATCTGCCCGATATTTAGCGGCCGCATCAAGCACTTCTTTCTTTGATTTTTCAAAACCAAACTCAACTACTAATTTATTGAGAATCCCATCATTAACTTTTTCACCTCTCATTGCCTCAGTATTAATCTGAGCAATTGTCAGGTTAATAGAAAAAATAAATAATAAAGAATTAATTATAATTGATTTCATTTTCTTAATTTCTTTTCAACCGAATAAAATTTAGAGACTGAAGATTTTTTCATTATCCTAAATCTACTTTTTATGGAATGGGGTTACAAGTTTATATATATACTAATTTTTTTCTAAAGATCTGGATATAGATTGACTGATTAGTTATCTTAACAACGTAATCTTTTCTCATCCGGAAGGATAAAACCCAATTATTCAGGAGGCATGTAATGTTGAAGAAAACCGCTACTTTAATTATCGCGTTGATTTTTACTGTAGGGCTTTTTGGCCAATCTATTCCAGAGCGTATCCATAGTGTTATTTATTTAAAGGCTAATAATGGGGATAAGAATCAATTGGAAAAAGGAATAGCTGAACATATAAAAAAATTTCATAGTGATGGAGAATGGCCAGAATATGTTCATGAAGTAATTGCTGGAGAAAGAACCGGTCAGTATTTTCATTTTTCTGCGGCTCATCAATGGGTTGATTTTGATAATAGGATAAGGTCTAAAGATGATGTTCAACATTGGGAAGCTAATATAGTTCCATATGTAGATGAAAATTCTTCTTCGTTACAGATTAGTTATGTTCGTTATATACCAGCATTAAGTATTCCTTATGATCCAAATGATTATCAGATGTTTAGGGTAGTTTATAATTATGTGGAACCTGGTAAAGAATCAGATTTTGAGTTTTTTGTTAAAAAAAATGTTGAAGCCCATAAAAAGCTTAAAGATGGTCACAAACATCATTTTTATAAGCTTGTACTTGGTGGTAGACTACCAGTTTATGTGGGTGTTCATCCTATGAAAAAATTTGAAGATATGAATGAACCTGGTGGAGTTTTTGGAAAAGTATATAATGAAGAAGAGGTAAAAGAGCTCTTCAAGAGATTTGATAATTCAGTTGAAAAAAGAATAAGTGAATTATGGAAAGCGAGACCTGATTTAAGTTCTCCAAATTAATTATTAGAAGGAACCATCTCTATGCGAGTCTTTTATTCATTTGTAAAATTATTTTCCGTAGGAGTTGCTTGCCTTTTTTTGTTACCAAGTTGCACAATTGAGAAAAAAAATATTGTACAAAAAGGTTCTCACTGGATAGCGGGAGATCACCATATTCATAGCCGATTTAGTGTTACTTTCAATGCTGAAACCGACTCTTTAAGAACTTCACCTATTACTGGTATTGATGCTTATTATCCTATACCTATGAATGCATTGATGGCTAGACGGTTTGGACTTTCCTGGATGGTAGGGACTGATCATGGTGGACCTAATCATAGTAAGGTAAATCTAGAGAAAGCTTATCCAGAATTGACCTTATCCCGTGAATTAGTTCCTGAAGTAATCCAATTTTATGGTATGGAATTAAATTCTCCTGGAGGTGATCATAGTAGTCTTATTATTCCCCATTCTGATGATGAAGCACAACAACTATTCCTGCTAGAGTCAGAATTTGATAGAAACGAAGTATTCCCCATAGATCCAAAAAGGAATAATGAGTCTAGAATGATTCAAGCTCTTGAATTAATGGATAAGCTTGAACCAAAGCCCATTGTCATTGCGAATCATCCTTCACGATCAGGTGAAAAAGGTTTCCAATATGGTTTGTACGATCCAGCTGAATTAAGGAAGTGGAATGATACCGCTCCTGAGGTTTCAGTTGGCATGGCCGGTGCTCCAGGGCATCAAGCTTCTACTCTTAATCCAGATAATAGTTCTAGACCAGATAAATTTCGTGGGGGTTATTCACAAGTACTCACTATGGGTGGTTTTGATCCTATGACTGCACGTCTTGGCGGGTTCTGGGATTCAATGTTGGGTGAAGGTCGTCGCTGGTGGATTACTGCTAATTCAGATTCTCATATACACTATACTGAAGGTGGCGCTGATTTCTGGCCAGGAGAATTTTCTAAAACTTATGTTTATTCTGAAAAATCCTATGATGCAATTCTAAACGGTATTAGATCAGGTAGGGTATTTGTTACAACTGGAGATCTTATCTCTTTGCTTGATATATCAGTTCAATTTGGAACTAATTCCGCACAAATTGGTGGTTCTATCTCAGTCCCAACTGGTTCTGACATAGAGATTGTTATCAATTTTATAGATCCAGAACAAAATAATCATAATGGTGAGAATCCTTCCGTAGCCAGAGTTGATCTTATTACAGGAAAAGTTACTGGACGATCCATTAATTCAGACAATGACCATAATTCTAGTACGCACGTTCTTAATCGTTTTTATGATAATGATTGGTCAATTAAGGATGATTATAAATCGATGG
>JBJKZS010000026.1:0-11194 GCA_045569115.1 Fidelibacterota bacterium | reverse complement strand
ATTTACTTTCATAATTTTATTAAACTGTTATTTGCCCTAATATAACAGATTTTTTTGCTCCGGTTACCGTTGGAAGATTGGCAGGAATTCCTTTCAAGTTTGCAGCACCTAGTATAGCAAAACCTAATGCTTCTTTGAAGAAAGGATCTAACCCATAATCCTTTGAAGAAATTACAGAAATTGGATGAAATTCTTTTTTGAGATAATTCATTAGTCCTTTATTATATACTCCTCCACCTGATGTTACAACTTTCTGAACTAAATTGAGAGGAAGGAATTGTTTGCAATTAGTAGAAATACTTTTTGCGGTAAAAAGACATAAAGTAGCCATTAGATCATTGAGATTCATTAAGTCCAAATTTGGAATATTTTCTTTAATCCATGTAGGACCAAATACATCTCTCCCAGTAGATTTAGGAGGCTCAGCATTTATAAAGCAATTTTTCATCCATTTGTCAATATATTTTTTATCAGATTTTCCTGTCAAACAGCGAGCACCATCTCTATCAAAATATTCATTTTTTACTTTTAAGATAATCTCATCCATAAGTGCCATACCCGGACCAGTATCAAAACCTAAAATTGGCTTGTCTAATTTAGAAGGTGGAATAAATGAAACATTTGCAATCCCCCCTAAATTTAAACATATAATTCCAACATCCTTTTTCTGGAAAAGCCATTTGTCAATTATTGGAATTAACGGAGCACCAGTTCCCCCAACTGAAATATCCGCAGCACGAAAATTTGAAATTACAGGAACCTCTAATTCTTGGGCAAGGAATGAAGGCTCACCTATCTGAAGACTAGATTCCCCATTAACATGGTAAATTGTCTGCCCATGCATCGCAACAGCATGGACTATTGATATATTTTTATTTTTTAAGAAAAGTTTTGTCTCAGAAGCCATAAACTTTCCTAAATTGAAATGAGTCTGGGATATTAGTTTTGCATTTCCTTTTTGACAGATAGCAACCTTTTCTCTTAACTCTTCAGAATATGGTATTGAAACTGATTCAAGTAATTCTACATCTAGTGACTTAGATGTAAGTCTAATTTCAGCAACACAAATATCAAGACCATCCATTGAGGTTCCTGACATTAAGCCAACCATAATTAATCGTTCTTTCTTTTTCAAGGAATGGAGTCTCAATTAATTATAACCTCTCGCAAAAAACCATCATGCTTTGATAAAAGATTTCGTGCTGTAATGACATCACAATTCTTATTATGCATAACGATTGCAGTTTTAACCTCTTTTTCCGCACTTTCAAGAAGATCACTCGCAGAAAGATAATCTAAACCAGTTATTTGCATAATAATTCGAGTCCCTCTATCTAACAATTTTTTGTTTACTGCCTTTAGATCAACCATAAGATTATCATAAATTTTCCCAAGCCTTACCATAGTTACTGTTGAAATCATATTCAAAATCATCTTTGTTGCTGTTCCAGATTTCATCCTTGTAGATCCTGTAATAATCTCTTGGCCAATATCTACAGCAATAATAATATCAACTTTTTTAATAAAAGAAGGAGCTTTATTACATGTAATTAATACTGTATAACAACCTTGTTCTTTTGCATAATCCAAGCCTCTTAAGACATAAGGCGTCGTGCCACTACTTGCTATTCCAATTACTACATCTCCTGACATTAATTCTGCCATATCTAGATCAATTATAGCATTTTCCGATTGATCCTCAGCTCCTTCAATTGAATGTCTTAGTGCATCATCTCCACCAGCAATCACAGCCTTAAAAAATTCAGGTGGGCAAGAAAATGTAGGTGGACATTCTGAAGCATCCAAAACACCAAGTCGACCACTTGTGCCTGCGCCGATATATATTATGTGATTACCTTTTTTTATAGACTTAATAGCTATATCAATTGTTTTTTCAATTTCAGGAAGAGCTTCATAGACAGAAGCTGCAATACTACTATCCTCTTTGTTTATTATTTTTAATATACTTGAAATCGATTTAGTATCAAGGTCTTTTGATTTAGTATTCTGTTGCTCCGTTGACAAAGTTGACATATTCGGTATTTTATCCATTCATCTAAATTCTTTCTAAATGAAAACTTAAATTAATAAGGTGATCGGTAATGTTAAACCGTATAAAACTAGTCGGAAAAACTAATAATTCAATATTATATTAATTATTATATTAATTTTTTATGATTGAAATTTTTCTTTCAGTTTTTGGTCTTGCTCTTTCCGCCTTTTTTTCAGGAACGGAGATTGCTTTCCTTAGAGCTAATCCATTACAATTATCAGTATGGAAAAAAGCGGGGCATAAAACAGCACCGCAAACTGAACGGTATCTAGCTGAGCCTGAAAAATATCTTACTACAGTTTTAGTTGGGACAAATCTTGCAAATGTTTTAACCTCTTCTTATGCTACTATAGCTCTAACCAATCTTGGGCTTTCACAAGTCTCCATAATTATTATAATAGGATCTATTATACTGTTATTTGGTGAAGTTATTCCAAAAAATTTAGCAAGAGAATGGCCAAGTTCTATAGCAATAGCTTCAACCCCATTACTAAAATTTTCGGAAATTATTTTATTTCCACTTATCTGGATCACACGTAGCTATCTATTTCTTTTTCCAAATGTTAAAAAAGAAAAACAATCAAGTCTACTTAGTAGAGATGAGCTTAAGATTCTATTCTATAAAGCTGAAAGAGGAAATAATTTTGAGCCGGAAGAAAAAAAAGTGATATCTAAAATTTTTGAATTTGGATCTAGGTCAGTTCAGACTGCTATGAAAGCTAGAGCCGAAATAATTGGAATTGACGAAAATTCCTCCATCACTCAAGCAATTAACCTTATGGTTTCTACGGGCCTATCAAAACTTGTCCTTTACAATAATTCGATGGACAAAATATCCGGCGTTCTATTTCTACATGATTTAATCTCTATTAACGGCCCACTAAATAAAGTAGCCCGACGCCCTCTTTTTATTAGTGAAACTATGACTTCAAACGAAGCTCTCCGTGAGTTAAGAAGATATCAATCAACATTAGCAATAGTAGTAGGCCAGAATGGAAAGGCCTCTGGTCTTGTAACTGTTGAAGATTTGATAGAGGAACTATTTGGAGAATTTGAAGATGTTTTTGATAAAAAACGAATCATGTCACTAGGATTTCTGACAATAGTTTAATTCTAGATGGAAGGATGAAATTAGACGACTTGAAACTAGAGTATGGTATCATACTACCAATTGGAGATTATGAAACAATAGGAGGTTTAGTTATAGATCATCTGGGAAAAATTCCTTCGGCAGGTGAAAAATTTGAAACCGCAAATGTCAAATTCAGGATTCTTAAATCAACACCAAGTCAAATAGAGAGGATTTATATCAAAACAGAAAATCCACTAAATTAGGGCCTTTTTCCTAATTTATTTATTATATAAAAGACTGCAATCGCACCAAAAATAATCGATAAAAAAACAGGGATGTGTGGAACTAAAGCATAACCTAATAATAAGCTAATTAGACCTGTTGTTATAGCGTAAGGAAACTGAGTTCTTACATGATCTATATGGTCTGATCCAGAAGCAATGGAAGAAAGAATAGTTGTGTCCGAAAGAGGTGAACAATGATCGCCAAAAACACACCCAGACAAAATGCTTGCAAAAGTAGCAAGATAAATAGGATGAGATAATAAAGAATTTGGATCCCCTCCAAGTAAGTTAAATGCTAAAGGTATAGCTATGGGAACGAGTATTGGCATTGTACCCCAAGATGTTCCAGTACAAAAGCTCACAATAGCCGCAGTAATGAAAGTTACTACAGGTAACAAATTTGGAGTAAGGATACCATCAGATAGACCAATTATATAATCTGCGGTCTTCACCTCACTGCAAATATCACCCATTGTCCAAGCTAGGATCAGAATCATGCATGCCATTAGCATTGATTTCCCTCCATCAACCCAAGCCTCAATACTTTTTCTAAGGGAAAGTACTTTCATAGCATATGTTAAAATAATAGAAAAGAATCCAGCTAATAATGAACCCCAGATAAGAGCTTTGTATGGATCTGAGGCACCAATAATATTGCGAATGGAATGATTCTCAAAATAAGATAAATTTTCTAAACCAGTAATGTATAAGCCAAGTAATGTTATCAAAATAAGAAAACCAATTGGCAACATAGCATTAGTCCAATGGGAAGATACTGATAAAAAATTTTCAGGTTTATTTATTTCATTATTTGAAAGAGGTTGAGCACCTTCAGCAAAAACTTCTCCTTTATTTAAAACTCGCTTTTCAGCTTTAAGCATATTGCTATAATCCCGACCAGAGAAAATTAGATAACCCACAAATAAAATAGTGAAAATACAATAAAATGAATATGGTATTGAATTTATAAATGTGATATATGGATTTTCGGTTACGCCAAAAGATTTATAAGGAGCTTCTAAAAGAGACATTTGAAAAACTGACCATGTACTTAGGATTGCGATAGAAGCGATAGGTGCGGATGTAGAGTCAACTATATAGGCAAGCTTTTCTCTGGAAACCTTTAATTTATCAGTCAATGGTCTCATCATATTTCCAACAAATAAAGTATTTGCGTAATCATCAAAAAAAATAAATATACCCATTATCATTGTTGCTAACTGTCCACTCTTTCGAGTAGTAGCATACCTTGACGCACTTTTAATGACCCCTTTCATACCTCCATTTGCACTTACAACACCTATGAGTCCTCCAAAACCAATAGTAAAAATTAAAATCCTAGCTTGATCATATTCGATTATTGAATTGATAATACGTGTGTCGATAACACTTAATAGACCTTCAATAGGATTGTTACCTAAAAGCAAAGTAGATCCAATCCAAATACCAATGAATAATGAAAGAATTATTTGATGCGTGAAAAGTGCCATAAAAATTGCCGCCAATGGAGGGGCAACTGATTTAAACGAAGGTTCAAATTCCAACAATTCCGAAGGAGGCAACATAAAATCCCAGAGTAAAAGGGCAATAACTGTAGTAGTAATGAAAAGTATTCGAGGTTGTATCTTCACGAAGGAATTAATATACTTGGTGGTTAAAAGTGAAAAAAGCTATTTTTCTCCTGTATTTTTATTTCTAGAGTTAACTTAACTATCATATGAAGAAAATTGACATATATATAGTTCATCAGTTTTTTGCGTTGATTGGAACCTCTTTACTTGGTTTTATAGTTATTTTCCTTGTCGTTGATGCTGTAGAAAATATGGATAAATTTATTGATGCCGAAGTTCCCAATAGTGTAATTCTATCTTATTATTTTCACTCTCTTCCATGGTTTATTAGTATTGGTCTCCCAATGTCAGTTCTTGTCTCTACTATTTTTACCGTTGGATTTTTATCAAGAAGAAATGAGTTGACCGCAATGAAAGCCTCGGGAGTCTCTCTTTATAGAATTGCTACTCCAATGATTTTATGTTCAATTTTAATAAGTGGTATTTCATTTTTCTTTGAAGATCAAATAGTTACTATTGGGAATCAAAAACGTCGTTCTATTGAGAAAGAATTCTTTATTAAATCTCGAAACAAACGTTATTCAACTAAAAAGCAAGACATCTTTTTAAGAAAATCTGATGATTTTCATATTGCAATTGATCGCTATACTCCAAAGACACAGAAAGCCTCAGGTGTTGTAATACATTTCATGAATGAAGACAGGCTAGTCAAGCGTATAGATGCAAGTACAATGGCTTGGTTAAATAACGAAAATAAATGGAGATTTGATACCTTTGCTATTCGCGAATTCCATCAAGATGGATTTGAAACAGCCGTACATTTCTCTCGAAAGGACACAGTTCTTTCAATTAACTTTAGTCCTGACGACCTAAACCGTCAAGCTGTTTCTCCTCAAGAAAAGAACTATCTTGAACTTAAATCATTCATTGCAGAACTAAATGATAGTGGAGTAGACACCACCCGATGGGAAGTAAATCTATACGGAAAAATTTCATTTGCATTTACCAATGTTATTGTAGTTCTTTTTGCATTTCCTTTAGTAGCATTTAAACCAAAAACTGGGTTGGCATTTGGAGCAGGAATGAGTGTATTTGTTATTTTTGGTTACTACGCATTCATCCGTTTTGGCCAAACACTAGGTTATAAAGGTATATTGGAACCATTCCTTTCCGCATGGATTGGGAATGTAATATTTTGTTTTGGAGGGATACTGCTACTTATTAGAGCAAGAAAATAAAACTTCCAAAGGTTAATTAATCTTCAGATTTGTTATTTTTCCTACTTTTAAAACTCGTTAGAGCAACACCAAATGAAACTGATATTCCTTTCATGTTATGAATCCATATCCCATTTCTAAAAGAAATACCAAAATCATAAATGATAGGTCCCGCATGAAGACCAGCACCGAAACCTAGTTCTTTAAGATATTTACCCGCATACATATATCCTATTCTCATTGGTATACTCTTGAACCGGGTAAACTGTAAACCAGTTGAAATTTTCCATCGCTGATGAACACCCAAACGATCTGTAAAACCAGCCACAAGATCACTAGCAATTAACAAATCTGGGTCAAGTTGCTTTGAGACACCCATTCTGAATAAACCCGGATAACGAATTTTGAACTTACGAGGATTCCCATCATTTTCTACATCTTTAACAATTTTTTTCTTCTCAACAAAAAGTTTTGTCCACTCAGTCTTACTAAGCTTTTCTAATGTCAAGGAATCAGCTTTGATCTCATGAACCATAGCATAACCTCGAGGAACTTCTTCCCCCCCCCATTTAAAATAACCCGTCGTATCTGATACTCCTAGCAGATCAGTTAATGCAGAAGGTTGGTTCCACTCAATAGTTCCAAAAGCATTAATTAAAGACAATCCTACTCTCCAACCATTAATCTCTTTTGAAGCAAGTCCAATATCCATTGCCGTACCATAGCCACCAACACCCTGGCGCATGAAATAACGAGCATCCAAATAAAACGCCGTGGTATCTGTATTGAGAAAAGTATAACTGGAATCAGGATCCGTTCCCATATAGTATAAACCCTGAAGAAACTTTAGGGATATGCCCCAAGAAAAATTTTTAGTTGGAACTGCGAAGGAAAAAGCGTGTTCAAGAAGACCCATCTGCTCTCTGCTATACTCAAGATCAAGAGGTTCACCAATACTATTACCATCTAAAAGAAACTTAAAAATACCAAAAGGCATCTTAATATCATTAATTGTTACAAGATCATTAGTTATCGCCATATTACCAGATGCAAAACTCATACCCGGCAAAGCTAAATGTAAATCTTGTGAGAATCTTAATCCATCTCTCACTTGGTCATAAATCTCATATTTTCCCTTCTGAGATTCAGATTCAAGGTTTTTACCACTCAAACCCATTGTATTCTCTAGAGAAAAAAAATTGTTTACTACCCCAAGGTTAAGTGTACCTATCTGCCACATGAAAGGTTTATCATGTTGGTAAGCTAGGTTCGCAGGATTTACCCCTACTGCATAAATTCCGTCTGCTAAAGTAGTATAAGCACCGCCTAATGAAACCATGACAGGATCTCTTTTTATTTGACTGATTACAACAGATTGAAATAAAAAAATTAAAATGATTCTACTTAATACCTTCATTTCCTTGTTCCGCTAAGATGTCTTTTCTGTTTTAATTTCCAATTATTATCGGAATCTCTTCTAAAACTAATGGTAGAATTTGAAACGACTTTGAAAGATGATAAGCTTCTGTCACATATGCTACCGCTTTCGTTGCAAACTCTAAGCCACAATTTATCCGATGCTACAGATGGTGTCCAATTGAGAGAATCAACATTGGCAATAATACCGCCACTTATAACAGACCAAATATCATCAAATGAAACATCTGGGTTATCGCCAGTAGATGTCGAAACAATAATGTTTTCTGATTCTAAAGTAGAACCCAACGATCTCCATTTAATCGTAATCTCTTCTCCTAGAGATAATGTCTCGCCTCCATTGGGATAAGTTAGAATTAATTCATCATCAATCTTTCCTAGAAGTCCATCACTCTGAAGCTGTAGAACCATGAAACCTTTCATCGATAAAGTATCTTTCATAGAAAATTGTACAATATCGGGGACTTGATCAAGAGTACCACTAAAATGAGTTCTGGGACGAATATAATGCTTACCGAGATCAGTCAAGAGATACATTTTCAAACTGTCCAAGCCAGTCATAACAGTGGTGTCTCCTGGAGTCATAACTGATTTTGGAAGTCTTGCTTTACTTTCATCCGTATAATATGCCTTAGGTCTAGGAAGGACAATTGTAAACATTGTATCAACATAGGATATTACAGTATCAGCCTTTCCCGGAACACCTCTTATAAGATAGGCTGTACCATCTACACAACCCGAACTATCAAGTATAACAGAAGACACATATATCGTCGAATCAAGTTTCATAATTGAATCACATTTCGAAAGGACATATAATGAGTCTGTTTGTGGCCATTGAAGGGTATCCCTTAGTGCATTCAAAGTTTTTCGTGATCTATCCAAAGGAAAAATTTCTTGGTTTGAAAAAAGAATAGAAAGGCTACCGCCGATCGGTAGACCGTTAATCACACGAGTAGTAAGGTTTGCTTCTTTTACAAAGTTTCTAAGTTTTACCCTTGTATCATGTTTCCATTCATCAATGACAGTTGATTTATTTGGAATAAAGGTCATTGGCGCTATTCTAACTTGAAATGGGGCAACTAAGTTATAATTTCCCCAGATTGCTTTATTTACATCTATACTCCCTCTACCATCTATCTTTGCTGTTGCCTTTACAATGAAATCTGTAGGATTTAGTGCAAGTAGATCTACAATAGTATTTACGCCTGGACCAGCTTCAATTGTATAGCTACTATCGGCTATGGTATCTAAAGCACTTTTATATAGTTTAACACTAGTACCAAAACTGCTCAATTCCACTTCTGTCTTAGCACTATCGGTTGTAGAAACTGGACGAGCAATCTTTGTATCAAGAAATACCTGTAGTGAATCTCCTGTTGAAGAGATACCAATTAAATTTAAGTTAAGACTAAGCGGAAGACGAATCTCATTGTAGAGCGTAAACTTTAATAAAACCTCACCAAATGACATTCCTGTGAAGCCTTGTGGAATATCTCCCATTTCCTGATTTTGTGAAGGAAAAGGACACCCAAGATCAGCTTCAAGCGAAGAAAACTGCAGAGGATTAAATTGAATACCTGCGGTAAATTTCCAAATAGAACTCTCAGATGACAAAAAAACATCAACCGTATCTGGAACGGTTTTCGCTTTTATATTAATAGCCATTTCTTCCACAGCAGAATTGGGTTCTATTGGATTAATAAATTGGCCACCACCTAATTCTGCTTCATCATTAAATGGAGATCCATTTTTTGTGAGTATCTGTGAAAATTTTACAGTATCTCCATTAGATTTAATGAAATTTCTAAAATCAAGGCCAAAATCAATATCAAACGGGAAAGAATTTGAAACATTCTTTAATGCAATCATATTTGAGCCCGAAATATTTGACTCAAATTGACCACTATAAACTCCTCGCACTTGACATTCATTAGAAGGATCTTGGTTGGTTGAGAATGAAAAAGGTGGGATCTCTGGTGCTAAAGAATATTCATTGATAATAACTCTCGCTAAATCAACATCATTGATCTTCATTGTTATAGCAATAGACATTGAAACTTCAGAATTTCCAGGAATAGTAACAGTGTCTGTATCAGCCACTCTTGTGAGTTTAAAACCATACTTCAACCTTAATTCACTACCTAGAAGTTCACCTACTAAAGATGTAGTTTTAGGGAAAGACTCTCCAGATTGTAAATTAGTTGTATCATGAGATGCGACCGTGTCACTTCCTGTTAATATTGTAGACCATGTTGAGACCAATGGGACGGGAACATCTGAGTTTGTAATATTCGACTCAAAAAAATTATCATTAGATGTTCCTCCAATTACAGCCCCTAAAACTTTTTCTATAAAAGGAATCTGGTCGAACATACTACCAATATCAATTACATTAAAATTAGTGTCTACAGAACCCGCTAATGTCTCTACCTTGTTGGCAGCTGAATTCCAATCAGCTCCTATAATTTTTTGCTCAGTAGAGGACGGTATAATAACTTTATTTGGTGGATCTGATAAGTTATTGTACTGACCATTCAAAACATACTTACCAATGGGAATTGGAACTGAAACAGTTACTGTAATTGGTGAAAAAGCACCTTGAAGTGAAGGAGCTGATACACTATCCGCTATTGTTTGATCAATATTGAGAGGAACCTTTAAAAAGTCACCTGATACTGAATCCTTTGGAAGAGTTCCATCAAATTTTATTAAAAGAGAATCTCCAGAAGAATGGATTGTTGAATCATCAACAATACCGGCAATTCCATATTCACCATCTAAAAGAGGTATTGTAAGATTGATCTTCCACTTTGGTGCTTGAAAATCGGCTGGATTTTGAAAATCACAACTCACATAGAGTGCGAGACAAAGTAAAGGGACGATCGGTAAGGATCGTTTCATAAAAAAATCTTAAAGAGCGACTAGGTTCCTTCGTCCCAAGACTCTAAATAGTTTTTCTGCTTTTCAGTCAGTTTATCAATATTAATACCCATTGAATTAAGTTTTAAGGATGCAACCAACTCATCAATTGAGCGCGGAACCTTATGAACTTTTACTTCTAAATCATTTTTTACTGTATATTCAGCCATGAGGGCTTGAACTGAAAAGCTCATATCCATAACAGAAGCTGGGTGACCTTCAGCAGCAACAAGATTAATTAGCCTACCCTCTCCCAACAAATAAATTCTGTTTCCATTATCTAAAATATATTCATCAACGTATTCTCTTACACCAATATTAATTGAATTTGAAATAACTTTGAGAGACTCAATATCAATTTCTACATTGAAATGTCCAGAGTTTGCTACAATAGATCCATCCTTCATTTTTTCAAAATGATTTTGGCCAAGAACTGTTGTGTTCCCAGTAACAGTACAAAAAATATCACCTATAGGAGCAGCTTCTTTCATTGACATAACTTCGAAACCATCCATAGCTGCCTCTAAAGCACGAAGCGAGTCAATCTCGGTTACAATAACATGAGCACCCATTCCTCTTGCACGACTTGCAAGTCCTCTGCCACACATTCCATAACCACCAACAACAAATGTCTTGCC
>JBJKZS010000025.1:0-11223 GCA_045569115.1 Fidelibacterota bacterium | reverse complement strand
TCAATTGCTTCCTTTTTATAATAATCACCGAAAGACCAATTGCCAAGCATCTCAAAAAATGTATGATGATAATTGTCTAATCCTACTTCTTCTAAATCATTATGTTTACCACTAACTCGTACACATTTTTGACTATTATAAACTCGAACATGTTTAGCCTTTTCTTTGCCAAGTAGAATTCTTTTAAATTGATTCATTCCAGCATTATTAAAGAGCAAGGTCGGATCCCCCTTAGGAACTAAGGAACTGCTTCTAATAAAGGAATGGCCCTTTTTAGAAAAATAATCAAAAAATTGATTTCTTATTTCGGAAGATTTCATATACTAAACCTTAATGAGATTAGAATCTATAACCTATCTTTGTCATTTAAGAATTGAAAAGAACAAGAAAATAGTTGGCCATAATTATTTCTGTATTTCTCTTGATTATTTAGAAGGGATTAAAGTCATGATTATAATCACTCATAGACATTTTTATGTCATCTAAAGAGTAACCTTTTCTAAACAATAGCTTATAAACTTTGTCCAATTCTTTTTTTCTATTCTTACCCCTAATTTGAACCCACGTTTTTCAATTAAACTTCTAATAAGGATCTCTTTCGGATATTCATCATAGACTAATTGAATAGTTTTTTCAATAATTTCATTTTTTAATCCTTTTTTATATAATTCTTTTCTCAAAGAAATCGGTCCAAGCAAATAATTTTTAACTTTATAATTAGCAAATAGTTTTGCGAAGCTTTCATCATCGATATATTGATTTTTTACAAGCTCTGACACCACTCTATTTGCAATGAGTTTGCCCCAACCTTTTTGTATTAGTTTGTCATAAACTTCTTTTTCACTTCTTGGTCGGTAACTAATTAGATTTAATGCTGAAAATTTTGCCTTATTCAAATCATCAATTTCTTTGAAATTCTTTATTTTACTTTGAGAAATTTTTTCACCCTTTTTTAAAAAAACGCCTTCAGAAATACTAAAGGCAAAATTTCCATCCACATACACTGAACGTCTATGGGAATTTTTTTTATTAATCTTAATTTCTGTAATTTCAGGCACTAACTGGAATCATTCCCATCTTTAACATTTTTTTCAACATTATCGAAACCAAGGAATGCTTTTACCTCTATTTCGATTTTCGTTCTAGTATCGGTATATTCTTTCAAATAAGCTTTAGTATTTTCTCTTCCCTGTCCTATTCTTTCATCGCCATAAGAATACCAAGCTCCAGATTTCTCAACAATATTTGCTGTTACAGCTAGATCAAGCAAATCTCCTTCAAACGAAATTCCTTCACCATACATAATATCAAATTCTGTCTGACGAAAAGGGGGAGCACACTTGTTCTTTACAACTTTTACTCTAACCCTATTACCAATATTTGAATCACCCTCCTTAATAGCTCCAATTCGTCTTATATCAATTCTAACTGAGGTGTAAAATTTTAGTGCTCTTCCCCCTGGTGTAGTTTCGGGATTTCCAAACATTACTCCGATTTTTTCTCTTATTTGATTAATGAATATAACAGAAGTTTTAGATTTTGAAACTGAACCTGTTAATTTCCTAAGAGCTTGTGACATTAAACGGGCTTGAAGACCAACAAAACTATCTCCCATCTCTCCTTCTAATTCAATACGAGGAACAAGTGCTGCTACGGAATCAATAATTACGAGGTCAACAGCACCACTACGAACTAGGGTATCACATATTTCCAAAGCTTGTTCACCAGTATCCGGCTGGGAAACTAATAAATCGGTTATATCAACACCTAATTTTGCAGCATATGTAGGGTCCATTGCGTGCTCTGCATCTATAAATACCCCATAACCACCTAATTTTTGTGCTTCGGCTAATATATGTAAAGCTAAAGTGGTTTTACCAGAAGCTTCAGGTCCATATATTTCTGTAATCCTTCCTCTTGGAACTCCACCAATACCTAAAGCAGAATCTAAAGATATTGCACCAGTAGGAATTCCTTCAAGTCCAGCTATTATGCTATCTTTATTTAACCTCATAATTGACCCCTTGCCAAACTGTTTATCAATTTGCCCAAGCGCTAAATCAAGAGCCTTAGTTTTGTTGTTAGTCTGCTTTTTTATCATTTAAAATTTCTCCTTTTTAATACTAACCAAAAAATTCAATAACCTAATCATTTGAGAGGTGATGAGTCCCAATAAGAGAATAGATAGATCCACTTGAAAAGGTTTCAGTTTGAAACAAAGAAAATTTTTTCACTTTAATTTCTATAGGTTTAAAACTATAATTTAAAAATGATTTTAGATCTGGAATGTTTTTTTGGGGGTATTTAATTCTACCCAATGTAATGTGGGGAACGAAATTACGATCATCATTAGGATAACCCATCTCTTCCAAATTTTTATTTATAGATAAAACGAGATCATTTAATTTTGCAACTTCACCTTTAATCCCCAACCATATAATCCGAGGGCGTTCCTCTTTTGGAAAACAACCGGTTCCATTAATTTCTAGTGAAAAGTCTTTGAAATTTTTCGAAACATTTTCAAGCATTGAATTTAATTTACTAATCTCGTCAATTACGGTAGGACCAATAAATCGTAGAGTAAGGTGTATATTTTCTCTATTAACCCATTTAATAGCATTACTTTTTAAAAGTATTTTTGCTTTTATATCATTAATTAGTTTTTTTACTTCAACACCAGTATCAGAAGAAATAAAGGTTTTAATTAATTTGTCCTGCATTAATTTGTATTGGCTATTTTTAGATTATTAAAATTTATCATCTTAAATCATTTTTATTTTATAACTTTCAATTCTCTAAAATTTTTTGAAATTCTTCTTAATCTTTCTAGTGTAATATCAGCAACTGTAGGAAAGTCTTTTACAATTTCTTCATCATGTACAGTTTCATCTAACTGAATTAGAATAAAATTACGTTCCCCACCATCTTCTTTGTTTAATTCCCACACAGCTTGACCCGTAGTACCAGATCCGGCAAAAAAGTCTAAAATTAGAGAATCTTTTTTGGCCCCAATCCTAAGAAGGAGTTTTATAAAACTTACTGGCTTAGGATAATCAAAGACTTTGCGTTTAAAGATCTTTTTTAAATCTCGATTACCAATTTCATTTGGATTGTCTAGAATAATTGTTGAATAAGGGTTTGTCCTTTTTTTTAGCTCTCCTTTGTTATTAACATTTTCATATTCTTTAAAATAAACACAGGGATTTCCATTTCTTCCTTTTTTAAATACTATAAAATCATTTTCTATACCCCATTGAACTTTCTTTAATGACCATCGCCATGTCCAATTTTTTCGCTCAGGATAACCACCAGGCCAAATTTCATTAGATTCATCATCTTTTATAGGATAGTGTAAACTTTCTGAGAATTTAATTGAACCTCTATCCAGTTTATTTAATCTATATCGGCCTCTAATTGCAATATGCTTGTCTTTATGTATGAATCCTTTTAGATCACTAATTTTTTTGTTAAAAGTAACTTTTTTTGAATCTTTTGCATAAATAACAACATAATCATGTTGAATGGCTAAGTACTTAGCATCTTGCCGAGGAGCAACGCCACTCTGGCGAATTATTGTAGCAATAAAATTATTATAGCCAAAAATCTCATCCATCATAACTCTTAGATTATGCACCTCATTATCATCTATTGAAATGAAAATAGATCCATCTTCAGCTAAGACTTCATGAGCAACCTTTAATCGAGGAAACATAAATTCTCTCCAATGAATATGTGATGAAGAGTTTCTTAAATCAAAGTCCAGTTTTTGAGTTTTATTTTTTTTACTTTTGAATTTGTCACGAAAAGTAAAAATTTTCCCTGTATTATAAGGAGGATCGATATAAATCATGTCAATTGGTTTAATTTCTTTTTCAAGTAAAAGTTTAAGGGTATAGAGATTGTCTCCATAATAAAGGTAGTTGGAGGAATCTTTACACGAATTATTTTCTAAATTTTCTTTCAAGAAATAATAAATTTAAATTATTCCAGAAAGTCTTAATCTTATAGAATTAAGAGCCGTCTGAGCTGATATTTCTTTATTAAATCTTCTATCGTTAAAAAATTTTGCTGTGCTTGAATATGGTCTATTACCATCATCAAGAGAAAAACAGGTAAAACCTACGGGCTTTTTATCAGTTCCTCCATCTGGACCAGCAACACCAGTAATTGAAATTCCTATATCAGCATTAAATTTTTTTCTAACTCCCATTGCCATCTGAGTAGCCGTTTCAATACTGACTGAACCAAAGTTTTTTATAATCTTCTCATCTACATTAAGCAAATTTATTTTAGACTCGTCAGAATAGCATACAACGCCACCTTGAAAATAGTCCGAACATCTTGGAATATTTGTAATTCTATCACTTAAAAGACCTCCAGTACAAGATTCAGCTATGGATAATGTCAATCCTCTTTTACGCAAAGATTCTCCAACTGATTCTTCCAGTGTTACCCAATCTTCAGCATATATGAACTTACCAGCTAATTTATAAATCTCTTTTGCTAATGAAATAACTGCAGTCTCATCATTTGATGTTAATCTGATATCTACGCCACTAAAACCAGGTAAAAAACCAATCGATACATTGGTGTCAAGAATAATATTTGCTAATAATTCATATAAAACTGACTCCATAATTCCTGTAGTTCTAATGTTTGACACAAAAAGTTCTTCTGAAATCATTTCCTTTAGCTCAGGCAGTACTGTAGCATCCATCATAGCTTTCATTTCGCTGGGGACCCCTGGAAGGATACAAAACCACGTATCATCTATAATACAAGAAATTCCTCGTGCAGATCCTTTTGGATTAGGTATAAGCGTGCCCCTTCTTGGTATTAGTGCCTGGTTTTCATTTATAACGGGCATAGAAACTCCGCGTTGCTTGAAACGATATTTCAATTCATCAAGATATTCTTGATCAATTTCTAATTCAGTTTTAACAAATTCGCAATAAGCTTCTAAAGTAAGATCATCATTAGTTGGTCCAAGGCCACCAGTACAAATAACCACATTAGCTTTATCAACAGCTAGGGACATAGCATTAATTATTTCTTCTTTGTCATCCGGAACGGTTGATTTCCAAAAGGTAGTAATTCCGATATCAATTAATTTTCTTCCTATCCATGTTCCGTTCGAATCAACCGTATAACCGCCAAGAAGTTCATTTCCAATAGTAATAATTGAACTTTTCATATTATTCTTGCTATTCCATTAGTAATTAATCCAGCATATAAACCAGCAACTATATCGTCTAACATAATTCCCATACCACCATTTAATTTTTCAATTATATTGGCTGGATAAATTTTTAGGATATCAAAAGATCTAAAAAGTATAAAAGCAAAAACAAACCAAATTGTATCATTAGGAACAAAAAGAAGTGCAACCCACATTCCGACCCATTCATCTATAATTATATAAGAAGGATCCTGAATATTATATTCCTTTTCTATAAGACCAGTTGCAAAAATCCCAATTATAAAAACAATGGAGATTATTAGGATTAAATTGATGGCTGAAGTTTCTGGTAATAAAAACCAAGCAATTAAAGCTATTAAGCTTCCCAGTGTTCCTGGTGCCAGTGGAAAATAACCTATACGAAAACAGGTGGAATACCAATCAGCTGTATAGACAAGGATTGCTTTCACATATTACGATTAGAATTGCCAATAAAAAGTTGAATAGCTTTTCTGTTGACATAAAGATAATTTAATCCTGTATAAACAGTGAATATAGTTGTTAGTAAAACGCTATACCAAATGAGATCAAACCTTTCGATAAATTCTGTAAGTCCTGAAGAGTATAAAGGAGGAAAGGTTGCGAGGGTTAAATAAATTAATATAAACACTATAGAAAAAAGTTGAATTCCGGTTTTTGCTTTTGCAACCTTACTAGTTACAAGGCTAATACCATTATTTAAAAAGACCATCCTCAAGCCGGTAACAAATAAATCTCTAAAAACTATTAAAACAACCATCCAAAAAGGGATTTTACCTAATAGTGCAAATGATAGGAACGAAGATACAACAAGTATTTTATCAGCTAATGGGTCTAAAAATTCACCAGTTTTTGAAACTAAATCCTTTTTTCTAGCTATATGTCCATCAAAGGCATCAGTAATTGCAGCAATGAGAAAGATTATCAAAGCACTAGCTTTTGCCCATGGAGATTCATAAAACAGACAAAGTATGAATAGAGGTGTTAATAAAATCCTTCCAATAGTAAGAAGATTAGGTAACATTAAAACTCTCTTCTTCCATTAAGGGCACTTATAAGCGTAGCTTCATCTGTATATTCTAAGTCCCCACCTATTGGAATACCACTTGCCAGTCTAGTTATTTTTACATCTTTTTCTTTTAAAAGTTTCGCCAAAAACAAAGCTGTGGTTTCTCCTTCAGCACTTGGATTGGTTGCAAGAATAATTTCCTCAGTTCCTGTAACTTTATCAAGAAGGGTAGTTATATGAAGTTTTTCGGGCCCTATACCATCTAAAGGTGACAAAACTCCCCCTAATACATGATATTTCCCATTATAATGTTTAGTTTTTTCAAAAGCTACCAGATCTATTGTATCCTCTACAACACAAATTAACATATTATCTCGTCTATCATCAGAGCAGATTGAGCATGGAATAACTTCTGATATATTGTGACATGAAGGACACTCATGTATTTGAGCCTTTACGTCTATAATAGCTTTTGCAAGGTCTCCGGACCAAGTTTTATTTGATTTTAATAAATGAAAGGCCATTCTTTCAGCTGTCTTTTTCCCAATGCCAGGAAATTCAGAAAGACCATTCACAAGTCTATTAAAGGATTCTGGTAATCCGTTCACTAAGAATCACTTGGCAAATTAAAGTCACCTAAATCACTTATCATGCTTCCAGAAACTGAAGACATTCTTTTTTGCGATTCTTTGTTAGCTTTACTTAAACCTTGATTAACAGCTGCAATTACAAGATCTTCAATCATTTCAACATCATCTTGTAACAACTCAGGATCAATACTTAATGATAATAATTCATTCTTACCATTGACTTTTGCTTCAACCATTCCGCCACCAGATTGGCCAGTCAAAACCATCTTTTCAAGCTCAGCTTGCGTAGCTTCAATCTTTTTTTGCACGTTTTTTGCTTGTTTTAGAATATTTTGGAAATTCCCTTTACTGAACATCCCGCCTCCTTTTTATCTTAACTATTTAAATCTCCACCAAAAACTTCAAGCATCTTCTTAGTAACTAGGTTTTTATCTGTTGATTCAGAAGTTGTAGAAACTTTATTTTGATTTATGATGAAATCTACCCGTAATTCTTTTTTTAAAACACTAGCAATACTTTTTTCTATCTTTATTGAATTTTTCTTTAATACATCAATTTGAAATTTATTACTCTTAGGAAAACCAATAACAATTTTACTTCCGACTACTTCGATTGGTTCACCATGTGATAAAAAGGTTCCTATTGAAGTACCACTTTCTGATACTTTTGAGATTATTGCACTCCAGCTTTCAATAATTACCTCTAATACAATACTAGAAGAATTTGAAGAATGATTAGCATTTAGATTCTCATTAGTATCTGTTGATACTTCTATATCTTCCTGGATTTGATTCTCATGACTTTTGTCATTATTTCTATCATCTTTTTTTCTTGAAGTGAAAGTTCTATTGACCTCATCTTCTTTTTTTAACTTCTCGTCATATTCAATGCTCTTATTTTGAACCAATTCTTCAGCGTTACTAATTTCCTTTTCTACACTTGCTGTTTCTTCTGATATTACCGTTTCCTCTACCTTAAGTGACGATAATTTATTTATTAGATATTCAATATCTATAGAAGAATCCATTTCTACAAGCTTCAACATCATAACTTCAATATATACTTTAGGTTGTTCAACATATTTTAGTTCTGATTCCATCTTTGTCGATTGATCAAGAATCCGAATTATATCACGAGGGTTCCATTTCGGACTAATTTCATTGTAACGTGTTTTTAGATCCGATGTCATATCTAATAATTGCCCTTCTCCATCAACTGCTGAAATTAAAAGATTTAATAAATGTTTGTTGAAGCCTCGTATAAAGTCTCCTAAAGGAAAGCCATTCACATAGATTTTGTTCAAAGTTTTAAGTAGTTCAACTCTATCTTTTGTAATGAGACAATCCGTAACCTGAAAGAATATATCGACAGGAATAATTCGAAGCATTTTAACAGCATCTTTCATTGTTATTTTATTTCCACAAAATGCAATAAGTTGATCAGTTAAACTTAGGGCGTCTCGCATACTGCCATCAGCATTATTACCAATAAGAGTGAAAACTTCATTCTCAATTGAAAAATTTTCTTTTTTTGCAATTTTGTTTAAACAATTTTTAATAGTGTCAATTGATATTCTGTGAAAATCATGCCTTTGGCATCTAGACATTATAGTCGGTAAGACCTTATTAGACTCAGTCGTTGCAAAAATAAATTTGACATGCCCAGGAGGTTCTTCAAGAGTTTTAAGTAGAGCATTAAATGCGGCCTGTGTTAGCATATGAACTTCATCAATTATGAAAACTTTAAACTTAGAATTAATAGGAGAATATTTTACAACATCTCTCAAATTTCTCATTTCATCAATTCCTCGATTTGAGGCACCATCAATCTCAATAACATCCATACTGCGAGAAGAAGAAATCTCAAGACAATTGGTGCATTCATTGCAAGGATTTATATTGTCTGCTGAAAGACAATTTAATGCCTTGGCTAATACCCGGGCGGTAGTAGTCTTTCCTACGCCTCGAGGACCACAGAATAAATAGGCGTGCGCAATTAGGTTATTTTTAAAGGCATTTAGAAATGTTTGAGTAATATGGTCTTGACCAAGAATTTCATGAAAGGTTTCAGGTCTGTATTTTCTTGCTAAAACTAAGTAACTCATTCTTTTAACCCTTTAATTGAGTATAAAGATCATTGGTTATCATAACTACTACAAAAGTTTTTTTTCACCAAAATAAGATCCAGTCCTTTGTAGCTTATTATTTTATATAAATTCAACCAAAACCAAAAGACAAGTTACTTTTTATCGATAACAATTAATAGTTGTAGTACACATAACTTGAAGTATATTTTATTTTAAGTTTTGAAGAGTAATTTTTTATATGAATCAATGTGGAATGATGAAGATGCTGAGTGGTATGCTGAAAATTATGGGGAGCATTTTTCTACAACTCTTGCTATAAAACTGGCAAATATTAAAGCTTCTGATATAGTTTTAGATATTGGATGCGGTAGTGGCAATTCTTGTCGAATTGCGGCTGAGTTAATCACTGTTGGTCAAATAATAGGAATTGATCCTACACCAAGAATGATTAAGATTGCAAAAAAATTAACCTTGGGCTATTCGAAAAAGAATTACATAAGATTTCTTAATGGTTCAGCTGAACATATACCATTAATTAATGAATCCGTAAATATCGCATTTGCTATAAATTCCTTTTATCACTGGCATAATTTTAAAAAAGGTCTTTCTGAGATAAAAAGAGTCCTTAAAACAAATGGGAAGTTTTTTATTGCAGATCAATTGAAGAATGATTTATCTACTAATGGAGAAGGAAAATTAGGAGATCCAGAAAATATGATTCTATTTATGGAAAAATCAGGATTTATTAATACAACTTATAGTAAGCACAAAAATAAGGATGAAAGAATGATATTTTTCTCCTCAAAAAAATCTTAATTCAGCAAGAAATTAAAAACTGTTAATCTTTTTTCTTTTTTTTCCAACTAAATATACTTTTTTTCACCGGACTTTTTTCTTTAACTGATTTTGATTCTGATTCATTCTTTTTTTCGGAAGAATCGCTTTGAGACTCCAATCTTTTCTCCCAGTCACTCATTTCTGTTTCAGCGGATGATTTTTCGGATTTCACCGATTCAATTATGACCTGATCACCTTTCTCAATAAGGTCATTAAGCTTTTCATTTCTTTCTATCGATTGTGACTTTAACATATCAAGCAATAAGGTTACTTCATCATTAAAATCAAAGACGGTTTTTTCTAAACGCCTCATTAGCTCTTCCAGAAATTCTTCGCCATAACCTGGTGCTACACCATCTGTCAATTCATTAATCTTTGCCATCAAGAATACTTTTTGTGCGTCTACTTCATTAGATTGTTCTTCAGCCATTTATCGTCCTCCGAGTAATTATAATAGAATCTATATGTTTCAATTGATTTTTACCAATTCTTCGGTAGTTAAAGAAATTACTTTTTTAGGAGTAGTAAGAACAGAAACCGCTTCGAACAATTCTCTGCCTAAAAATAAACCAACTCCTAAACCAAGAAACCTATTGTGCCAAATCATGTCTGTTGATGGAAGTTTTTGGGTATTCCAAAATTCTGCAAATGTAATTCCTAAAGATGATCCAATCCCAAAAGCTAATAATTTTTTCCATATTAGACCATCATCAATAAATGGTTTATAGGCAATTGATTCTAGATCTTCTATAGGAAATTCAATTTTGTTAAATGGTGATTGGAGTTTAACAGTTTTATTACTGTAATTGAGAAATGTGCCCGTAAATAACTTTCCATTTCTATGTTTAATTATACAGAATGTACTCAATGGAATGTCATCCATAACATTATGTTCTTGTAAATATCCCAATAAATCCAATTGCTTGTCACGTACTTCCTCACTTATAAATGGATGACTACCAGCCTTATATTTTAAACTCTGAAGTTGACGCCAAGAATATCGTCTTTTTTTCATTCTTCTTCTGTTTTTATCAACATAAACGATTTTTGCCATATAACGATTTTCTGATAGTTTGTAAAATTGAGCACTTTCGAAATCTTTTACATCGGGAAATAAACCCATTAATGAATTTTCAGCAGCATCAATGGAAGATCCCACTTTTACTGATAAAACAATAATCTCAGGGTTTTTTTCGGCAAAAAGAAAATGACCAACAATAAAAAGATGTATTGGAATTTTATTTATTTTCAAGAAGCCTAAAGATTTCTCCATCTTCTGGAAAACGATCAAGTCGTTTTTTTGAAAAAATTAACTCATTATCTTTAATTATTTCAAATAGACCACCACCAGAAGGAATTAATAATAATTGTTTAACATCAGTACCATATTTATCAAGAATTTCGCTTGCCAGACTGGAAGCTCTAGGAAGATAATTTCACTGATTACAATATTCAATGGATAGTTTCATTTTTTCCTCTATTT
>JBJKZS010000024.1:0-11287 GCA_045569115.1 Fidelibacterota bacterium | reverse complement strand
TTGAAATATTCGCGAATGGGCGCCAATGTATAACCCAACGGGTCTATCCTACTCGCTCAGATAGTCGCGGAATCGAGGTCTTCTCTAGTGGTGGTTTGAGCTTTATAAATAACTTGAGAGTATGGGATATGTCAACCAACAAATCAATGGTAAACCAAATTATTGCAACTCCGATAAATATTGAATTAAATCTCTAAATTCTGAAGTCGACATAGCATCATGAAGTTTTGAAAGCATAAGAGTAATGATCTAGTATATTCTGATCATCCATATCCTTTAGTAATACTAGATTGCATCCCAAAGGATTCTAATCTCTTTTCTATTCCGCAAAAGATGAATCAAAAGCTAAGTCAGATGTTTCAAAGTCAACACCCTTTGCAAAAGCAACAGATTCTGATGCACCAGTTTCACGGTTCATACCGCTGTCTTCCCACTCAATTGATAGAGGTCCAGTATATTTAATGTCATTCAAGGCTCTAATTATTTCCTCAAAATCAATATTACCCCGACCAAGTGATCTGAAATTCCAGAATCTACTGCTATCACCAAAATCAAGATAACTTCCAAATACACCCGATTCAATTTGGTTGGTAGTCCAAGCCACGTCCTTAAGGTGAACATGAAAAATTTTATCAGAAAATTTTCTGATAAAATGGACATAATCAACCCCTTGATATCCTAAGTGACTTGGGTCATAATTAAAACCAAAAGCCTCATGACCATTAAGGGCGTTAACTGCTCTTTCAGCTGTAACAATATCAAATGCAATCTCTGTAGGATGAACTTCTAAGCCAAACCGAATACCATTTTCTTTAAAAGCATCCAAAATTGGTAGCCATCTTCTAGCAAAATCATTAAAGCCCTTCATCAATCATTTCAGGAATCATTGGTGGAAAAGCATATATGAGATGCCATATACTACTGCCTGTAAAACCATTAACGATATTTACTCCTAACCTTTTTGCAGCTTCAGCGGTTTTAATCATTTCATCCGCGGCACGCTTTTGGACATCCTCTGGATTTCCATCACCATAAACATACTCTGGTAGAATATTTTTATGTCTAATATCAACTTTATCACAAACAGCCTGACCCACCAAATGATTTGCAATCGAAAATAGTTGGAGATCATGCTTAGCAAGAAGTTCTCTTTTCTGATCACAATAAGACTGATCCGCCTTTTCAATCTCAAAATGATCTCCCCAGCATGCAAGCTCAAGGCCATCATAACCAAATCCTTTTGCCTTCACGCAAAGTTCTTCCAGTGATAAATCAGCCCATTGGCCAGTAAAAAGTGTAACAGCTCTGCTCATTTTTTCTAACTCCTTGTATTATCAAGCAAAAAAATTTATGGAAATTTTGGAGATACCCATTGTGCCCCAGCCTCAGAGGATCGAACACATGCATCAATAAATGACATGCCCCTTAAACCATCATCAACTCCTGGAAAGTCTAAAGATGCTTCACTAGGCGGAAGGCCTTCAAGCTTAGCATGTAAAGCTGAAGCAAAATTCCTGTAGAGGACGGCAAAGGCTTCTATATAACCCTCAGGATGACCCGCTGGAAGTCTTGCAGCTGATACACCCTGAGATGATAAACGATCACTGTAATTTGCTCCAGCTCTTATAATCTCTCTTGGCCTATCAATATGTTTTAGGACTAAGGTGTTAGGTTCCTGCTGATCCCATTCAAGTCCTCCCTTTTCTCCATATACCCTTATACTAAGACGGTTCTCTTCATCAACTGAGATCTGACTAGAGTACAAGATTCCTCTGGCACCATTGTCATATTTAACTAACAAATTTGCATCATCTTCAAGATTACGCCCATCAACAAAAGTTGTGAATTCGCAACAAATTTCTTCAATCTTTAGGCCAGTAATATATTCAGCAAGGTTCTCCGCATGCGTACCAATATCCCCAATACAACACGATGAGCCAGCTCTATTAGGATCCGTCCGCCATGATGCCTGTTTTTGATCTTCATTTTCAAGAAAAGTTGCAAGCCAACCTTGAGAATATTCTACAATAATCTTTCTTATTTTCCCAAGATCTCCATTACTAATCCTGTGTTTAGCCTCTTTCACCATAGGATAGCCAGTATAATTGTGCGTAAGTCCAAATAGTAATCCAGACTTTTTTACAATGTCGACCAACTGTTCAGCCTCGCTTAGATTAAAGCACATAGGCTTATCGCTCATAACATTAAAGCCATTTTCTAAAGCCATTTTTTGTACTGGAAAATGCATGTGATTAGGAGTAACTATAGTAACAAAATCCATTCTTTCACCTATTGGAAGATCTGACTCAGCTTTAAACATCTCCTCATAACTTCCATAAGTTCTATTTGCTGGTAAAAAATATGCTTCACCCGATTGTTTTGACTTTACAGGATCTGAGCTAAAGGCTCCGCAGACTAATTCAATCTGATTATCTAGTTGAGCTGCCATTAAATGAACCGGCCCTATAAAAGCACCCTGTCCACCACCAACCATACCCATTTTAATTTTACGTTTCATCAAGGTCTCCATTGAACATATTTATTTAACTTAAGAGGAATATTGAACCCCTGCTCCTTTTTTTCAAAAGATAAACTTTTTTTGGAACCTTTTTTTGTCTCTTAAATATTATAATTAATATTTAATGTAGCAAAAGAATCATAAAATTACGCATTAAATCAATACTTAAATGAACAATTAGAAAAATGAAGAAATTTATTTGTGAATCAGTAATTATTTTAAAGTTAACAGTTTTAGCCCTATCAGTATTAGTATATCCTGGACTTGTTTTGTCACAAGGCATTACACTTTATTCTTCTCTTAAACCAATTAGTCAGGAAGAAACTACCAAAGATAATTTAACTGATCTCCAAACGAATAATGTCAAGGAAGAATGGCATAAGAATGGTCAGTTGAAAAGTAGAGTGAAATTAAAAAACGGGTTAGCTTCTGGAAAAATGCAGGTTTGGTATGAGGATGGTTCTCCTCAACTTCAGCTCAAATATAAAAATGGGTTATTACATGGAAAGCAGAAAGAATTTTACCAAACAGGAAAACTCAAGAAAAAATCAAAGTTTATTTCTGGTAAAAAAGAAGGTAAGCACATCGAATGGCATAAGAATGGCAAGAAGAAAAGGACTCTTCATTATCGCTCGGATCTGAAAGATGGGATTCAAATTGAATGGCATCGTAATGGTCAGCTGAAATCCAAAGGAGCGTGGAATAAAAATACGATGGAAGGTTTATGGCTCAGATGGTGGGATAATGGGAAAAAGCAAGGTGAAGTAAAATTGGTCAATGGGCGACCCGATGGAGATCAAATTGAATGGTTTGAAAATGGTAACTTGAAGAAAAAGGGGTTTTATGCTAAAGGTGCTCGCGATGGAACATGGATTATGTGGTACCCCAATGGAAATAAGCGCGGAGAAACAACTCTTTCCAATGGACGACCCGATGGTTTAGCAAAAGAATGGTATTCTAACGGCTCATTAAAAAATGAAGGTCACTTCATAGGTGGAGCAAGAATTGGTCCATGGAAATATTGGACCGAAGACAAAGAGCTTCAGAAAGTTGAATTTTACGAGAAAGGTAGATTGCGAAATACTGAATATCTATTAAGGAAAAAAAGATCCGTTAAGTAGCAATAAAAGATAATTTATATCAATTATCTTTTCAAATATCCAAGGGATTTTGAGTTTTCTGTTATTTGAAGGGTCTGATTAGCCTTAATATCATAAAATTTATCTATATCTCCGCTTGCCCAATTAATTTCCAAAGAATCAATTATTACAGATTTACCTAATCCAAAAGTGAGTGTTTTTTCAGACTGGGATAGATAAGATGAACCCGTCCTGACTCGTTGCCTTTTTGCTTTTTGCCCAGAAAAAACTGTAACTGTTGAGCCAAGGCCATCTCGATTACTATCTGTTCCAATTAATCTTACCCTGACAAAATTTGCCTTTTTTTCATCTCCAATAAGGTCGTTACGCCAAAGGTATACTGGACCACTGTTTTCTGTAATAAGAATATCAAGATCTCCATCACGGTCAATATCTCCATAGGCAGCCCCTCTACCAACAATTGCTTTAGAAAAGACTGAACCTTGGCTAGGCTTTGCAAGCTCAAAAGTTTCATCTCCTTTATTGATATACAGTTGAGTCAACTGCCGAAATTGAAATTCATCCTCATCATTTTCAATCTCAACCTGAATGTGACCATTAACAATGAACAAATCCAAATCTCCTTCCAAGTCAACATCAAATAAAAACAACCCAAAAGTAAGGACTTCAAGACTTGGCCTACCTATTCGAGACATGGCGGCTCGATCCATAAAAAACCCGTTTCCCATATGCCTATACACACCTATCATCTCATTCTGGAAATTTCCAATATAGATCGTTTCTTCAAACGTATCATCAGTGATGCCAATATCGATTCCCATTCCTGCTCGAGCCTTTCCGGCCTCATCAAATGCCATCCCACTTACCATGCCACGCTCAATAAAAGTTCCATCACCTTTATTCTCATATAGCAAATCTCTATCTAAATCATTTGCTACAGCAAGATCTGGCCAACCATCTTTATTATAATCATGTTGAGAAACACCTAGGGTTTTTCCGGGTGCCGGCAAAAAACCAGCCTCTTCAGTTTTATCTGTAAAGGTCCCATCACCATTGCCTCGATAAAACCTGCTTGGGAAACCTTCATATACTTCTGGAGTACAGTAACCCTTTTTCCCACCAAATGAACACCATATATCGCTCTCAGGCGACCAGTCAATATAATTCCCGGTGTATAAGTCAAGCCAACCATCCCTGTCTGCATCAAAAAATATGGCAGAACTACTTAGGGTTGAATAATTCTGCAGCCCCGCATTTTCTCCTACTTCTTCAAATCTTCCACCATGATTTTCAAAAAGAAGATTCTTTCCAATGGTAGTAAGAAAAAAATCCTGATCATTATCATTATCATAATCAGCAACTGTAATTCCAAAAGGATATGTAAAAATATTATTTAATCCGGCTTCAGAAGTAACTTCTGTGAAGGTTCCGTTTCCATTATTCCTATATAAATGAAGTGCTGGTACTTTTTCCCTACCACTTTCACTCCATACTCCTCCACCAACTAGTAATATATCTTCCCAGAAATCACCGTTATAATCAATGAAGCCTCCTCCAGATCCCATTGGCTCTGGAAACCACTTCTCCCCAAAAGCTCCATTTTCGTGTTTAAAATCACCAAGTCCCGCTTCAATAGTTATATCGGTAAAACTGACTTCTGAGTTTACAAAAGATGATTGCTTCTTTTCAGAAGCCTTATCCCCACATCCCCAAATTGTAAGCAAACATAGAATAATATTTATTACTCGTTTATTGTACAAAAAAGAGTGTTTCTCTATACCATTCATGCACTTATGTGGATGAGGTCTTCTTACCATCACTTAAATTTGATGTCAGTTTTTTTGCTGAGAAGACAACCAGGTTACCGCATTTTCAATTATCTTTAACGGTATAGGTTCATAAAAAACTTTATATGTTTCATGTCCTGGACGAAAATAAAAAATCTTTCCTTTGCCAATATCCCAGAGGCTACCGCTTCGAAACCATTCTCCTGGCTCCCATCTTTCTTCAAATATCACAGCATCAGGTTCAGGAACGTGGAAAGGCTCATCATACATTTCAGTATTACTAACAATAAACTTGGGAGGAATATCGGAGGCAATTGGGTGATCTGGGATAAGAGTTGTGATTGTGCTTGGCTTACCATCGGGCCGATATGCGGGGAAACAAGATATAGGAAGATGTATAGTAGCAGATACATTACCTTTTGGAAATTTTCTATAATCTACCCAAGGCGTTACTTTTTCTTCTCTTTTTGGAGCTCTAAACCGTTCAGCAGGCAATACATAAGTCACTTCTAAATCTGAACTTTTCGATTTCCCATAAGTTTTTTGAAAATCCATTTTAGTTCTTTCATTCATTGCCTCCATAAAAGGACTAGACCAATGAGCAGAATGCAATGCAATAAGACTCAATTCACCTTTTTTTATTAGCTTAACAATTTCCTTGCTTTTTGTTGAAGAAATTTCATTATGGCGTACATGCCCCCACCAAATAATTACATCACTCCAATCTAATGATTTGGAAGAAATCCCTTGCTGGGGATCATCTAGCTTAGCTGACCTAACATTTAGAGCAGGATTTTTTTTCAAATGTTCAGCAATTGCATTCCCTAGAAAGTTATCATACGCTTCTTTTTGTTTAGGCTGCTGTTCATCCCAAACCAAAACATTAATTTTCTGAGATTTCTTGGAGGACTCAGCCTTTGAAAATTCGAAGAATAAACAAAAAAAGGCTAATAATAGATAACTGAAACAATCGTTAAGTCGGAACTTTATTTTGTAAGCAACCATTTATCTACTGAATCTTATGAGAAGAAGGCATTATACCTATTTTCTGATCACCAAAACCAAAAGGAGTTGGGTTAAAAGTTCCTACTAAATCGACATTTGCCCGATCTGGAATCTGACTTTCCATACCTAAGGACCAGTAAGTTGCATTTACAAGTAAACGCCTAAGCCCTTCACTTTCAAGATCGGTAGCAGCTCCCATAGTAGTAGTAAAAACTTTTGTTGTATTTCCTGTATCACCTTTATAGTTTTTTATCCATGCCAAAGGCATGAGAGGTTTGTCAGATTTTGCTGGATCCTCAGGATTCATACCTGTCAGAACTTGTCCCATAATAACAGGCTCACTATTTCCCGTTAGTTCACCAACTTCATACACATCCGTGGGGCCCCAGATATCTTCACATCCCCGAACAATAGGATGGTTTTCTTTACCTTCAGCTACAACACCCCTAGAACTTTCTTTACCATGGTGACCATAATGAGAAACCCATGTTTCCCCTAATACCTGTCTGCCATAGCCTCCTTCAAATCCTTTGTCATTGAAACTATATTTTGAATAGGGACCTTTTGGATTCTTTTTATAGTTGAAAGCATGTGTGGCGGTTCTTAGACCAATAATCGGCTTACCCGAATTGGTATAATCAACAATGTGTTTCATTTGGTCATCAGGGAGTTCTCTAAAACGTGTGAACAAAACCATCAAATCTGCTGAAGCAAGTGCGTCAAGTCCTGGAATGTTATCTAATGTTTCAGGGTCAATTGCCCCAGTCTTAGGGTCTATAGCAAAAAGAACCGTAGATTTAAAACCATGATGTTTTGCGAGAATCTTTGCCATTTGAGGCATAGCTTCCTCTGATCGATATTCCTCGTCACCTGTCACAAAAACTATATGTTTACCCGAACCAGGACCATCATAACCATCATAAATGACCCATTGATCTGAAGATGGTGTAGTAGGAACTGAATCAGTTTTTGAAGCACACCCAGAAATAATAACAAGACCAATTAAAAAGAACGAATGAATGAACCTTCTAATTCTAATCATGAACTCTTACTCCTTTAAATTATGCAAGATAAAGCTGAGAAAATATTTTTTTGCACCTCAATCTGATCTTAATTAATCAGATTATTAAGTTATTTCAACTTTGTGTATGGTTTATGTTAAGTTAAGTGGTTATGAAAAACAAGCTTACACTATTGTTTAAAAAACCAGCAATAATAATCCTTCTAATTTCAGCCTTTCCACTACAAGGAATTCTTGCTCAGACAAAGCCCAATTTTATCATAGGAATTGGTGTCTCACAATACCGAGATAAAGTAGAACAAAACTATTTAGAACTATACTATACATATAAACAATCTGTTCTTACTTACAAAAGTAAAGGGGATGCATTCGAGGGAGCAATAATTATGACTATAACGCTCTCATCAAATGAGTCAGATTCAGTTTTGTTAAATAAAAAATTCAGAATTCCCGGCTTGGTTGCTGATACCGCAATTACTGATCAGCAGAGGAGTTTAGTTGGGATGTTAAAAATGTTCGTTCCCAATCTGAACCAGAATATGTCTATACAATCTGTTGATGAAAATGATGAGTCTAGAACCCATACTTTTACACTTGAGCTCCCATCAAAAAGTTTTTTCTCAGATAGTGTGTCAATTAGCGATATTGAGTTAGCCTCCACAATCAGAAAAACTCAAAATGGGAAAAAAAATCTTTTCACGAAAGGTCCCTATGATGTAATCCCAAATCCTTCAGGTATTTACAGTAGTAATCTCCCAGTAATATACTACTATTATGAAGTCTACAATCTGCTTCAAGGAATAGCTGGGGAGAAATATAGAGTTAACAATACCATCCTTGATTTAAATGGACTTCAAGTACAATCAAATCAGAAAACAAAGCCAAGGGTAAATGAATCAAGTGTTGAGGTGGGACAAATTAATATTAGCTCGTTGCAAAGCGGAATTTATGTGTTAGATGCTCAGATATATGATGAGAATGGTACTCCTCTCTCAAATTCCATGAAACCTTTCAGATATATTAATTTGAACCCAGCTTCCGCAACTCCTGTTTCTGATTTGTCATCATCAGATCTCTTGTCATCACAACTTTATGGTAAAACTGAAGATGCTCTAAATGAAGAATTTGCTAGTTTACTATACATTTCAAGTCGATCAGAGAAGCGTGCGTATAAAAAAACAAAAGACTTAGATAGTAAAGTTAAATTTCTAACTGATTTCTGGGAAAAACGTGATTCAAACCCTTCAACACCCCAAAATGAATACCGAGATCAATACCTTTCAAGGGCTGAATATTCATCAAGGTTTGCCACTGGCTTGAAAAAAGGTTGGCAAAGTGATCGAGGTCGCATAACCATTAAATACGGAATACCAGACGAATACGATAGGCAGGCTGCGGCAATGGGTGAAGCACCTCATGAAATCTGGTATTATAACAATATTCAAGGAGGAGTCCTTTTTGTTTTTGCGGCTCTTGGAGGAGGTCAGGAATATCGTATAATTCATTCCACCCATAGATCTGAACTTCAGGATTATCAATGGAGAGAAACGCTTAAAAAGTAGCTTTTTTATTCAAGAAAAATCTACCGCTAACTAAATAGAAATTAAGGCTCTCTTTAGTTTGGTAATGCTTTGACAGCTAACACGATCTTTTGATTTGTTTCTTATTTTCACTATTATTCAAGGTTGAAAAAATTCCCTAAAGCAGTTCTGATATATAGCATTCTCGTTTATGCCTGCTCGGATAGAGATAGTAACGATTTTCAATCCAAGGCTATATCCCTTCCAAATGTAATTATTATTCTAGCTGATGATCTTGGATATGGCGACCTAGGATGCCAGGGACACCCCTTAATTAAAACTCCTAATATTGATCGTTTAGCTTCAGAAGGTCAAAGGTGGACATCATTTTATGCCTCCTACTTTGCCTGCAATCCAAGCAGGGCCGCTTTACTTACAGGTCGACTTCCCTATCGTATACATGAAGGCAAATCATTATGGGCATCGGTTCCATCGAGAGAAGTCACTATTGCTGAATTACTTAGAAAAAAAGGTTATAAATCAGCTTGCATAGGTAAATGGCACCTTGGAATGGATAATGGCGAACATCCTAATGATCAAGGCTTTGACTATTTCTATGGTCTTGCAGGTAGCAATGATGCTCCTATAAAAGAAGGAAGTGGATTTGAACGCACTTATGAGAATATTCGGAATGCTCCATTTGATGTTTTTGATATTCAACTGTTTCGCCAGAAAGAAAGTATTGAAGACGTAGTAAAACAGGATCTGTTGACAAGTCGTTATACTCAGGAAGCAGTAAAATGGATCAATGAAAATGGAGACGAACCATTCTTTTTATATGTCCCTCACAGTATGCCTCATGTTCCTATTTATGCCTCTAATAAATTTCAAGGTAAGAGCAAGGCGGGTCTTTATGGAGATGTTATAGAAGAACTCGATTGGTCCGTTGGAAAAATAATAGAAGTACTTGAAAAAAAGAATATTGCGGAAAAAACTCTTGTCATATTTACCAGTGATAATGGACCTTGGATTACATATTATGATCTAGGAGGTTCTCCCGGGCATCTTAGAGATGGAAAACTTACGGCCTGGGAAGGTGGGCAGCGTGTTCCAGCTATTTTCTGGTGGCCAGGAAAAATCTCGCCTGCTGTAGTAGATGCTATATCTGCCAATGTTGACTTTATGGCAACCTTATCTACTATAATTGGCTTTACGCCCCCAAATGATAGAGATTATGATTCATATGATTTATCGCAAACTTTATTGCATGGAAAAGCTGGCGAAAGAAATCAGTGGTTTTACTATGGGCCCAAGGAACAAGGTGGAGATGGAGGTCAAGTTTGGGCTGCTCGTATGGGTAAATACAAAGCCCATTATTATTCAAGGCAATCAATTGGCTCTGAAAAAGATGGTTTTTGGAGGGGTTATAGCAAGCAAAATAAATATGACCCGGTTGCTTTGTTTGACCTTAATACTGACATTGGAGAACGGTTCAATGTAGCGGAACAATATCCTGAGATAATTACAAGAATTAATAAAATTGTGAATGATCATAAAAAATACATACTTTCTGATGCTCCTGATTGAAAAATCAAAAAAGCATAAAAACTATTTAACTTAGGAGGATCCAACATGAAATCATCTACACTACTACTTAGAATTTCCATTCTAATTTTTTCTTTTTGTCTGGCTACGGCTCAATCCCAGGAAAGCAAATTTGTTCCTGGAGGTACAATACCAGAAGGACATCCTGACTATACTTCTAAAGTCCCTGAATACAAATTTTCCAACACTCTTAAAAAACAGGAAAGAGAATTAAAGAAAAATCCTTTACTAAAAAGATTTGCTAAATCTAGAAAAGCCATGGCTGGAGAGCCACACTTGCCTAATTATCATTTTGTGAGTCCTGAAAATCGTTTAAACGATCCCAACGGTCTTAGTTACTGGAAAGGGAAATGGCATCTTTTTTACCAGGGCTATCCACCTGAAGACCCTAGACAGCACTGGGGACATGCTGTAAGCGATGATCTAATTCACTGGCGTGATTTGCCCTATGCTATCTATCCTAAGCCTGAAAGAGCTGTCTTTTCTGGAACAACCCTTGTTGAAGAAGACAGGGTCATTGCTATGTACCATGGGACTAATATAGGGAATATGGTAGCAACATCTTCTGACCCCCTCCTTCTCAACTGGGACAAAGTCACGGAAGGGGCACCTATTTCTATTCTTAATCCTGAGAATAGATTAATTGATGATGATGATAAGCAATATCCTTATCGAGTATTTGATCCTTCAATCTGGAAGGAAGGTGAATACTATTACTCACTTTCAGCCGG
>JBJKZS010000023.1:0-35580 GCA_045569115.1 Fidelibacterota bacterium | reverse complement strand
AAAAAGCCCCTCTATAGTCACGAGACAAAATGACTGTTTAAGAAGGGCTTTTAATGGCTGGTTTCCGCTGTACGCCCGACAGGATTTGAACCTGTGACCTCTTGCTCCGGAGGCAAGCGCTCTATCCAGCTGAGCTACGGGCGCAAATCCTTATAAGTTACATTAAGGTATTTAACTGATTCATATAAAAGTTTTATTAAAGATATGAAATAAATTTGAGACAATTCTAAACGTATTTTTATGTTTAATGATCATTCCTTAAAGTTGAATTATATTGCTCAGCAGCTTCAATTGTATTCTCAACAAGCATAGCAATAGTCATTGGTCCTACACCACCTGGTACAGGGGTAACCGAATTTGCAATACCCATTATCGATTCAATATCCACATCCCCAACTAAAGAAAATCCTTTTTTTGAATTATTATTAACTCTAGTAATACCAACATCTATAATTATTGCATTCTCCTTTATCATATTTCCTTTAATGAGATTTGGTACACCAACTGATGCAATTAATATATCAGCTTGTTTAGTAATTCTAGAAAGGTCTTTAGTCTTCGAATGACAAATTGTAACTGTCGAATTACCAAAGGAAAGTTTTGAGGACAAAAGTAGAGACATTGGTTTACCTACAATATTGCTACGTCCAATCACTACAGCATGCTTACCAGTAGTATCAATTTGAAAATGTTTAAATATTCTGATAACTCCCTTCGGGGTGCATGCAATAAAACGATGATTTCCACAAGCAAGAAGACCCATGTTCTCAGGATGAAAACCATCAACATCCTTTTTAGGATCAATAGATTCCAAAATCAATCCTATATCAATATCTTTTGGCAAAGGCTGTTGAACTAGAATACCATGGAAACGATCATCATTATTTAAATCAGATATTTTTTCAATAATATCATTATAACTGCTTGAAGCTGACAAAAAAAATATTTTAGAATACAAACCAAGACTTTCAAAACGTTTCGCCTTGTTTTTAACGTATAATTTTGAAGAAGGGTCATCTCCTACTATAATAGCTGCTAGCCCTGGAGTAATTTCTTCTTTAAGAAGATTTTTAATTCTTGGTTCAAGCTCTCTATAGACTGAAGATGCTACTTCTTTACCTGAAAGGATTCTAGTTTCTATCATAGTTATAATTGATGCAAGTTTGCATCAGAATAAAAGTGAGTTTAAAGAAAAGAATAATGAATTAATTCATAATAAGGTTTTCATTAAGAATTTCAATAAGTGAGGATGATTTATCCTCAACCTCATCAATCATACTATTTCTCATTCGCTTTTCAGCAAAATAATCATCGGTAATACTCATGGCAGCAAGAATTGCTATCCTAGCTGTAGATTGGGAAGATGGAAGTTCCTTTTCAACCTCCCTCATTTTCTGATCAACAAATTGAGCAACATCAGCAATGTAACTTGCTTCCGCTTGAGCTTTTACAGTGTATTCATGACCAAAAATAGATACTCGGGCAAGATTGTCTTGATTATCAGACATTGGACCTCCTAGCTATCTGTTTTCTCAGCATCTTCAATAAGTGCAATAATTTTTTTTATACTTTTTCGAATAGCCTTTTTATCAAAAGAGATATTCGAATTAACACTTGAGCTTTTTAATCGTTTAATCTCCTCAACAGCCTCTTGAACCTTTCCTTCTAAAGCTGAAAGATTTGGTAAAACGGATTCCATATTACCTTAATTTAGCACCTAAAGTTCTGGAAGTCTCTGAAATTATTGATTGCATTATTAAATCAACTTCCGAATCCTTTAAAGTTTTTTCATTAGAACGAAATAAAATAGAAAATGTTACGCTTTTAAATCCTTTTTCAATTTGATCTCCTTCGTAAAGGTCATACAATTGATGCGACTTAAGTAAATTGCCCCCTTTTTCTATAATTATAGTTTCCATTTGATTAATCGTAATGCTATTTGGAACAGTAAGTGACAAATCCCGTTGAACCCCAGGAAACTGAGGTAATTGTTGGAACCTTATTCCTCCAACATTGTCAGCAAAAACCTCTAAATAAAGATCAAATGCAATAACTGGAATATCTATTTCGAAATTATTTAATACATCTAATTTAATATTTCCTATTTTTGCGATGGGACTTCCATCGCATTTAATTGTTAGCCCATTAGATAAAATACCATCCTTATCGTCAATTGGAGTGTATTGAGTATCTAAAGTATACCTTTTAGCTAAATCTGCAATTATTCCTTTCATTAAAAAGAGATCAAAAGGCTGTTTAGCAATCTTCCAACCTTTGTTTACACGATTTCCACAAACTATTCCAGAAAAGTTTTTATTTTCAGACCACCCCTTCTTTGTTCCTGAACGAAAAATATTCCCATATTCAAAGATTGCAAGATTAGCCTCTCCTCTCCTCATATTATAACGGGCAGAAGATAGTAAACCGGGAAAAAGCGATGGTCTTAAAACAGACATTTCTCGATTAAGAGGATTTGAAACCTTAACAGATTCATTTGAAATTAAATTTGCATGCTCTGAACTAATCAGACTATTTGTCATTGCTTCATTGAAACCAATTCCCCTAAAATAATCTCGAAGGGAATCAATATGACTCTCTTCATCATTTATCTTAGAAGGAATAATTCCAATATAGTTATTTTTAGATTGAATGTTGTCAAAACCATAGATTCTTCCAATTTCTTCAATCAAGTCAATTGGACGTTCAAGATCAGGACGGTTTGAAGGGATTTTGCATTCAAATGTATCTTTTTTCAATGAATGTTCAATTCCAAGGGAATCAAATGTTTTGGAAATAAATTTATTGTCAAGATTAATCCCTAATACTGAGTCCAACCTATCAGAATCCAAAACAACTGAATTCACTTTTATTGGTTCAGGATAACTATCAGCTATACCGTTGGTGCATTCACCACCAGAAATTTGAACAATTAAATCAGCGACCCGATCCAAAACTAAATGAATATCATCATAATCAACACCACGTTCAAATCTTTTTGATGCTTCAGTGGACAAACTTAAGAGCTTAGCACCTCTTCGTATAGTGACAGGATCAAAATATGCTGATTCAATAAGGATATTTGTGGTATTTTCTGTTACTTCACTATTTTTACCACCCATTATTCCAGCCAAAGCAATTGGTTTTTGCTTATCGCAAATCAAGAGATGAGTATCTGACAATTTTCTTTTCTCTCCATCGATAGTTACAATTTTTTTCATTTTTAATTGCTGAACGTATATTAATGGTTTTACCAACTAACAAATCTAGGTCAAATATATGTAAAGGATGACCAAGCTCAAGAAGAACGTAATTTGAAATATCTACTATATTATTTAAAGATCTAATACCGCATTGTTCTAACCTTGAGATCATCCAATCTGGAGATTTTCCAACTTTTACTCCCTTAATTACCCTTGCCCCATAACGTGGGCATCCTTTTATATTTTGAATATTAATTTCTATTTCATTGGAAATATTGGAAGATGATTCTTTAAATGAATTTTTAGTTTTCTTGATTTTATTGCCCGTCAAAATAGAAATTTCTTTTGCTACACCAATATGAGACATACAATCAGGACGATTGGGTGTTAATTCAATATCTATAATATCTTGACCTTCATTATAAGTAGACTCTAATCCTATGGAGGGTAAGGTCATTAGCAATTTCTTTAGGGCTTTTTTTCAAATGAAACTAATTCTTTAAGCCACTCGATGGAAATAATCATGGGAATTGCCTTAAAAATCTAATATCACCATTAAAAAAAAGTCGGATATCATCGATTCCATACTTCAGAATAGCAAGTCTCTCAATACCCATTCCCCATGCATACCCAGACCATTTTTCACTATCATAACCAACATTTTTTTAAAACTGATGGATCAACCATTCCACAGCCGAGAATTTCAAGCCAACCCGTCTTCTTACACATTGAACAACCTTTTTCCAGCGCACATAATACATGAAATGTCTACTTCAGCACTGGGTTCAGTAAAGGGGAAAAAGCTCGGGCGAAACCGAGATTTTACATTTTTACCAAAAAATTGACTGCAAAAATATTCTATAGTCCCCTTTCATTTCTGCGAGTGAAACATTCCTATTGATATATAAACCTTCAACTTGATGAAACAGACAATAACTTCGAATACTTATAGCTTCATTCCTATATACTCTTCCTGGACAGATAACTCGAATAGGTGGCTCAGAGTTCTCCATGACATGAATTTGAGTATTTGAAGTATGAGTCCTTAAGACATGGTTTTCCGTAATATAGAAAGTATCCTGCATATCTCTAGCTGGATGATGTTTTGGTATGTTTAAAGCTTCAAAATTATGGTAGTCATCATCTATTTCAGGACCATAAGCTGAAAAAAACCCGATAGATTGAAAAATTCTTTTTACTTCTCGCATGGTTTGAGTTATTGGATGAATAGAGCCAAGAGGAAATTCATCTCCAGGAAGTGAAAAATCAATATTATCATAAACAGATTTAGAAAAGGTCGATTCAGCAAAAAAAGAATTGATCTTTTTCTCAACATCAGTTTTTAATTCATTTAATAATTTTCCTATCTCAGGTCTATCCTGTCCATCAACAGAACCTAATTGAGAAAATAGAATAGCTATTCTACCTTTTCTAGCTAGATATTCATTCTTTAAACGTTCAATATGAGATTCATTCAAAGAATCTTGGCTTACAGCTTTTTCAAAAGCATCTCTAGTTTCGTTTATTTTAGACAATAATGACATATGCTGTTATTAAGTGTATTAAGTTAATTGTTGAAATTTTCCCGAAAAAAGAAAATCCGCTAGGAGTTCCAGCGGATTTTTTAGACAAGACAAAATTATCCCGTCAAAAATTATCTAAATCGGAATATTTTAGGAATAGAATCCAAATCAGGAAGCCTCAGATACTTTTACGATCTCTGAAAAAGCCTGAGGTTCTCGAATTGCAAGGTCAGAAAGTATTTTCCTGTTGATTTCGATATTATTCAATTTAAGAGCAGCAATAAGCTTAGAGTAACTAGTACCATTAATTCTTGAAGCTGCATTAATTCTTGCAATCCAAAGTTTTCTAAAAACTCCCTTTTTTTGCCGTCTGTGACGGTAGTTATATAATAGGCCTTTTTCAACCGATTGTTTTGCTGTTCTATACAGACGACTTCTTGCTCCATAATAACCTTTCGCCTGTTTTAGAACTTTTTTATGTCTCTTTTTTCTGGGGACTGAACTTGTTACTCTTGGCATAATTACTTCAAACCCAACATTTTCTTAACACGATTTTTATCAGAACCGCTTACAATCCCACCTTTTCGAAGAGAACGTTTACGATCCATGCTTTTTCTAGCAAGAAGATGGGACTTATTAGCTTTATTTTTTCTTACTTTTCCACTGCCAGTAAGAGAAAAACGTTTAGCTGCACCACGTCTAGATTTCAACTTTGGCATTTTATCTATTCTTAATTTGGGGACATGACCACTGAAATTCTTCGACCTTCAAGATCACCTCGCTTCTCAACCTGAGCAACATCCTCAAGAGATTCGATAATACGATGTATAAGAGTCTCTCCTAGATCCTGTCTTGCCATTTCACGTCCACGATACATAATTGTTATCTTAACTTTACTCCCGTCAGCAATGAACTTTCTAACCTGATTAACCTTAATTCCTAAATCGTGATCACTAATCCGAGGGCGGAATCTAACTTCTTTAACTTTAATAACATGCTGTTTTTTCTTGCTTTCTTGATCTTTCTTTTTTTGATCATACTTTAACTTTCCGTAATCCATGATTTTGCAAACTGGCGGTTCTGTGCTAGATGCTACTTCTACAAGATCTAAACCTGCATCTTTTGCATAACCAATTGCTTCAGCAATTGGAACTATACCCATTTGCTGCCCAGCATCACCTATCAGCCGTACTTCCCTTGCTCGAATCCGATTGTTTACTCTAATCTTATCTACTTTTGCGATTGTTATGTTCTCCTACGTTGTTTTATCTCAATTGTCAACTCTTCTATTAGTGAATCAATGCTTATTTGACCTTTATTCCCAACAAAACGTCTTCTGACGGACACTTCATCTACTTCAGCTTCCCTTTCACCAACAATAAGCATCACATTTATTTTTTTTGTTTCAGCATTACGAATTTTAGCACCTATTTTTTCAGATCTTCCATCTAATTCAGCACGTATTCCAACTGAACTAAGTCGTTCTTTTACTTTTCTACCATAATCAGAAAATTTTTCAGAAACCGGAAGAATGATAACTTGAATAGGAGCTAACCATAATGGAAAATCTCCACCACAATGTTCAAGGTATACTCCTAAAAAACGTTCGATTGATCCAAGAATCGCTCGATGAATCATAACTGGCCTCTTATAAGATCCATCTTCATCTACATACTCAAGCTTGAATCGCTCTGGCAAAGTAAAATCAAGTTGAATTGTGCTAAGCTGGTGGAATCTTCCTAAAGCATCTCTAGCTTGGAAATCAATTTTAGGACCATAAAAAGCTCCCTCTCCGGGTACCTCAATATAATCAACCTGATGTTTTTGAAGTGACTCAGCTAGCATCATTTCAGATTTTTCCCAGAGGTGAGTTTCACCCAATGCTTTTTCAGGTCGTGTACTTAATTCTACTTTCATAACATCAAAGCCAAAAGTTTCAAAAACCTCATTTACCATTTTTATTAATTCACTGATCTCATTTCCAATTTGATCAGGTTTACAAAAAATATGTGCATCATCTTGACTAAAACTTCTAACTCGAGTGAGGCCAGCAATAACACCTGCCCTTTCAAATCGGTGAAGTCTTCCAAAATCAGCAATTCGAAGAGGCAGATCTCTATAAGACCGTAACTCGGATGAAAAAAGAATTGTATGACCAGGACAATTCATTGGTTTAAGACCAAATTCTCTTTCTCCAATTTTCATATGATATAAAAATTCTCTAAAAAGATCCCAATGCCCTGATTTCCTCCAGAGCTCTATGTCATATACAAGGGGTGTTATAACTTCATGATAATCAAACTTTAAATAAAGTTCGCGAATGAAACTTTGTAGCTCTTGATAAAGAACAGTTCCCTTAGGAAGAAAAAATGGACTTCCTGGTGAAAGTTGATCAAAAAAGAATAATTCGAGTTCTTTACCCAATTTTCGATGATCTCGCTCCTTAGCAGCTTCGATCTGAGACAAATATTTTTGCAGATCTTCTTTTGAATAAAATGCTGTTCCATAAATTCTTTGGAGCATTTTATTTTTCTCATCTCCTCGCCAGTAAGCACCAGCAGTATTAAGAAGTTTAAAATGTTTAATAATTCCAGTTGAAGCTAGGTGTGGACCCCGACAAAGATCAACAAATTCTCCTTGGCTATATGTTGTAATTATTTCGTTGTCGCTGAATTCATTTATCATTTCAACCTTATATAACTCATTTTGGTCAGCAAAAAATTTTCGTGCAGATTCAGCATTAACTTCTTTGCGTATAACAGCAAAATCTTCGGAAGAAAGTTCAACCATACGATTCTCTATTTTTATTAGATCCTCATCACTAAAAGGTTTTTCTATATCAAAATCATAGTAAAATCGATTTTGTATAGCTGGGCCAATAGTCATCTGCGCATTTGGAAAAAATTCCTTTACAGCCTGAGCCATAAGATGAGCTGTGCTATGAAGCAAAAGCGCGTGGCCTTCCTCACTATCTGAAGTTATAGCAGACAATTCAGAGTCTGATTCTATGCCTCTATTCAAATCCCACATCTGACCATTTACCTTGGCAGCAACAGCATTTTTAATTAATAATGGATCTATATCGTACAAAATTTTGGATGGAGATGTATCACATGGATAGTTTAGTGATTCATAACCGTCTACCTTAATACTAATTTTTTTCATAGACTCCTTTTATCATCAAAAGAAAACACCTGTGGGCGATACTGGATTTGAACCAGTGACCTCTGCCATGTCAAGACAGCGCTCTAACCAACTGAGCTAATCACCCCAAACGGTGGCGAATTTAGACTTGTATCTATGCCAAACAAAACTTTAACGAAAAAAGATACCCCATCAATTCATAGAAGGGTCCAAGGTAGAACCATAGACGTATTGATCGGACAATATCTCAAGAGCTTTCAGAATAGCTGGGTCATCATCAAATGATGATTCGATACGACCAGAAAGCCCACCTACAACCCATGATAAATCTCTTTCTAGCATCAATCTGATATCATCAATTTCATCTTGAAACATTTGATTTTTATCTATCTCATAATATTTTCTTAATACTGAGACAGAATGTTCAATTCTTTTATCAGTTTCTGAAGCGTCACCAAGTAATCCTTCAAGTTTTTCGAGCTGTTTTTTTCCTTCTGACTTTGGATTTATATCCTTTGAATCAAGAAAGTCTTGAAAATCAACAATAATAGGATCTGTGATTATAACTGGCATCTTTAACTTTTTTTCTTTTTGGTATCGAGAACTAAACTGAAAAAATAAACCTTTTCTCCAAATTTCACTAGTAAGCGATGGTGTCCTTTTTTGTGTAACAAGAAAATCAGGAGCAATACCGCCATTTGCCACTACCTTTCTGCCATTTCTAGTAACAAAAATAGAATCAGAAATTTGATCATCTGTAGCAACATCAGTTCTTAAATAATCTGGCTTTTGAATAAGTCTTCCAGAAGGTATATAATATTTCGCAGTTGTCATTTTAAGAGTTTTTGATTCATCTAATTGAAAGGCTGTTTGCACAAGTCCTTTGCCAAAAGAGGTGTCTCCTATTACAATACCACGATCAAGATCCTGAATAGCACCAGCTACTATTTCACTTGCTGAAGCACTTCCACCATCAATCAAAACCGCTAGTCTAACTGTTGGATCAATTATTGGTTTACTTTGAGATTTAAATAAACGTATTGAATCGTCAGATCTACCTGACATAGAGACGATCTTCATTCCTGGCTCTATAAACATATCAACAATACTAACAGCGGCATCCATTAAGCCACCTGGATTTCCTCTTAAATCTAAGATGATTCTTTCAGATCCTTGATCTTCCAAACTCATTAAGACTTCCCTTATTTCCGATGAGGAATTACGCGAAAACCTATTTAATCTTATATATCCTGTATTTCTATCAACCATTCCTGAATAACTAACATCTTTTATTTTTATAGTGCTTCGAGTAAGAGAATAGTCAATGTCATCTTCTCCCCATCTTCGAACAGTTAGCTTAACTATTGTTCCTTCTGAGCCTCTAATCTTTTGGGCTGCTTCATCCATATTCATATCACTAGTTAATAAGCCATCAACTGCTATGATCTTATCGCCACTACGGATACCAGCTTTTTGAGCTGGAGAGTCATCCATTGGAGCAATAACCATTAGAGAGTCATCTCGAATACTCATTTGAATCCCAACACCACCATAATTACCCCGAGTAAGAACCGTTAACTGATGTCTATCATCATTCTCAAGATAAACTGAATATGGATCTAAAGCATCTAGCATTCCTTCAATACCAGCTGAAGCAAGTTTTTTAGGGTCAATCCGATCGGCATAATCTGTCATAACTCTTTTGTAAACTTCGTAGACCAAACGCCAATTTGATGACACATCTTTATATATATCAGATTGTCCAATGGATATAATCACAAAAAACAGTAAGCACCCAAAAAGGAAATGTCTTTTAAATATCATAGTTCTCATTCAACAAACTTTCTCACTTCATCAAATATTTCCTTAGCCAATAAATCAGGCTCCTTGTTACCATCAAGAGTAATATACCTGCTAGGCTCTTCTTCTGCAAGTGCGACAAAACAATCATTTACCTTCTCAAGAAATTTGATTCCAGACAACTCAATTCGATCTCGATCTCGATCTTTTAATCGGCCTATTGCATCTTGTGGAGAAATATTAAGAAAAAAGGTTTTGTCTGGCATAGCCAATTGAAATGAGTACCGATTTATCTCTCTAATCCAATCTTCAGATAAGCCCCGACCAGCTACTTGATATGCTAAAGAGGAATCAACATATCTATCACAAAGAATTACTTTGCCAGAAATAATTTCCGGAACAATAATTTCTCTAAGAAGTTGAACTCTACTTGCCGCCATAAGGAGTGCTTCACAAGCATCATTAATCATTTCGTTATTTGGATTTAAAAGAATATTGCGAATTGCTTCTGATATATCTGTACTCCCTGGTTCTCTTAACTTTACAAGTTCTTTTCCCGAATTAAGAAGAGCCTCTGAAAGATACGCAATTTGTGTAGACTTACCACAACCATCAATACCTTCAAAACTAAAAAAACATCCTCTATTCATAATACAAAATTAATCAAAATGTACATTCTTGGAATCCTTTCCAACAACCAATGTAATTTCTCCCTTTATTTTCCTATCAGAAAAAACCTTTTCTGCCTCAACCAAACTTCCTCTCCAAATTTCCTCGTGAAGCTTAGTTAATTCACGACAAATTGCAACTGGACGATTTCCAAGAGTAACATTAAGATCTTTAAGGGTCCGTTGCAACCTAAGAGGCGATTCAAAAAATATTATAGTTCTTGCTTCTTTCGATAGAGATTCTAATTTTGAGGATCTTCCCTTCTTTTTAGGTAAAAAACCTTCGAAAATAAAACGGTCTGGAGGAAGCCCAGAAGCCACTAAAGATGTTAGTACAGCAGATGCTCCTGGAACTGAAACAACGTTTACATCCGATGAAATACATCGTCTTACTAAACGATAGCCAGGGTCACTTATAGAAGGTGTTCCAGCATCTGTAATAAGTGCGATATCTTGACCTTCAATTAATTTTTTTAAAGCTGATTCAATTCTTTTCTCTCGATTGAACTCATTATAGCTAAGCATTGGAACAGATATATTATATGTTTTGAAAAGTTTAATACTTCTTCGAGTGTCTTCTGCAAATACACAACTTACATTATCTAAAATCTCTACGGATCGAAAAGTAATATCCTTTAAGTTTCCAATTGGTGTGCTAACGATGTAAAGTGTACCGATATTGATCAACCTCTAATTTCATTTAGACTTTTTCTAAGAATAGAAAAACCTTGTGCTAATTCACTTTCAGAAATATTCAATGCAGGACGGAATCGCACAGACTTGGAGCCACAACCAAGTATAATAGCACCATTCTTGATTATTCCTTTGATTAATTTGTCTCTAAGAGTTTCATCTGGCAAGTCAAATGCACACATAAGTCCAAGCCCTCTAGAGTTTGATACTAAATCACTATAATCATTCTGAATTAAATTCAACTCATCTAGTAAATACTTACCCGTTTTTGCCGCTTTATTAATTAAATCTTCCTCTTTAATAACCTCGAGATAAATTGTCAAACGAACCATGTCAGAAAGGTTACCCCCCCATGTAGAATTAATCCTACTTGATTCATTAAAAACATTATTCTCTATTTCATCAATTCGTGATGAGGACACAACCCCACAAACTTGAGTTTTTTTACCAAAACACATCATATCAGGAGCTATACCACTGTTTTGCCAAGCCCACCATTTTCCAGTTATGCCCATACCAGATTGAACTTCGTCATAAATAAGAAGAATTTCGTTCTCATCGCATATTTCTCTTATATATTTAAAGAACTTCTTCCTAAAATGGTTGTCACCCCCTTCGCCCTGAACTGGTTCAAGAATGAAAGAGGCTATTTTATCTCCATATTTTACAATAGCCTTCTTTATTTCATCTAGAGCCTTCGCTTCAAGTTTTTTTACTTTAATTAGATTCTCTTTATTTTTTGGGAATGACACTACGGGGTTAGTTATCCTTGGCCAATCGAAGACAGGAAAATGATCTGTTTTTCTTGGATCTGAAGTATTAGTTAAAGATAAAGTATAACCGGTTCTACCATGAAAGCAGTCTTTCAAATGCATTACCATAGAACCTCCTTTAAATTTACCCGAAAAATTATAATTCTTTTTAACCTTCCAATCAAAACTTGCCTTGATTGCATTTTCTACACCTAAAGCACCTCCTTCGATAAAAAAACAATATTTAAAAATATCTGGAAGAGCAATATTAAAAAATGAATTATAACATTCAGCTAAATATGTAGTGTATATCTCAGAATTTGCTGGTTTATTTAAGGATACTTTGGCTAATAAATCTTGTTTTTCTAATAATTCTGGATGATTATAACCAATAGGCATAGAGCCATACATACTAAAAAAATCGAGATATTTTCGTCCATCTCTAGCATCAAATAACCAGGAACCATGACTTTTCTGAAGATCAACAATAAGATCATACCCATCATCGATTATATGTTTTTTTATAATTTTCCTAGTATTCCCAACATTAACAGATCTCATCTTAGCACCTTTATTTACTTTCTTAACTGACTAACAATAATTTTAAAAGTTATATTCTTTCAGTACAGATAGTTTGATCACTTTTTAGTTTGAATTCATTCAAGACTGACAAATAGTATCAACCTAACATTTGTTCTAACATTTGTTTTTTCATGATTTTATGATAATACCGCTATCTAATAACGATTTATATCAAAAAATCATAATTTGAAATTATAAAGAATTTGTTTTCTTAGTATATACAATATTTAACATATAGAAATATCAATGGTGAAGAAATAATTATAGAATCAAACCTATCTAAAATACCACCATGGCCAGCTAATATACTTGATGTATCCTTCACTCCAATATCACGTTTTATTAAGGATTCAGCAAAATCACCAGCCTGCCCAAATATTCCAATCACAATGGAAAAAGCTACGAAATCAATGAAATTGAATGATACTGTAGGATTTCTTGAAAAGAGAATACCCGTTTCCATTAAAATCATGAAAAAAACAAAGGTTGAAATTAAACCTGCAACACCTCCAGCAATAGTTTTCCGTGGACTCACATTTTCTAATATTTTTCTTTTGCCCCAGTACCGTCCAACTATATATGCGGCAGAATCACAAATCCAGACTCCAAGAAATAGGCAAAGAGTCAACTTTATTCCCATTTTTGGTGGTTATTGGATCAATATGTCTCAAGGCAACCAAAGATCCAAGTAGGAAAGGAATATAAAGAATTCCTCCAAGTGTAAATAAAATGTTGGAGAGAGGATTAGTTTTTCCTCTAAATAATTCAAATAGAATTATTGCTGGAGTAACTAGCAAAAGAATTTCACCATGTCTGAAAATTGTGAATGGGTGACTTGGTCCAAAATAAAATTGTAATATGATGAGAAAAGTAACAATATAACCAATAATGAATTGAGGACAGATTCTCTTATGAACTCCTAAAAGAAAAAATTCTCTTAGAGATAAGAGAGAAACTATAGTTATAAAAGCTAAAAAGGGTATACCTCCTAAAAATACCATCAAAATAATTGATGGTATACCTAAAAGGTTTACGAGAGTCCTTCCACCAGAAGATTTTTGGTTTAATTTTATATTCAATTATCCTTCCTCTTCATATACTTATTATCGCCAAATTCTATTACTTCAATTTTCACGCGGGCCGTTCCATTAGCTACAAATCCTAACTTAACAGCAGCACCATAAGAGCAATCTAAAATTCTACCTTTAGCATATGGTCCACGATCATTAACTCTTAAAGTAAGAGATTGGTCGTTATCAAGGTTTGTTACCTTTATGATAGTATTAAAAGGAAGAGTCTTATGAGCAACTGTCAATCCATACATATCATAAGTTTCTCCGTTAGCAGTGACCTTACCATGGAAATCTTCCGCATAAAAAGAAGAAACTCCTGACATGGTTGTTCTATGTTTTACAACTTTTTCTCCACTAGTAGAATTTTTCTTTTCATTAATTATCTTACTACCATATCTAGGAGCTGGACTACAACCTAGAATTAAACTTACTATGAAACATAAAGACACTCTAGACATTAAGTTTGACTTTTCCTGTTATATCATGAATTTTTTCAATTCCATTAACTTTGCAATAATCCTTAAGATCATTTAAGATTTTTTTTGCTATACCAACATCCCTATAATTAGCTGTTCCAATTTGGATAGCCGATGCTCCAGCAAGCATATACTCAACAACATCCTTAGCGGAAGTGATTCCACCAATTCCAATAATTGGAATATCAACTGATTTAGAAATTTTGTAAACATTAGCAACGCCTATCGGCTTAATCGCTGGCCCTGACAACCCTCCTATATTTGTATTAATATTTGGTTTTCTACTTTCAATATTTATAGACATACCAAATACCGTATTAATTGCTGACACAGCATCTGCTCCACCTTGAGATGCTGCATTTGCTATAGCCATTATATCTGTAACATTAGGAGACAATTTTATTATTAACAGTTTGTTAGTGCTTGCTCTCAAACTTTCAGTTAATTTTCCAGTAAGTTGGTCATCAACTGCAAATTCCATTTTCCCAGCCTCAACATTTGGACAAGAAATATTTATCTCATAACCACAAATAGGTGCTCCAATAGATTCCAGTTTTTCTATAACAAACAAATAGTCTGAAATCGAAAATCCAGCAACATTTGTTATAATTTCTGTACCGATCTTATCTTTTTGGGGTAGAATATTTTCTATATATTTTTCAACACCTAAATTTGCTAATCCAATAGAGTTAATCATTCCAGAAGGTGTTTCAACAATCCTAGGCGGTGGATTACCTTCTCTTGGATGTCTAGTAATTGATTTGGTAACAATCGCTCCAAGCTGTGAAGCATCTGATAAATCCTTAGTTTCAATTCCATATCCGTAAGTTCCAGATGCAACAAAAACAGGACTCTTAAATGACGTATCCCCTAATTTAATCCCAAGATCTATTTTCATTAGAAAAGGATTTCTCCAGCATTGTAAACAGGTCCGTTTATACAAACTAGTGAATATCGCTCATGATAAGTATGTTCGGATTCTGATATATTGACATTTGACCTTTCAACTACACAACCCTGGCAAATGCCTGTTGCACATGCCATATAGCTCTCTACAGACAGTTCGCAGTCAATAGTCTTTTCAAGTGCAAAATCATTTACAGCTTTAAGCATTAATTGAGGACCACATGCATATAATTTTGGGTTATCAAAATTTTTGCAAATATCCCGTAAAACTGGCATAACAGTTCCCTTCTTCCCGATAGAGCCATCATCCGTCGCTAATAAAAGATTATCTTCTGGAGTATGCTCTAGGAAATGTTCGGACATGCTTCGCGCACCAATTATTGTGTGGTGGATAACACCTTTCTGAACAAATAATTTATGGAGCCATAAAATCGGAGCTAATCCTACACCACCTCCAACCAATATAGGATACCCACCATCAGGATTTCCAAAACCATTTCCGACAGGACCAAAAAGGTTTAGAATATCACCATTTTTTTTGTTCGAAAGTATTCTTGTTCCTTCACCAAACAACTTATAAATAATTCTAAGGTTACTACCATCAAAGCCCGCAATGCTCATAGGTCGTCTTAAAGGATATAGCCAAGAATCAGAAACAGATATATTTATGAACTGACCAGGGAAAGGATGAACATCTGCAATTTTTTTTGCAGAAAGTATCATTTCATAAATTCCAATAGCTATTTTTTTATTTGATAAAACTAAAGCTTTTTCACAAATCATCTTATCGTATCAATCTTTATTATTTTTTCTCCGTCAAAGAAAGCATTCTGTCAAATATCGCTATTCTCTCATTAGCAAAGTTTGCCTGATCAGATTTAGCATAAGATTTTGTTAATCGTTCATACGCACCACGTGCTTCTGGAAGTTTATTTAAATGACGATCATAGATGTGTGCTATTGATAGAAGAACTATAGGTGCATATCTAGTATTTGGGTATTTAGTAAGAATTTCTTCATACAGCATTAATGCAGAATCAGGATTAGTTTGGATCAATGATTCACTAATTACCATCATTTCAGCGGGGATATCAACAATCAACTGTTTTTTCTGATAAGCAATATCATGAGCGAACTCACTTTCATTGAATGATTCCAAAAGAATAGAGTTGAAAAACTCAGATTCAGTAGAATCTCCTTTCACTCTATGTAAATAACTTAATGAATAAATTGCCTGAGCTGTTCTTTTTGTATCAGGTAATTCATTTATAATTCTTTTGAAATATTCCATGCCAGCATTTAAATGACCAAACCGAAAAGCTTCAAGTTCACCAGCACTATAAAGATGAAGAGCCATTTCTTCAAAAAGAAGTGAACTGTCTAACTGCACTGAAATATCAGTAGCTGAACTTAGCATACCATCCTCTTCATCCTTTGATTTTATCTGAATCAAATCATTAGACAATTCTTTTTCATCAAAGTCTTCCAAATCACTTTTTCTACCAAATAATTTCTCGCCTAACTCTTGAATTGCCTTAATGTTAAGAAGCAGGTCATCAATTTCTCGTACTCTTACCTTTGCAGAAGGAGCAAAAGTTGATTGTCTAAATTCTTTTTCAACATTATCAAAATATTTTCGTGCTTCAGCGTAATCTTGCTCTTTTTGAAGAGTAAAGGAACCCATTTTATAATATGATTCTGCAGATGCACGTGTTCTGGGAAATTCTTCAGTAATTAGCTGGTACCTATTTATAGCCTCTTCTTTTCTCTCCTGCATTTCATATAATTTGGCTAATTCAAGATTTAAATCTGCCTTAATTCTAGAAAATTTATCAGTAATTGTTAGGTCTTCAATTTCACGTGATGCTAGTTCCCACTCTTCCATCTCACGGTAAATTCTAACGATTTGGAGATGAGCAGTTTCGACATGCTTGGGACTTGGATGTGAAGAGACAACTTTTCTGTAGTTTTGTAAAGCTACCGCAAGTCTTTTTTCATTATATGCTTTTTCGGCTATCAAATAATGGGCACTCATTCTTTCAGTTCTATTAGAAGCTATATCAGCAGCCCTTTCAAGATGAGCAAGGGATGAATCGACATTCCCTTCTTCTTGATAAATTTCAGATGCGGTCTTATGTCCAAGAGATTTTAATTTTTTATAATTTTTCGACCTTTCATCTTTATCTAAGTTTGAAAGAAAAATTAAAGTTTTTGATAAAGCAGAATTTTCAATGCCACTTTTCCAGTCACATCTTATTTTCCATAGACTTGCTTCCAAAAGGATTGTACTTTCAGGAAATTTAGACTCCAAAATTCTAATTGAATTTAAAGCCGCAGAAAGTTGACCTAAATGATATTGGGCTTTTGAGCGAAGTAATAATGCGTCATCAATGAAGCGAGACTCAGGATGATCACTAAGCACTGTATTACATCGAATTACAGTTTTATTTAATAAATCTATAGCGTTATCTGATAAACCATCTTCATTAACAGCACTAATATCAATTTCAGCTTCACGATAAAATTGGGAGGCATTATAAAAAGTATTAAAATAAGCACAACCTAACCAAAATAAAAAAATATGAAATAATACAAGATACTTTTTTTTCACAGTTTTATCCTAAGCAAAATATTGTAAAGATATAGTTTAAATATATTTAATAACATAAAGCCAGAGGATTTCCTTATCAAAATATGCTTTGACTCAAAATTAAAGATGCTATCTTTTTCATTAATTTTAGACAATGATTTTACGATAGCCTCAAGAATAATAAACCGTTAACTTTCCTTTAGCATTATGATGAAAATAGTTGGAAGTCTCTTCTTTTTTTTTGGAAACTTTCAATTTATTTTTTCTCAACAGGATTCGACTCTAGTCCCAAACAATACTAATCATGTTTCATTTATTCAAGTCGATTGTGACTCAAGTGGCTTAGACATATATATCAACGACATTCTTGTAGGTAAGTCACCAATTGACTCTCCCATACCAATAAAACCCGGTGTTCATGTAGTTTCTTACCTCAATCCACAATTTGTAGGATTATTAAAACAATATTATTCAATGAGTGAAATAGAATCTATACTTAATAGAAGTCTCCAAAGAGTCTATGTATCTAAAGGAAAAACTTTAACAGTAAATCTATGGTGGAAACCATATGAAAAGCATCTTATAGCTCGAAAAAGATTTGTTTGGATTAAGTCCTTCATCGGACTATTCTTTATTACAATGATATTTTTTCTTAACCTTTAATATGATTTTAGCTTTTCGCTCATCAATTTTCATAAGTAGATTTTGATATGGACGAGTTTACAATTTTTGATGATCCTCTTCAGTTTAATCCAAAATATTCTTGGCCAAAAGAAGGTACAAAGAAGAACTGCCCTAAATGCGATACAGCTTTAACATTAAATGAGGAAAGACCTGATTACAAGGGGAAGCCATGGTGGTGCAGTGATTGTCGCTGGCAATTTACTAGTGATGAAGTTTAACAGCTTCTTCTAGCTATTATAATATTAGGTAATATAAACTGAGCTTTAGATCAAAGTTTTCTTTCAGTCGCAAGAAATGTAATCTTATTTAATTTAGGATTAACTCGGAGCACAACAAATGATCGAAGTTCGCCCCTTTCGCGAATACCGTTATAATCAAAAAAAGATATCTGACCTAAGTGATGTAATAGCCCCACCATATGATGTTATAAACGAAAAAGAACGTAAAATTCTCGGTGAAAGATCTAAATATAATTTTATTAATTTAACCCTCCCAAAAATCTATGAACCTGATAAAGATTCATCAAAATTTTATGAAGAATCATCATCCTTATGGAATAATTGGAAAAATAATGGTGTTATAGGTCAATCAGAAGTACCAAAAATATTTTGCTTGAAGGAAACTTATGAAACGGGAAATGATCAATATACAACAAGGTTTGGTTTTTTCGTTGAACTTAGTCTTTCTAAGGAATCAGACTCTTATGTCCTTCGCCACGAAAAAACGCATAAAGCTCCCAGAATGGACAGGGTAAAACTATATCAAGCCACCAAGGCAAATCTTAGCCCCATCTTTTTTATTTATCAAGATGATGTCAATGAAACAGATAAGTTTTTAAAACATTTTGATAAATCTGACAAGATTAAAGCTACGTTATCGCATAGAGGAAAAGTATCATTAGAACTTTCATCAACAGAAGATCCTTTATTTATTGACTCCTTTTGCAAATCATTTAAAAATAGATACTTATTAATTGCAGATGGTCATCATAGATATGAAGCATCGCGAATTTTAAATATAGAGAATAAAGACAAATTACTAGATAGTTCAGCTGTATTAGCATATGTTGTACCATCATCTTCAAAAGGACTTCTTTTGAATGCTACTCATCGAGGTCTTGATAGTTTTCCAAATTTTTCTGAAGAAAACTTTTATGACTCTTTAGAAGAAAATTTCCATTTAGATACTTTCTCAGATAAAAATGATAGCTATATCAAAATATACACTAAAAATAAGGGGCTAATATCGATTCATCCAAAAAGTAAGACTCTCGATTCTCTTAAAAAATTTCTCTCAAAAGATGTACTCACAGAAGTTTCTGTAGTAGTATTGCAAGAAATAATTTTCAAAGAAATTTTAGGCATGACAGATGAAGATATTAGCAAAAAGAAAAATTTGAAATACTTTCAGAATTATGAAGACGGAATAAAGCTAGTTTCATCAGGTGATTTGAACGTCGCATTTTTTTTGAACCCTATAGAACTCGATGACCTATTTAAGGTAACTTTAGCTGGCGGAGTTCTTCCTCAAAAGTCAACATACTTCTATCCAAAGGTGGCTACAGGTCTTGTAATTCGATCAATGGAATCTTAATGAAGAATTCTTCAAAACCTAAATTATTTATTCCTGGACCAACTCATGTAGAGGATGAAATTCTTCAATCCATGGCTGACTATCCAATAGGCCACCGGACACCTGAATTTTCTAAATTATATGATGAGATTGTTCTTCATTTAAGTAAAATACTTTTTACTAAAAATCAAATTTACCTTTGTACTTGTTCAGCAACAGGTCTTTGGGAAGCAGCTGTCAGGAATACAGTTTTAAAGCGTTGTGCAAATTTTTCGTGCGGAGCATTTTCTCGAAGATGGCATGATGTTACAATTATGAGTGGAATTAAAGCTGATTTAATTGAGGTTGAACTTGGAAACCCTATTACCGCTGAATTAGTTGATAAAACTCTTGCATCAGGTAAATACGATGCTATTACATTTGTACACAATGAAACTTCTACTGGAGTCATGAGCCCAATAAAGGATGTAGCAGAAGTAATGAATAAATATCCAGAGGTTGCATTCTTAGTCGATATGGTTAGTTCTATGTCTTCTGTAAAAGTCCCAATTGATGACTTTGGAATTGATGTTGCCTTAGCAAGCGTACAGAAAGGTTGGGCAATTCCTCCCGGGTTTTCTATTTGCTCAGTATCAGATTTAGCTTTATTAAGAAGTAATAAATGTTCTAGCAAAGGATATTATTTTGATTTTGAAGTTCTAGAAAAATATGCGAAACGTTCTCAAACACCGGCTACCCCATCTATTCCTCATTTGTATGCTCTTTCTCATCAATTGAAAAGAATAAACTCTGAAGGACTTGAAACTAGGTTCAAGCGGCATCAAGATATGGCTAGAATTGTTCAATTATGGGCAAAAGAAAAGATGAGTTTGTTCCCTGATGAGAGGTACGCTTCGACTACTTTAACATGTGTAGAAAATACTCTCAACATTGATATATCACACCTGCAATCTTTACTATTAAAAAAAGGTTATATGATTTCTGGTGGTTACGGTCCATTAAAGGGTAAAACTTTTCGAATTTCTCATATGGGTGATCTAACACCGCTAGAAATAAATGAACTTCTAAAAATTATAGATGAAATAATTCGGGAGATTAACACTTGAAAGTAATATTTACTGATCCAATATCTGATGAAGGAAAAATAATCCTAACATCTTCTGGAATTGAGGTAATTGATTTGTCTGATCAATGGCCTACCGATAATATTGATCTTTCAGATATTCACGGTTGGATTGTTAGGAGTAATACTAAACTATCAGAAAAAATAATAGCGAATTGTAAAAACTTGAGTGTAATAGGACGTGCTGGTGTAGGAGTTGATAATATTGATTTAAATGCCGCAACAATAAATGGTGTTCTTGTAATGAATACTCCTGATGCTAACACTATTTCTGCCGCTGAGCATACTGTTGCTCTAATTCTTACATTATCCCGAAATATACATGAGGGATATCATTCTATGGTTCATGGGAAATGGGAACGGGAAAAATTTATTGGTACGGAACTAAATAATAAAACTATAGGTGTTATTGGTCTGGGAAAGATCGGATCTGAAGTAATTAAAAGACTTCACCCATTTAAAATGAGAATACTAGGTTTTGACCCATATATAAAAGAGAAAAACTATGATCTAGATTATGTGGAATTTACAAATTTAGATTCCCTTTGTTCCGATAGTGATTTTATCACTATTCATGTACCGAAAACTGAATCTACAGTTGGGTTATTTAATCTTGAGCGTTTCAAAACGATGAAACCGACAAGTAAGATTATTAATTGTTCGCGTGGCGGAATTATCAATGAGAAAGATTTATTTACTGCATTAAATGAAAATATCATAGGTGGCGCAGCCCTTGATGTTTTTGAACAAGAACCAGCTACTAACTCAAATATTCTTAAAGCCAAAAATATTCTGTTTACGCCTCATCTAGGGGCTTCTACTTTAGAAGCTAAGGAAGGTGTTTCAAAGGCTATTTGCTCACAAGTTAGGGATTACCTTTTAGATGGAAAGATTGGGAATGCATTAAATATACCAGCCTCTGACATGAACCTTATAAATAATCTAGAGCCTTTCCTTAATCTTGCTGAAAAGTTAGGTTCTCTTCATCAACAAATTGCTTCAGGACCTATCGACACAGTTTCTATAACTACCGCTGGATCATTGAAAGAAACAAATTTAGTAGCACTTGCCTTTTTAAAAGGATTTCTGCAGGAAATCCATGGTAGTACCGTTAACTATATTAATGCTACTGCTGTGGCTGAAAGTACAGGAATACAAATTGAAGAAACTTATAACCACTCAAAAATAAATTATTCAAACCTTATTTCTTCTGAAGTTGATATAAACGGTGATTTATTTTCAATTCGTGGTAGCCTCTTTGGAGATTCTTTGCCTCGAATAGTTTATTTAGATGGTTTTCATATGGATCTTGTTCCTGAAGGGAAGGCTCTTCTAGTCTACAATAAGGATATTCCAGGTGTTATTGGAAAAGTAGGAACATTACTAGGAAATGTTAAGGTTAATATTGCTGGATACCAACTTGGGCGAAAGGAAAATTCTGACATTGCTATTGGAGTTGTTCGCTTAGATTCAGAGCCATCTTCTGATGTAATTGAACGTATAGCAGATCTAGATGAGGTAATATCAGCTACTATTGTTTCTTTTGACTAATTTCAAATTAGTTGTCTCCTTTATTTTCTTCTTTTCCCTATCTTTATTTTCTTTATCATGCTTAAAACTTAAAAAGCCAGAAAATAATCATGTTATTACTGGTCTTGAAAATCTCATTCAGAATTACAAAGGGAAACTTAAGGGCAAAAATGTTGGCATCGTTACTAACCATACAGGAGTTGATAGAAAAGGTGTTCCTATCTGGGAATTAATTGGAGATATACCAGATGTAAAAGTGCATGCCGTCTTTTCTCCGGAGCATGGTTTATTTGGGGAATATGCTGATGGTGAAAAAATAGAATATGAAAATAAAAAGCCATTACCAATTCTATTTAGTCTTTATGGTAAAACTCGAAAACCAACAATTGATATGGTGAAAGGGATTGATTTATTCATATACGATATTCAAGATGTTGGCACACGATTTTATACATACATATCAACTATGGGACTTATACTTGAAGCATCCTCTGACTTTCAAATTCCTGTTTTAATTTTAGATAGACCTAATCCATTATCTGGAAATCTTGTAGCAGGTCCATTGCTTGATCCTGCTTTTAAATCATTTGTTGGTTTATATCCTATTCCTTCAGTGTATGGATTAACTATAGGTGAACTAGCTATGATGATAGTTGATAAATCATGGATGAAATCATCAACCTATTTTGAAGTTATACCTATGATAGGGTGGAAAAGATCTATGCATTATGAAAAAACAGGATTGCCGTGGCTTCCACCTTCTCCTAATATTCCCGATTTAGAAACAACTATTGTTTATCCAGCTACAGTATTGTTTGAAGCAACTAATATTTCTGAAGGTCGAGGAACGAATAGACCTTTTAAGCAAATTGGAGCTCCATGGATAAACAACCATGTTTTATCCGAAAAATTAAATGCAAGGAACCTACTAGGAGTTAATTTCGAGCCTGTCTCATTTATACCAACATCTATAAAAGGAGTTGCTCCTAACCCTAAATATCAGAATATAGAATGTTTTGGAGTAGAGTTAATAATAACTGATCGGAAATTATTTTCACCAATTGAAGTAGGAATATGGATCTTAAGAGAAATATTCACTCAAAATAAGAATGAAATTAAAATCAATGAGTCTTCCATGAATAGACTTTTTGGCTCAGAAAGGCTTATCCTAGCATTAAATAATGAAAAATTAATCGTAGAATTATTAAATATTTTGAGGGAAGAAGGAACTATTTTCGCTCAGTTATCTCAGAAATATTATAATTATAATTAAAAATCACACCACATAAGGAAAGTAATAATTAATCTTCATTCTTTGGGCTTCTAACCCAAGATCGTCTTTCCTCAAATGTTTTTACTCTAAGATCAGCCCATTCATTCACAATTTCTACAATTAAAGAACGGTGCTCTTCACTGCCAGTAAAATTCCTTTCGATAGCATTATTTAAGTCCTCTCTAGTTTTTTGAACCTGCCCATAAGAAACAAATCGCTCTTCACTCCAAGCTTCTTTCTCTTCTTTAGCAAGATCTAGTTGAGATTCAGCTATGTTGACACCAGATTTTCTACTAGAAACCATAACATATAGAAAAACTGCAATAATAATCAATGCAATTAGGATTTCCATTACTTTAAACTCCTATTTCAAATATTTAGATCAATACCAAGAACTGGTATCCAATAAAAAATCACCATAACAATAATAGCTATTAATGCTACTGGCCAAGCAAGAGTTCCACCTCGGATAAAATCCTTAGACTCTAACAATCCACTGCTATAAACAATTGAACTAGCTGGAGTTCCTATAACCAGCCAAAATGCAGCAGAAGTTGAAATTGCCAGAACTATTCCAATAACCAACGGATTTGTACCAGAAGCTTCAGCCATACTCAACATAACAGGCCCTATCACAGCAACAGTAGCACCAGCACTCATAAGATTGGTTAGAGAAGCTCCTATAAAAACCACCAAAATAACTAGCGGTAAGCCTGAATTCATACCCAAAGGTGCTACAATGGTCATTATTGAATTAGCTAGCCAACCAGCAGCACCAGTAGCCTTAAAAACAGAGCCAAGGGAAATAGCACCCGCATATAGGACTACCACCCCCCAACTAATTCCCTCTTCATAATCCTTCCAAGTTGTAAGTCCAAGGAGCATATAAATAACAGCACCGGTAATAGCAATACCACCTAAACCTAGAGAAAAACCAAATATTGATTTCACTAGACTTTTATCAGTGATCCAAAGGAATATTACAAGAGCCATAACAGCAACAACCATCCATTGTTGCCTTGTCATTTTACCGTGCTTTTGAAGATCCATTTTAAGTACAGTTACAGCTTTTGTTAGATCTGAAACTTCTGGTTTAAATAGAATTGGAAGGATAAATGACATACTCAAAACCATAAGTACAGTATAACAAACTCCCATACTAAGCCACTGAACAAATGATACGTCAACACCAACATCTGACAAGAAACCAATCATAATTGCATTTCTTGCTCCACCAGTTGGAGACATAGGACCTCCCATCATACAGCCAAAAGCAATAGTAATAGTTAGTAACTTTCCCAACCGTGGACATGGCGACTCTTTATCCATTAAAGTATATAGAGCAATAGCAATAGGAAGATACATTCCGGCAACAGCATGCTCGCCAATGAAAGCCGCAGGCAGCGATGTACCTAATAATAGGCCAATGATTATGCGCCTAATATTTGTTCCAGCTGCATTGATAACGAGCATACCAATACGCTTGTCAATACCATATTTAATAAACGTTGCCCCTAAAGCCAGAGAACCAGCGATAAACCATACGGCATCATGTGCGTAGGTTGAAACAATTTTTGTGGGCTCAGTTATTCCAAAAAATAATTGAATTAAACCAATAGATAGAGCAACGGCTGGAAGGGGTACAGCTTCAGTAGCAAAAAAGACTACGCACATTCCTAGTAGTGCGATAATAACTTGGATGTTTTTTGCTATTTTCTCTGCGGATATAATATTTTGTTGATCAGCCGTCATTCCCTCATAAACAGCTTCAGCATGACTAATCATTGATTCAGGTGTGGGCATAATTATCAACCCAAGGAAAATTGCCACTCCAATACCTAACCATTTAAAATCTGTACGTTTTGCAAATCCCGTACCCTGTTCTTGTTCTTTATTTTTCTCTTTGGTCAATATCTCGTACTCCCATGAATTTTTTTTCCGCCATTAAAAAAAATCAAACACCCTTAATTAACTATTACGACCCAATCTTACAGCAAGAGGCTAGGGCTTCATAAGCAACAGGGTCAGCTTTAGTCTGGTTAGCTGAATATCCAATTTTTGAAATTGCATTTTCAATTGATTCTAAATCAATAATTGTTGCCTTATAGGTAACAATACCTAGTTTTTTATTATCATCAATTTCTATTTTTACGATACCATCAAGTTTTGATATTTCTTGTTTAATTGTAGATGAGCAACTTCCGCAAACCATTGATTCTAGCTTTATTTCAGCACTCGCTTCAGCATTGGAACAAGCATAAAAAATCGTAAGAACCAAAATTCCAAAAAATAATTTCTTCATAATTTCCTCTAAATTAATTGTTTTGTTTATTTTCTATATTTATTAGGACGACAACTAAATTAATCAAAGTAGAGTACATTTATATAATATCATTTAAATAATCTTTATTTATTTTTTTGCTAGTTTTCCATCTTCCAAAAAGCTATTCCTCCAGCTTGTTTTCCAATGTCTTGTTGAGCAACAAGCTTTATTTTATTTAAATCAATAACTTCAACTGATCCTGGTTCAGCACCAATACCTTCAACAGAAATGAATGCAAATTTGCTATCGGGTGAAATCACTACTCCATGTGACACCTTTCTAGTATTTTTTATACGACCCAATTCCTTTCCAGAAATCAAATCCCAAACTCCAGTTTTAGATGCCGTCTTATAGGTGACCACTAATTTCTTTCCATCACTACTCACCTCACAATTATAAGGTCCTTTATCAGTCTTAAATCGTCGAGATATCATCCATTTATTTATATCTACTTCTACAACTTCATCTGTTCCGTTATTAACAACGTATAAAAATTGATCATTAGGATGGGGATAAACCCAAGTTGGTTTTGCCTTTGACATTTTATGACCAACAATTTTGAGATGGTTCATTTTATGATGATTCCCTAAATATAGCTTTCGAGTAATCTCCATTCTCACAGCATCAAGTTCAAATAATTCTCCAGACATCATTGCAACTGAATAATGTTTTAAACCATTATTTGATAGACGAGAACCGTGTGGCATAACGCCAGTCTCTACTCTTTCAATTTCAATCATATTATCAGGGTCAACTATTGATACAGTACTTATTTCATCATGTCCCCCATGAAGATTAAAGTTAACCACATAAAGAAGTCCAGTCGCAATAGAAACCTGGAGGGTCGCAGGAAATAGGCCAAGTTCGACTCTATCTACCATCTGGTCAGTTCCCGTCTTATATTTATATAAATGCCCAAAAGGTATTCCATGAGCCATGGACAAGTACCAGTATTCTCCATCAGGTGAAATATTAATTCCATGTGGGCCTTCAATTTCTACGGGCCAAACTCCAACTGGAATCCGTTTTTCCAAATAGATATCATTACCATCAAAACGTACTAATGCGACTTCATCTTCAGATTCAGCTGTCGCATAAACAAAGTAATTTTTACTATAAATTATCTGAATTGTTAAGAATAAAAATATTGTAGGTATTACAAAATATCTAATTTTCATGCTAATTACTGTTGCTAACTCTATTCTTTATCTTCAAATCGGACAGCATAAAGCCCACTATTCATATCAGAAAAATAAATTAGGCCTTTATAAGGCTGAGGTCCCCATGCAAGTGGTGCATTAGGTATAAATCCTTTTGATGAACGACCATGAAAGAAGGCAATCTCTCTACCTTGTTTATATAAATCACCCAATAATTCTCCAGAGATATCAACTACCCTAAGTCCCCCCTGATAATAGGCTGTAAAAAGGGTGTCACCTTGTACCCACATATTATGAGAACCAGCTTCAGGAACCTGATAAATAGCAACCTCATGTGGGCTATTAATGTTCTGCATATCTATAAAATGGAAACCTCCTCTAGGGTTTGGAGCATCAGAATCTGAATCACCAAAAGGAAACCATTCATCACCGCCTATAACATAAAAATTTCCTGTCGATTGACTTAAAAATGGAAAAGCCGCATGATTTCTACCAGTAAGGTCTTTTTTATTAAATATAGAAACTGGAGTCTTTAAACTCCCTCGTCCAGCTATCTGAAGAAGAGGATTAGATTGAATTATTGGCATATTTCTTTCACTATAAGGTAATCCCCCAATATCTATCGCATGAATACCATCCGACCAATTTGATGAATATGCAATACCATCGACAACCCAAACATCATGAATGGAATGACCCGGTGTTTTTAGCTCAAAAGAACTAACATGATATGGATTCACAGGATCAGAAATATCTATGATATCAAATTTTCGACTATTATTAACAGCAAAAACATGATTTTTATAGATAAAAATATTGTGAACACCGCCAGTAAGGTCATTGTTGTATTCAGAAAGGATTTTTACATCATATGGATTCTTTACATCAAGAATTACTATGCCATTTTTTCTATTAGAAGCACCTTCTCTTGTAATTATACAAACTTGTCCATCCTCTGAAACTTTCACATCATTAACTGTTCTAGCATCTACAGTAATGGTATCAATTGGAGTAATATTAGTAGGATCAGATACGTCCCAAAAATATGCATCACCATTTGCTCCCCAAGTTCCCGTAACTGCAAAATCCTTACCGGAGTGTTTTCCTATACCAGGCCAAACCCATAGATCAGATGTATTGACCGAAGAGACTAAACCATGACCCACCAATTCTAATTTTGACGAAACATTCCTTGGAATAACGCGAATTGACTTACTTGCTGTATAACCTCCAGTAGAAGCACTAATTGTGTAAATCCCAGGAGTTTCAGCTACAAAATTTCCATTTTTTGTAATTTGCCCATTTGCTGGCAGACCAATCCCATAGTCAGCCTCTCCATACCAAGAGAATTTTATTGGAATTTCATCAACAGGTTTTCCCGAACGTGAAAGAGGGACAGCTATAAAAGAAATAACATCCCCAGTGCGAATTTCTTCTTTATCTGATGAAAGTGACATTCCTCTAACTGGATTTGCAATAATTCTTATGTCTAAAGAATTACTAATACCTTCAATGTTTGCTTCTATTTTTATTCGCCCCTTTAATTTCGCTATAAGTTGTCCATGAGCATCGAAATGAGCTACTCTTGGTTCTTTAGATATAAGATCAACCTTTACATCTTTTCTCTTAATATTAGCTTTATCAAGAACGATAGTTTTTATATAAACACTTGTTCCTTGATAAATAGTTAATGGAGGATTAACAAACTCAATAGTTTTTAATTCTGGGTATGGAATTTCGATAGGCATTTCCCCTTTTACAGGATCTTCCCCTTTTCCAGTTAATGTTCGAGTGTTTAATTTTATCGATCCTGACTTAAAAGCTTTCACTTTAACCAAAGCAATGCCTGTTGAATCACTAATCCTTGGATTGACAGAAATGGACCTATGCTGACCATAAATGGAGAAAAGATCTTTTACTATTTCTCCATTAGAGTTTTGGAGTGAAACTTTAACTTTAGCTGAGTCACCGATTTCAAGAGTTAACTGCTCTGGAATAAAGTTGAAAAACAAGGAATCTTTATCTACACTCTTTGCCATTATATGTTGGAGAAAAACAATTAAAAATAACAACAAAACCAAATGAGATTTTATTTTTAACAAGTTTTATTCCTGATTTATTCTTTTTCTAACCGAATAGCATAAAGCCCGCTATTCATGTCTGTAAAGAAAACAAGGTCCTTATACGGTTGAGCCCCCCAAACCATCGGTGCATTGGGAAGAAATCCATTTTTATTTGAGGAAAGATAAAAAGCTATCTCCCTGCCTTGCTTATATAAATCTCCCAAAAGATCCCCTGAAATATCTAAAACACGAAAGCCTCCTTGATAAAAAGCTGCAAAAAGGGTATCACCTTTTACCCACAAATTATGAGAGCCCGCTTCGGGGACCTGATATAACGCAGTTTCTTTAGGTTCATCCGGATTGTTGAAATTAATAAAGTGAAAACCACCTCTAGGATTAGAAGGCTCATACTTTAGAGCACTGAGACCAAAAGGAAACTCCTCATCACCAGCAATAATATAAAAGTCACCTGTTGATTGACTAATAAAAGGAAAAGCAGCATGATTTCTACCAGTAGGATCCTTTTTCATTGCTAATGGGATTGGATTGGAAGGACTCCCTTTTCCAGAAATAGAAAGTAGTGGATTTGCCTGAATTATAGGTTTATTCTTTTCATTAAAAGATAGACCACCAACATCTACTGCATGGACACCATCTGTCCAATTTGAAGAATATGCTATACCATTAATGACCCAAACATCATGTATAGCATGGCCAGGACTTTTTAATTCATATGCACCAACTCTGTAAGGGTTTGATGGATCTTCAATATTAATTATATCATATTTGAGTCCATTATTTACAGCAAACACATGATTATTATAGATGAATGCATTATGAACACCGCCAGTCATATCATCATTAAATAATGATAAAATTTCTACATTAAATGGATCTGAAACATCAAGAATAACAAATCCATTTTTTCTATTAGAAGCACCTTCTCTAGTTATAACTCCAATTTTACCATCCTCAGATATTTTTACATCATTCACTGTTCTTGCATCTACTTTAACTGAATCTATAATCATTAGGTTTTCAGCATCAGTTACATCCCAAAAATAAGCTTTACCATCACCTCCCCATGTTCCTGTAACAGCAAAATCTTTACCCTCATGAACACCTATACCAGGCCAAACCCATAGATCAGAAGTATATACATTAGAAATAAGCCCCTGTCCTATAAGATTAATGCCTTTCCCTATATTACGGGGATTCACCTTAATGCTCTTCTGAGCAGAGTATCCACTAGATGAAGCAAAAATTGTATAGACACCTGGGGTCTCTGCAACGAATCGACCATTCTTAGTAATCTGTCCACCAGCTGGAAGTCCTATGCCATAATCAGCAATGCCTGAAAAAGAAAAATTAACAGGTACATCATCAATTAATTTTCCCCTTCTAGATAAAGGTTTCGCAATAAATTTGACTACATCTCCAGTTCTAACTTCGTCAGTCGAAGAAGAAATTTCAATTCCTCTAATTGGATTTCGAACCACTCTAACTATCATTTGGCTAATGACATTTTCTACTTGAGCCGTAATCTTAATTTTTCCAATTGATTTACCATTAAGATTTCCGAAAGGATCAAACTCAGCTATTGACGGATCACTTGAAGTATATTGTATGTTGATGCTATCTCGAAATAATCCAGCCTCATCATATACCTTCCCTTTTAATTCAACTGATGTACCTTCATATATACTGATTTGAGATTTATTAAATATAATTTTTTCTAAGGGAGGGTAAGGAACTTTAATAGGTATACTATCTTTAACCCTATCTAATCTTTTTTGAGCAATACTTCTTACATTTAGAGTTAGATCCCCAGGTTTAAAAACCTTTAACATTACTTTCGCCACACCAGTTGAATCACTAATTCTCGGTTTGGAAGAAACTGTTCCTCTTTCTCCTCCATAAACAAAAAAAGGATTGTTAGATAGATTACCATTTTTATCTAATAATTTTATAGTTACAAAAACAGAGTCTTTAATATCAAGGTCTATTGAATCTGGCTGAAATTGGAAATATAAAGAATCAGCTTCAGATCCAGCTTCAACATCTCCAAATAGAAAGAAAAATGAAGCAAAATAAATAAAAAAGGTCTTCTTTAGTTTAAAAACCCTGAAAATCATAATTATTTCAATCAATTAACAATCCTTTCAAATTACATTTCTTAATTCATGCTCAATATCGATAATTCAATTTTTTAAGATAATAATAGAAACCTCTACAAAAAAACTAATTAATACACTTCAAAAATATTTCGAGAAATCAACTTTTCAGATGATTATAAGAAATTCTATTCAGACATAAATTTACCCTAAATGAGAAAACTCATTAAATTAGATATCGAGATTAAAAACTAATCAAAAAAAAATTAAAATACTAAATTTGCAAAAGACTAATTAAGTAATTTAAACAAATGAAAAAAATGCCTGTTAAAGTTAACTCTAAGGAAGTTGGCCTTGAAATAGGACTTCTTCTAGCCAGATTTTTTCTTGATTCTGAAGATCTTCATTTTGGTTATTGGCCTGAAGGTTCAAAGACTGGATTCCTAACATTTCCTGAAGCTCAATCAAGGCATAGTGATCTCATATTTAAAAACATCCCTGATAATGTTGATTCTATACTAGATGTTGGAGCAGGATCTGGAGAATTAGCAAAAAAGCTCTCTGCAAAAGGGTTTAAAGTTGATTGTGTATCACCCAGTTCTTTTCTTTCTGACTCAATCGAATCAAAACTTCCTGCTGAATCCAAATTGTTTCGCACTACATTAGAAAATCTTGAAACTGAAAATCGATATGATCTCATTCTTTTCAGTGAAAGCTTTCAATATGTCAAGCTACAAAAAGGTATTGAACAATGTGCAAGATTATTAAATAGAGATGGTTATTTACTTATTTGTGATTTTTTCCAGTTAGAAAAAAATGAAGTTAGCCCATTACGTGGTGGTAAAAAATTAGATAGATTTTTTGAAACTATTGGAAAATTTCCTTTTCATCAAGTTAAAGATTTGGATATTACTAGGGAGACCGCACCAACTATTGAAATTTTAGATAATTTTCTTACGAAATTTTTGAAACCAACGACTACTCTTTCAGGAAAATATCTTTCTTCAAACTATCCACTAATATACCGTATGATTAAATGGAAAATGCATCGCCGATTAGATAAGATAAAGCGAGTGTATCTATCTAATAAGATCACAGGGGAATCATTTATAAAGCATAAATCATATCGTCTTTTCTTATATAAAACTGAATCAGTTTGAATACAACTTCAAATGGGGGAGAAATTGTAGCTTCCTTCTTACATAGAAAAGGTGTCGAATATATTTTCACTCTATGCGGTGGTCATATTTCTCCAATACTCATTGGTGCAAATAATTTAGGAATACGAGTAGTCGATGTACGGCACGAAGCAACAGCTGTATTTGCCGCTGACGCTATAACCAGACTTTCTGATAAGCCTGGTATATCCACAGTTACAGCTGGTCCAGGACTTACAAACACAATAACAGCTGTAAAAAATGCACAAATGGCTCAATCTCCCATTGTTCTAATAGGTGGTGCGACTGCAACAATCCTAAAAAATAAAGGCTCTCTGCAAGACATTGATCAGATAGCATTGATGAAGCCTCACGTTAAATGGACATGTTCAGTAAAACGTACTTCTCAAATAGAAAGAGTTTTAGAAAAATGTTTTCATATTGCTTATGATGGAGTCACAGGCCCTGTATTTATTGAGATTCCTGTAGATTTACTTTATCCAGAAGAAATAGTTAGAAAATGGTATGGACTTTCTTCAAAAAGAAATAAACAAAGGATTCAACAATTTTACCTCGACTGGCATCTAAAAAAGTTGTTTAAACAAAGAAAGTTTCAATTTAAGCCTCATTTTTCTAATACTCCAGTTTGTCCAAAAAAACACACCATTAAAAAATGTATTAAAATGATTAAGACGGCTAAAAAACCTGTCCTTCTTGTAAGTAGCCAGGCTTTACTCTCAGCAAAAAACGCTCCACATTTAAAAGATGCAATAATGAAAATAGGCATACCGACCTATCTGTCAGGATTGGCAAGAGGTCTACTTGGTAATAATTTTCAGAACTTTTTCCTTCATAATAGGTCTCATTCCTTCAAAGAAGCAGATCTTGTTGTTTTAGCTGGGGCTCCTTTTGATTTCAGATTAGCATATGGTAGAAAAATTCCATCTAATACACCTATTATTTCCATAAATAGAAGCTTCCATGATTTAAGCCTTAACCGTCGACCAACTTTAGCTATTCACGCGGATCCATGTCTTACTATTCTAAAAATTGCAAAATCATGGAGCAATAAAATTGATAATTGGAATTCATGGCAAAAAAAATTAGCAAATCTTGAGATCCATCGGGAGAAGGAAATTATTGACAAATCTAAAATAAAGATTGAAAAAATCAACTCTTTAGCTCTTTTAGTAAAACTTAACAAGATTATTAAGGATGATTCAATTATAATTGCTGATGGAGGAGATTTTGTTGCATCCGCATCATATATTGTCAAACCTAGAAAAACACTGTCCTGGCTTGACCCAGGACCTTTTGGTACTTTAGGTGTGGGTGCTGGTTTTGCAATTGCTGCAAAGCTTTGTAGGCCAGATGCTGATATTTGGATATTATATGGTGATGGCTCTGTTGGTTATAGCCTTGCTGAATTTGATACATTTTATCGTCACAACCTTCCTGTAATAGGACTGGTCGGAAATGATGCTGGTTGGACCCAAATTAAACGGGAACAAGTCAATATATTCAAAGATGATCTAGCTACCACTTTATCGAATACAGATTATCATATAGCAGCTGAAGGATTTGGAGGAAAAGGAGTACTCTTAAATTCATTAGATAACTTTGAAAAAGTAGTTAATGAAATCTATTCGATAGCAAATTCTGGTCACCCAGTACTACTTAACGCAATTATCGGAGAAACAGATTTTAGGGAAGGCTCTATTTCAATATGAGTTATTTAATTATTTATGTACAATCAATTAACTCAATTACATGAAAATATTCCCATCTTTATCAATAGCTTTTTTCCTCCTATTATTTTCCATTGCTTCTTATGGATGCTTTAAGAATGATTATGCTGACCCTGACTATGTAAAGGAAGTGAAAGATTTTCGAAAAGGTCGAGTAAAGTTTCTCAAATCAGAAGAAGGATACTTGAATCTTGTTGGTCTATTTTGGTTAAATAACGGGAAAAATACTTTCGGCTCAGATAATAATAATGATCTTCATTTCCCTCAAGAATTTCCGAAAAAATTTGGCGCAGTAACTAGATTAGAAAATAAACTTTCATTTACATTTGAAGAACCTGTCAGCTTTAACAATGATTCAATTATAACCTCCTCAACAATAGACATTGATGATAAATCAAATTTCTTTTCATATGGTCCTTTTCGGTGGTTTATAATAAACAGTTCTGATAATTATGCAATTAGAATGCGCAATCTAGAAAGTCCAATACTTAAAGAAAATCTTAACTTACGGTTTTACGAAATAGATCAATCATGGAGAATAACCGGAAAATTCACCCCTTACGATAATTATAGGACTAGTATAATCACTAATGTTAGAGATCATGATTACAAACAAAAAATACCCGGAATAATACATTTCAGAAGGGATGGCAAAGCTTTTTCCTTTGAACCGAACTATACTAAATATGGAATGCAGGTCATGTTTACTGATCAATCCACAGGATCTGAAACATTCTCAGGTGGACGTTTCCTTCTCTTGAAAATTCCGAATGATAATCAGGAAGTTATTCTTGATTTTAACAAAGCTTTAAACTTTCCTTGTGCTGTTAACGACTATACTACTTGTCCAATACCACCAAAAACGAATCATATTGACTTGATGGTTTCAGCTGGAGAAAAAGTTTACATAAAAACCGATAGATTAGTTAATTAATTACCTTATGAAAAAAATAATTCTGTTGGTTTAATTATTCTATAAAATTGATCTCACGCATAAATTTTTGATCTAAGATTGTTCTAAGCTTAGGAAAATTTGAAGTTATATTTTGTACTTCTTCCTCAGAAATTATTTTCCTAGCCTTATCCTCTGCTTTCTTCCACCTTTTATTGTTTTTTGAGTTACTATCAAATATTGCCAAGTTTTTGTATTTAACAACTAGCAACAAATCAAAATCACCATCGTATTGATTAATACTTTTATATATATGGAAGTCTTCAATAAGCCCTTCAGACTTAAAAACTTCCATATTATTGTACCATGTAAGTTTCAATTGATTTATGTATTGTTGGTCAACATTTGGTTCCAGATCAATTGTCGAAACTGCATAAACGGACTCACTTACTTCCCATGTTTCACCCCTTTGAGCAAAAATAATACCAATAGAAAAAAGTAAAGTGAAAAATATTCTTGTTATCATTATTATTC
>JBJKZS010000022.1:0-35670 GCA_045569115.1 Fidelibacterota bacterium | reverse complement strand
ATACCACAGGCCATGACATCACCCTGATAAGGACCTATCGTAAGAATCTTTGGGCGGGAAACAATATAAAATCCTGAGAAAATAAAATGAGGGAAATGATGCTTTAGTGCCCAGCTGATAAGAGCCATTTTACCAATTTTATCAATATTATATTTATCGTCATTACTGAAAATTAGTGAATCAAGTTGCTTTTCAACAGCTTCATATTTTTTAATCTTTTGATTCAAATGTTAATTTTATTAGTTAATGGACTATTGGTAGAAAAAAAGACCCCCGCATGGCTAGGTACGGGGGCTAGGGGCTTTCTTCTGACCAAATAGGAGAGATAAAGAAAACCCAATTTTTATTTCGTATTTCATACGTTCAAATGATGAATTAGTTCCGAAGAGGTTTACCCTTTTTTAAAAAAAACCTTATTCGCTCTTGAGTTTTTTTCTCACCACAAAGCTGAAGGAACCCTTCTCTTTCAATGTCTAATATATATTGCTCATCTAATGGCTTGTTTGTTCCTCCTTTTTCACCTCCAGTTATAACATAAGCTAACTTTTTACCTATGATTTCATCATGTGCAGAAATTTTCCCTTGAATCCTATAACCTTTTAAAGCAACATGCATAGCGGTCCGACTTCCTTTACCCGCTAGAATAATGTCTTTTCTATAACTAGGTGGATAATAACTGTCAGATAATTTTAGAGCAACTTCCTTTGATCTAAATAGTAGATGGTCTCTATTCATAACAATTTCATCTTCTGATCGCAGATAACCAAGTTTAAGTGCATGACTTGCTGAAGTTGAAACTTTAGCGAAACCTATAGTTTCCAAAGTTTTCTGACCTACTTGGAACGGCGTTAATGGCTTATTTTTATTTTCTTCAAAAATATTAAGAATAAACCGAAGGTTTCCACCTGCTCCCGGAATTAAACCAACCCCTGCTTCTACTAAGCCCATGTATAGTTCAGCTGAGCATATACGTTTTGCTGCTGGGGCGGAAATTTCATATCCACCGCCTAGAGTAAAGCCAAATGGTGATACAATCACTGGAGCTTTAGAAAACCTAATTCTTTGAGTCAAATCTTGAAGATTTTTAATTTGTTTTTCTAGTAAATCCCAAGATTCATTTTCACAAGCTTCCAATATTAAGGCCAAGTTTGCACCAGCGCAAAAATGCTGACCCTGATGGCCTATCAACATTGCTATGTAATTTCCAGAGTCCAATAGATCAAGACCCTCATTAATTGTACTAGCAAGAGAATGATCAATAGGATTCATCGTAGGTTGAAGGATGCTGTGAAATTCTATATTTAAAATTCCTTCACCTAAATCAATTATGGATGCACTCAAATTTCGTTTGACTAAGCCCCCGGAACTTTTCGCTAGTGCAAGATTGATTTCTTTTTCGCGAAGATCAACTTTTTTATAATTCGAATTTGAAATAGAGTAAAAAGTCCTCCAACGCTCTTCTTGAGAATAGAATGATTCCTTTCCTTTATCAAGCATGGTCTCAACCCATTTTGGGATTTTTTTCCCTTCATCATTCATTTTATTTACTGATTTTTTAACTCCAATAGCATCCCATGATTCAAAAATACCAAGTTCATAACCAAAACCCCATTTCATAGCATTATCAATTCCAATAATTTCATCAGATATCTCAGGAATTCTATTTGCTGAATAAATGAAGCTTTGGGCCATAGCTTCCCAGAAAAATTTCCCAGCTTTGTCCTCACTATATGCCAAAGCACGAATTTTTCCAGCTGTAGTATTTTGTTGTTTTGCTAAACGGTATCCATCAAAACGAACTTTTTTTTGAGGAGTATACTCAAGTGTTTCGAAATCTAAAGAAAGAATTTCTGCCCCAGTTTTTTTATAGAAACCTTCTCTGCTTTTTTGACCTAATCTTCCAGCCTCAACAAGTTTGTTAAGTATGGTTTCATTAGAGAAAAGGGATCTTTCTTCGTCCTCAGGACAATTCTTATATGTATTTTGTGCTACCATCATAGCAATATCAAGTCCAACAATATCTAAAGTTCTATAAACAGCACTTTTTGGTCTGCCTATAATGGATCCCATTATGTTGTCAACTTCTTCTACCTTCAACCCCATTTCTTCAGAAAGTTTGAGAGTAACCATCTGACCATGTACACCAATTCTATTAGCAATGAAGTTGGGTGTGTCTTTAGCTAAAACAACACCTTTTCCAAGCATGTTTTCAATGATAGACACCAACGCTTTTACAACTTCCTCACTTGCAGAAGATGGTACGATTTCCACTAATCTTAGGTAACGAGGTGGGTTAAAAAAATGGGTCAGAACAAAGCGCGAACGGAATTCTTCTGGAAGTGCCTTAGAAATTTTAGCTACTGGGAGTCCTGAAGAATTAGAAGAGATAAAAACATCATCTTTAAGATAAGGAGTAATTTCTTTATAAACAGAATGCTTAACATCAAGATCCTCAGCTACAGCTTCAAGAACCCAGTCTACTTCATTAATGCGTTGTATATCTTCATCATAAGTGCATCCCTCAATTAGTTCAGCATTTTTTGGGTTGTATAATGGAGAAGGTTTTAGATTATGAAGGTTATTCAATCCATTAGATACTAACTCATTGTTTAAGTCAAAAAGAAGAGCCGTAATGCCAGCATTTGCCATATGGCCTGCAAGTTGAGAGCCCATTGTGCCGGCACCTAGAACAGCAACTTTTTCTATTTTTTTAGTCATTTAAATTATTAACTCAATGGAGAAATATATTGGTACATTACCCAAAAATGTGAAACGCTTCCCAGCATTACAAAGAAATGGAAAATCTCGTGAGCACCAAGAACTTCTGGGTAAGGGTTAGGTTTATTTATAGCGTGAATTGTAGCCCCTATTGTATATGATAGGCCTCCAGCAATTATCCAAACTACAGCTCCAATTTCAAGTGCCTCAATAACTGGCCAGCTTGCAATTACAATAACCCACCCCATAAACAAATAGGAAACTACAGAAAACCACTCTGGAAAATTAGCCCAGAAAAGTCTCATAAGAATACCGAATATAGCCAATCCCCATATAATCCCAAGTAGGCTCCAACCCCATGAACCTCGGAGAGGTATAAGGCAAATAGGGGTATATGTAGCAGCAATTAAAAGGTAAATCATGGCTTGATCAACTTTTTTCAAGAGTTCAATTTTCGCTGGGGGCACATTAAGCCAATGATATAGAGTGCTTGCAGCATAAGTCAAGAACATTGAAACACCGAAAATAGAGAATGCTAGAATATGCCAAGGTTTGGGAGGATTTGTTGATTCTATAAGCAAAATGATAAGTCCAATAATGGCAAGAATCATTCCTATGAAATGTGTTATTGCACTTACAGGTTCTCTTATTTTATTCAGCATATTATCTTTTTATAACTGTTGCTATTCCTTGTCCTGTACCTATACACATAGTGGCAAGACCAAAAGTTCCCTCGACTTGTTCTAGAACATTTATAAGGGTTGTAATGATTCTAGCGCCAGAACAACCCAGTGGATGCCCTAATGCTATAGCACCGCCGTTAAGATTTAGTTTATTTATTGGCCAATCTCCACTACGAATAACAAAAAGTGATTGGGCAGCAAATGCTTCATTAAGTTCAATTGCATCAATATCTTGCAGATGTAAGCTTGCTTTTTTTAGTGCCTTTTCAGTTGCGGGTAAAGGTCCTTTGCCCATCCGATCCCACTCTACACCAGCGATTGCCCGCGATACAACTTCCGCTCTAGGTTCAAGGTCATATTTTTTGGCAAAATTGTCGCTGGTAAGAAGAATGGCTGCTGATCCGATAGAAACAGGAGAGCTTGAAGCTGCTGTAACTGTGCCATTTTCAATAAAAGCTGGATCTAATGAACGTATTTTATCTTCATTGGGTATCATGGGCCCTTCATCAACATCTATAATTGTACCATCCTCTAATTTGATTGGAACAATTTCCTTTTTCAATCGTCCCTCAGTTTGAGCTGAAATTGCCTTTTTATGGGAAGCAATTGCAAAATCATCTTGTTCTTCTCTAGATATTCCCAAGTCTTTTGCTAATAGTTCTGCCGTTTCTCCCATGCTGATATAATAATCTTTATCTGCTAAATCTGGATGAAAATCAGGATTGAATCCTCCCATAGGAACAGAAAACATATCTTCAACTCCTGCAGCAATTCCTATTTCAATATCTCCCGTCTCTATTGCTTGGCTTATTTGATGCAAAGCATCCATTGATGAGCCACAAAAGCGATTCACAACTTTTCCACCAGCTTCAATAGGGATTTCAGCTAAAATTGCTGCTGAACGTGCAAGGAGCATGCCTTGCGAACCTTCGGGGAATGCACATCCCATGACAATATCTTCTACATCATTTTTTGAAACTTTCTTGTTTCGATCAAACAGTCTAGAGATAACCTGTGCTGCAATATCATCTGCTCGAATGTTACCAGCTATTTTTCCTCTTTTAACACCAATTGGAGAACGTACAGCATCGATAATTACACTTTTTATTCCTGACATTTAACCTCCTAAAAAGGGCGTTGTTTTCAAATAGATATGTCCCGCAATCTCCTTTTTTATCGGGAGAAGTAAATTTTTGGAAACATTCTATATTGAAATTCATCATTATTTTTCAATAATTCAACAGACACTTGTGATCATGTGATTAATTGCAATAAGATAAAATTCAAGGCAAGGATAGAAATAAGACTAAATTAGTCCTATAAATATCTTGGTTCATGAAAACTCTAATTTTATATTATTATATGAGATTGATTCTCAATTAATATTTTCTGAGAAGGTTAATTATTTATGAAAAAACATTGTAAAATAATATTTATTTCAATGATTGGAATTTTTCATTCCAGTTTAAACGCTGAGATAAATATTTATTCTCATAGACATTATGATTCAGATAAAATTCTATATAAAGCTTTTACTGAAGAGACTGGAATAAAAATTAATGTTGTAAAGGGTGGTGCTGATCAGTTAATTCAACGTCTTGTCAGTGAGGGGAATAACTCTCCTGCGGATATTCTAATGACTGTTGATGCAGGTCGTTTGGAACGAGCAAAAAAGGCGGGAATTCTACAGTCGACTAGGTCTAAAATATTAGAAAAAAATGTGCCGATTGAAATGCGTGACCCCGAAGGTTATTGGTATGGTTTAACGGTTAGGGCGAGAGTAATTATTTATTCAAAAGATCGTGTTAAGCCAGGCGATTTATCAACTTATGAAGATTTAACAAATTCAAAGTGGAAAGGACGGATCGTTGCTCGATCTTCAAGTAATATTTACAATCAATCTCTACTTGCTTCCATCATTGCTGCAAACGGTAATAATAAGGCTCTTGAGTGGGCAAAAGAAGTAAGAAAGAATATGGCTCGTTCTCCTAGAGGAAGTGATCGAGATCAGGCTCGTGCTGTTTCTGCGGGTTTAGCCGATGTTGCTATTATGAATACATATTATATTGGTATTTTAGCTAACTCTCTTGATTCTTCAGATAGAGAAGTCGCCAAAAATGTCGGAGTTTTTTTTCCTAATCAGAAAGATCGAGGGACTCATATCAATGTAAGCGGAGCAGGTATTACAGCTAGTTCTAAAAATAAAAAAGATGCTATTAAATTTTTGGAGTTCTTGACGATGAAAAAGGCTCAGCAAGTTTTTGGAAATGTAAATTATGAATACCCACTTAAAATTGAAAATAATCAATCATCCTTACTTAAAAGCTGGGGTTCATTTAAAACAGATCAATTAAACCTTTCCATCCTTGGAGAAAAAAACTCGGATGCTGTTAAATTGTTCGATCGTGCTGGTTGGGAGTAGCCTCCTTTTGGATTGATTTCAAAAACCAATAATTTCAAAATCTTCAATTTTATTAAAAAAGAGTTTTTCTTCAAGTTTAATCCATGGACTTCCGGTGCTTTTTTTATCGGTCTTTTTATTTTTATACCTATGGCAGAAGTGCTATGGAACCTTACTAATTATTCGGAAAACTGGGAGCATATTAAAGAAACCGTACTTGGAAGATATATCTTCGGCTCTTTTATCTTAGTTTTTGGAACAGCATTAGTTGCAACAATAATAGGAGTGTCATGTGCATGGCTGGTGGCTTGTTGTGAATTTCCTGGCCGTCGTTTCTTTGAGTGGGCTTTAATTCTTCCTCTAGCCATTCCAACCTATATTGCTGCCTATGCTTATTTTGATCTAATTGAACTACTTAATCCATTCCTAATATGGATTCGACTTGTAATTGGTCCTAGAGCCATGAGCAACTTAAATGATGTATTAGTTTATACAGTGACAATAATAGTCTTAGCTTTTGTGCTATACCCCTATGTTTATCTGTTGGCGAGGGCTTCCTTTTCAAGGCAAAGCAGTCAATTAGTCCAAGCTGCACAAACGCTTGGACATTATCCAATATCTATCTTTCGGAGAATTGCTCTACCAATGGCTAGACCTGCAATTTTTGCTGGTACCAGTTTGGTTGTCATGGAAACTCTAAATGATTACGGTGCCGTCAAACATTTCGGAATCCCTACTTTCACAACAGGCATCTTTCGCAGTTGGCTTGGGATGGGTGATATGCCTGGTGCTCTAAGGTTAGCGGCTTTTCTAATGATATTTATACTTTTGCTTTTAGTCTTTGAGAAGGTACTAAGAGGAAATGCTAAATTTCATGAGAACATTAGTCAAACTCGACCTTTCCAACGATATATTCTTGAGAGAATGAAAATACAATTAGCAATTGTATGTTGTCTATTACCAATAGTTGTTGGTTTTATCATTCCCATAACAAGATTAGGGTTTTGGGCTAGTTTCTGGGTAGGAAAAAACTTTGAAATCTCTTTTATAAAAGTAATTTCTAATAGTTTAGGATTAGCAATAGCCTCAAGTTTTTTAGCTGTATTAATATCAATTCTTCTAGTTTTTTCAGCACGTTATTATCAAAGCTTTAGCGTTCATTCTACAAATCGTCTAGCAATACTTGGCTATTCTGTCCCGGGTGCAATTATAGCTATGGGAATGCTTCTCTTCGCAGGTCAAATCAATAATTTAACAGGATTAATCCTGACAGGATCAATCTCAGTTTTAATTTTTGCATATGTTATTCGTTTCCTTGCTGTAGCTTGGCAGCCAATAGATTCTGTAATGGAAAAAACTTGTGACCAACTAAATAGTGCATCACGTTCTCTTGGGTCTTCTGCATTGCGTTCACTCATTAAAATAAATTTGCCCCTACTAAAGAAGGCTCTTTTAGTTGCGGGGCTACTAGTATTTATCGATACCATAAAAGAACTTCCTCTTACTCTCATTCTACGGCCATTTAATTTTGAGACCTTAGCAACCCTAACTTTTGATTTAACTAATCAGGCTCAAATCCCCAAGTCATCTGTGCCAGCATTGTGTATAGTATTTGTAACTATTGCTCCTATTTTATGGCTAAATCGGAAAATGGAATACAGATCATGAAAGATTTACTTTCTCTTTATAAAGTTTATAAATCCTATAATAGGAATGAACGCTCAGCAGTTAACAATGTAAGTTTTAATTGCTCTTCTGGTCAAGTGACGGCAATTATAGGAAGTAGTGGTAGTGGTAAAACCACTTTACTTAGAATAATTGCAGGTTTAGAAATTCCTGATTCAGGTCAAGTCATTCTAGATGGGAAGACGATTAATAGTGATTCTAATTTTATTCCTCCAGAAGAACGTGATTGTACCCTAGTCTTTCAAGATTATGCCCTTTTCCCAAATATGACCGTATTAGAAAATGTTTCCTTTGGAAAAACTGCAAAAAAAAATCAAAATAAAATCCAAAAGCTTTTGGAGATGGCTAAAATCAAAGATCTTGAGAGTCGATATCCTCATGAAATCTCAGGCGGGCAACAGCAACGTGTTGCACTTGTGCGAGCCTTAGCAATAAACCCTTCCTTACTTTTACTTGATGAACCTCTAAGTCATTTAGATCAAGAGCTAAGAGATAGTGTCCGTACTGAACTTAGTACTCTCCTTAAGGAGACAGGAACAACCTCAATTTTTGTATCACATGATACAGAGGATGCTTTAGCAATGGCAGGTAAGATTGTAGTGTTAAATAATGGCAAGGTTGACCAAATTGGAAGCCCAATGGAAATTTACTCTTTTCCACTTAACCGTTATGTTGCACTTCTTTTTGGAAAAACTAATTTTATACCCAGGAGTTTAATTCCAGATTCTAATCATTATTTCCTTGATTCAGAGACTCATTCTGAAGTTGTATCTGTACGACCCCATCAGTTGAGAATTATTAATGAAAATTCTAATATTAATTCTCCTTCATTTTTTGGGAAAATTATTTCATCACATCCTAAAGGGGATCATCAGGAGATTAGACTAAAAGTAAAGCAATTAATTCTTACTTTAAATGTATCAATAGCCTACAATGTTAATATTGGAAATGATCTAACAGTAACTTTCGAAGAAAATATTCCATAATCGCAGATTTTTCTACTTGGTCTCAAGAATATTTTCTTCAAATCCCATCTGTAACTATGTGGTCTTTGTACCAAGGCAACAATTTTTTTAAAAGGAAGTAATAATTGTTTGCAAAAAAGAGTTATTAGCTTTTCTGGAGCTTCAATAAGATCCTTGCAATCCAGAAGTGGAATTTTAGTTCTTACTTTTTCAACTTAAATAAGTTCTTCATGATTTAATTAATTCCATCAGTTATAATTAGATAAAACTAATTCTTTTAATAAATAGGACTAAATTAGTCCATTATTTTCTTGCAATAAAATATCTGATGTTTTTATATTATGATAATGAGATTCAGTCTCATTTAATAAAAAGGTCTAGTAGGAGTTAATTAATTTATGTTATTTAGAATTTTAGGGATTCTTTTTGTCAACATTTCTTTTACTTTGGCTTCTACTACAATTACTGGTGTGGTAGTAAATGCCCAATCGGGAAAACCTATTCAAGATGCAAATATCCGTATTTTAGTTTCAGATATAGGAGATGCTTCTGACATAGACGGAAGTTTTCTAATTACTCTTAAAATGGAAGGAAGTCATACAGTTGCAGCTTCAGCAATTGGTTTTGAAATAAAGAAAAAAGAAATTTTTTCCAAAGATGGTGAAGATATTCATATCCAGTTCGAACTTTCACCTGCTATTATTCAACTTGACCCTATCATGGTATTAAAAGAGAGATCAAGTGTTGTTGGCCTAGGGCACAACTTTTTGCGAATTCCTGGTTCAGCAAGTGTAGTAACTCAAAAAGATTTAGAAAAATATAATGATTCAGATATTAACAGGATTGTGGCTCGAATTCCTGGCGTATATACTCAGGAGGAAGATGGTTTTGGTCTACGTCCTAATATTGGTATGCGTGGAACTGGTGTTGAGAGAAGTTCGAAAATTAATATCATGGAAGATGGTATTCCAATCGCACCCGCACCATATGCCTCACCAGCAGCATATTATTCACCTACAGCTGGTCGTATGGAATCTTTTGAAGTGCGTAAGGGATCTTCTCAAATAAAATATGGTCCTCATACAACTGGTGGTGCCCTAAATTATGTTTCCACATCAATTCCTGAAGATTTTCGTGTTAAGGCAAAACTTTTTGGGGGTCAATTTAATACGATAAAATCTCATGTTAACGTTGGTGGTTCGACTCAAACATTTGGGTATTTGATGGAGACATATATCGATAAGACGAATGGATTTAAAAATATTGACCATGCCGGTAGTAATACTGGTTACAAAAAGTCTGATTATTTGGCTAAAGTTCGATTTAACACACCACGTTCATTCTCCATGCCTGCAGCCTTAGAGGCAAAATATAGTGTCACGGACGAATTAAGTAATGAAACCTATCTAGGCTTATCAAGGTCTGATTTTCTGGCCAACCCTCTTAGACGATATGCTGCATCTGGAATAGATGAGATGGATGCTGACCATACCCAGACTGTCTTAACTGCGGTGGTAAAACCATTAAACAATATGGATATTACTGCCGCCTATTATAAAAATAACTTTGGCAGAAACTGGTACAAGTTAAGTAAAGCGGGTGGGAGCAGTATTAGTTCAATCCTTATGGATGGTAATAATCATACTTCCTACTCACTATTAAGTGCTGAGGATACTGACGATGATGTATTCCAAATCAAAGCTAATAATAGAATATATGAATCAAAAGGCGTTCAGTTTGTAGCAAACAGCCACTTTTCTATATTAAATACATCTCACAATATTATGTTTGGCTTTAGAAGTCATTCTGACGAAATGGACCGTTTTCAAAAAGTTGATAAATATGGAATGGATTCAAAAAAACTTGTTATGACGACTGAAGGTATTTGGGGAACTGGTTCTAAGAATAATCGGTTCTATTTAGCTGATGCCAAATCATACTTTATCGAAGATGTATTTGATATTGGAGTGATGAGGTTTACACTTGGTGTTAGAGCTGAAGATTTAACTATTACCCGCAAAGAATGGAAAGGTGATGCTTCTGGAGGTGAAGGTTCATGGAATGATCCACTACGTACCTTGTCCCCTAGTATAAAATCAAAAAAAATGAATGCTATTGTTCCAGGTGCTGGTCTAATTTGGAATCTTTCTTCGTCATTAAGTCTTATGAGCGGAATTCATAAAGGTTTCTCACCTCCTGGACCGGGTGTTGATCAGGAAGAAGAAGTAAAATCTGAAGAAAGTATAAACCTAGAAATAGGTCTAAGGTACAATTCAGGTCTGACTTCTATTGAATCAATAATATTTAACAATAATTATGAAAATTTACTTGGAGATGATACTCAATTTGCGGGAGAAGGAACTTATGATCAGTTCAATGCTGGAGAGGTAAATATCAAGGGACTTGAGCTAGTTGCAAGTCACATTTTTCGAATAGATAAAAAAATGATTCCAATTCATTTGAGTTATACTTTTACATCAACTGAATTCCTTTCAAACTTTGAAAGTAGTTTTGAGCCTTGGGGTACTGTAAGTGCTGGATATGAACTTCCTTATGTCCCAAATCATCAACTATTTGCTGAGGCAGGACTTGAAAGTGAGCTATTGAGTTGCTATTTTCGTTTTCGTCAAATAGGTAGTATGCGTACTGTTGCAGGTTCTGGTAGAATTGACCCTGTTTTTTCTACGGATGATGTTTCACTACTCGATTTTTCTGTAGATTACACTATAACAAAATCAAACAGTCTTTTCCTCAATATATATAATATTTTTAATAATAGTTCTGTGGTCGCTGCGCGCCCAGCGGGTGTTCGCCCTACTATGCCAAGAAACATTATTGCTGGCATTAAAATCAAACTTTAATTTTTTTTAATATTGTACACAATTTTTATTATTATTTAAAACAGGTCAGTTTAAATTTCGACCCTTAAGTCTAAAAATAAACTAAAGGTTCGTATAAAATTTTAATTAAACAGAAAAGTTTTTGGAGATCAAATGATATCATCTAGAAAAAAAGAAGAAAGGCAGCTAAGGCGTAAACGAATCCTAGAAGGAGCATTATCTGTTTTCCAAAAGAATGGTCTAGAAGCTGCTACTATGGATGAAATTGCCAATGAAGCTGGATTTGGTAAGGCTACACTCTATTACTATTTTAATTCAAAGGAAGAAGTCTTTTGTGCCATAATGGAAAATGGGTGGAAACCTCTTTGGGAGGAGATAGAGGAAACTATTCATGAAGAGGATCATTCTGCTCATGATTTATTTTTAGATGCGCTTAGTGCTATAACAAGAATTATCTTGAAAGATAAAAATCTCTATCGGTTTCTTTTTACTGCCCCTAAAGCTATAGTTAATATGCCAGAGAATGATCAAAATTGGCGTTCTTATCAAGATAGGCTGTATGGTTCTCTCCGAGGACTATTGGAAGAAGGAATGGCCAAAAGTGAATTTCCCCAAACAGATGCGGAGCTTTTATTCCGGGCCATTGGTGGCTTATTTCATGGAATTCTTTTCCTTGGCTCAGAAGAGAAGGAAGTATCTAGAGAAGATATCCAGAAATTATTTGATCAGTTTCTCACTACTTCAAAGGAAAAAAAGTAGAGAAATGCGCATATATTTTTCAAAGGCTACTTTAGTATTTTTCTGTCTTTTTCTATCATATCAATCTCTTGAAGCCCAAGACTTATTTAAAGTTCTAGGAATTGTAATAGATAGTGAAACGGAGGTGGGTCTCCCAAATGCAAATGTAATTATTCCTGATCTTGATATGGGAACTTCTACGGATGAGTCAGGTAGATTTGTTTTAGAAAAGCTTCCCATAGGATCTCATCGCTTTGAAGTTAGTATTATTGGCTACAAGAGAAATATTTCAACTCTGGATATAATAAATGATGAAATTAATTTGATCATTAAACTAGACTTAGAACCCCTCATTATGGATAGGGTTGAGGTTCAAGGTCTTATAACTTCCCGTCTTTCTACAGAGAAGGTTGAGGTTATAACAGGAGATCATATTTCCAAACAAGAGATTCAATCACTTTCAGAATTATTAGAATCAGTTCCTGGTGTTGATGTTCAAACAGCCTACTCACTTGGCAGGAATGTCAATGTTTCAATCCGAGGTTCTTCTGATTATAAACCAGGTGGCTACAATAACAGGGTTTTGCTTTTACTGGATGGGTTTCCAATTCTTATACCTAACAGTGGAGCAGCAGACTGGAATGCTGTTCCAATTAACAATATTCAGCGAGTTGAAGTGCTACATGGTCCAGCATCAGCTCTTTATGGTCAAAACTCTATGGGTGGTGTTATAAATCTTATTACTAAACATTCGGGATCAAATGATAAGCCGTCTTTTAGCTTATCTCTTGGAAACTATGGCGCCAAAAGGCTTAATGCTTCCACCGGTTTTTCATTAGGATCTTTCCAAGCCTTTGGAGATGTGAGCACTATTTCATCAGATGGACACCGGTTCAATGCTGACTCTGAATTGTTCCGGTTATCAGGAAAGCTAGAACGAAAGAAAGGAGAGAAAGAACTTCTAACGTTATCAACTATTTTTACAGAATCTCTAACTGGGCACCCTGGCTTTGTGAACCCTGATCGACCGTCATTAGTTTCTTATAGGCTGTCAAGACGATCATCTCGTTACTTACAACTGCATCATCGTTTGAAACTGAAAAGCAAAATAGCCTGGAGTAACTCGGTTGCAGTTCATAGTTTTCTCACAAATTATAAAGATCGAAAAGACACACCTATAGAGGCCATCGAAGGTAACAGCAGATACGATGATTTAAGTATTACTGGCAGAAGTGAATTGTTTTCTATGCTGTCCTCTAGCATGGTAATAATTGCTGGTATTGAGGGAGGTTTTGAGAAATCTAATGTAACAGTAATGAATCCAATTTATGGAATACCTCTTCAACAAACATTAGCTTCTTTTTTTCAAACTAAAAAATCTTTTGGGGGTGGTTGGTCTTTTGTCTCTGGATTGAGAGCAGATTATAGAAGAGTAGATCCTGGAAATAATTTTTCACCCCGTATTTTTAAAGCATTCTCTCCAAAGCTTTCTATAACCTATCGTCAACCTTCTAAAGGGATTTTATTTATTTCAATTAATAAAGGTTTCAGGGCTCCATCACTATCCGAACTTTACCTCCTTCATGCAAGTAGTTATGGTCTTTTCCTTCAAGGAACACCTTCCCTTAAGCCAGAATCTGTTTGGGCCTTAGAAACAGGATACAAACATGAGTATTCTAATAGCTTATTGTGGAAAGTACAGTTATTTCACAATCGTTACCGTGATATGATTGATTTTGTTTATGCTATACCCGTTAAAGCATTGAATTGGCAAAGTGTCAGCTCATCTGGGGCAGAGCTTCAATTGGAAACAAAATTGAAAAAAGATGTGAGAGCATCTTTTGATTATAGTTTTCTTTATATGAAAAATATCACAGGGGATACACCTTTACTATATCGACCAAAGCATAAATTGAATGGCACATTATCATTGAATCAGAAAAATCTTTTAGTTTCTATTTCGGGTCGTTTTGTATCCCGGCAACGCTATGAAGATTTTCTTGCCCACGATTATGAATTAATTGATAATAGAGTAATTTTTCCACTTGAATGGATGCCAAGTCTTTTTCTGGCAAACTCAAATTTTTCATACAAATTTCGTTCGGTTATGTTTTCTGTCAAAATTGAAAACATATTCGATTCAAAATATCAACTGATTCAGGATTATCCCATGCAGGGACGGACTTGGATTTTTTCAATATCAAATAAACTAAAAGGAGTATAAAGTGATTCAACATATCTTAGGAAGTAGAAGCATTTTATTTTTTATCACCGGCATATTAATCTTTTCCTCTTGCGAATCTTCAACTGAGCCTGCACCTGAATCAGCATCGATTTTAGGTACAGTCAATTTTTCAGGTGATTGGCCATCAGAGGGAAATGTATTCATTTCCCTACAGGCTAGTTGGCCACCAACTGGAGGTGGTGCACCATATGGTGTAGGCGAGATTTCAGGACCGGTAGAATCATTTGAATATGAGTTTGATGAGGTTGCTTTTGGAACATATGGTGCTATAACTGTATCTTGGTTAGATCCTAATGACCAGAACCCTGCAACTAATCAACATGTAATTGGTGCTTATGGAGGATCAATTCAAGCAGGGTTCATGGATGCTACTTCAATGACATTTTCTGAAGATGATCATGAGCTAAAAGATGCTAATATTACCGCGGACTTTAATTTTATCAAGGCAGGACCATCTTGAAGTAATTAAAGTTAGAGATTCACACACAGAACCATTGTGGTTCTGTGTGTGAGGGTTCTTTCTTTTCATTTAAATTAATACTATAAGTTGAAGGAGTTTAGTTGTGGCAACAAATAAAGTAATTTCAAAACTGAATACTCAAGTTAACATGGAGCAAACGGCTTCTCAAGCTTACCTTGGTATGGCTATATGGTGTGAACAAAATGCACTTGAAGGTTCCGCAAGTTTTTTTTATTCTCAATCCGATGAAGAACGAACTCACATGCTAAAAATAATTAAATATATTAATAGTATAGGGGGAACTGTGAACATAAGCCATATAGATTCTCCTTCTAAAAAATATACTTCATTGAAAATGACCCTTGAGAAAGGTTTGGACAGTGAAAAGAAAGTTACAGCTTCAATTAATAAATTGACGGATCTTGCGTTGTCAGAAAAAGATTTTGAGTCTTTTAATTTTCTTCAGTGGTTTATATCTGAACAAGCTGAGGAAGAGCAAAAGTTTCAATCAATTTTGGATAAATTTGAGTTGTTAGGTAATGATGGTCATGCATTGTATTCGATCGATAAACTTATGGGTAGGATGTCTTCTGCAGAGGAAGATGTAGAGGAAAAGATTACTTAATTTTTCCCGACTGCTTATATTTTTCTTTATATTTTTCATAAAGTGATTTGTGCCTATCTCTCATATCAATGGTCTTACCTTGTATATAAACTTGCTCTACCTGTGTTGTAATTTCTAAAGGGTCTCCATCCGTAATAATTAGGGTTGCATCTTTACCTTTTTCTAAAGATCCAACCCGATCAGCTATTCCTAATATTTTTGCTGCATTAAGGGTTATAGATTTTAATGCTTCATCTTTCGGTAATCCGTAAGCTACAGCTTTTGATGCTTCATATGGAGTGTTACGATGATTTGAAGCTCCTCCTGTAGCCATTGATATAGAAAATTCAACACCTGCTTCATACAGTTTTAGTGGTCCAGTAAAAGGAGTATCAAAATCTTCCCAACGTCTTTTGGGAAGAGAATTTACTGTTTCGTAGATAACTGGAATTTCATATTTCTTTAATAAATCTGCTGCTCGCCAGGCATCGTATCCACCAATAATTACAATTTTTATATTCTGACGATTTCCCCATTCAATAGCACTTTGGATTTGTCGGATTTCATTTGCATGCATAAAAATAGGTATTTCACGTTTTAATACAGGAATCATTGATTCCCAGCGTAAGTCGGTATCAAATAAAGTGTTTCCTGATTGGAGAGAAGCTTCTTTTGCTAAAAGGTAACGTCGTGCTTCTTCAAAAACATTATCAAGTTTATTAAGTGTTTTTTCTCGATGTTGTTTGGCTTCTTCATCTGTTATTCTATAGTATCTAGAACGAATCGCTCCCATATTAGGCCAGTTAATATGAATCCCAGCTGGTGCTTTAAGGGTAGCTGTTTCCCATGTCCAACCATCTAACATCATTATAGCGGAACTGCCTGATATAAGTCCTCCTGTAGGGCATGAATGAGCTATTACTACTCCATTTGAGCGAGTAACTGGAATGATTTCAGAATCAGGGTGGTAAGCTACCTCGGCTCGTACATTAGGATTAATTTCACCTCTTTCGGAAAAGTCTCTAGTTACTGCAACAGCTCCTATTTCTGTTAGGCCCATAATACTAGCCGCTGCAATGATTCCTGGGTATATGCGCTTTCCTTTAAGATCAATTGTCTGGGTATTGTCTGGAAGGTTGGTAATTCGCCGTCCTATGGCTTTAATGATTCCTTTATCGAATAAAAGGGCTCCTTCATTAATTTTTCTACTAGAAACAGGATAAATATCAGCATTTACTAACAAGATAGGATTCTTCTGAGGAGGGGCAGGGATTTGATCAGAAGCTATTGTAAATGTGGTGAGAAAGAAAACGAGTATAATAATTAATGCTCTCATTCTAATGCTCCTTCAGTACAACTAAATGGCTCAGAATTAAGGAAATTAAAATCACTTTTTCTGTTCTTATTTCTAGATAATTGATCATCGCTTGAAAGTATTCTCTGGATTAATATGTTTCTCTCTTCTTTTACTTTAGCTCTCATTTCTCTATCCTTTGTGAGGTCAAAATACTTTTTGCCATCAATCCATGTTTGTTCACAAACACTATACATTGAAAGTGGGTCACCATTCCAAATAACAAAATCTGCATCTTTCCCACTTTCTAAAGAGCCAACCTTATTATCTATCCCAAGTTGTATCGCTGGGTTGATAGTAACAAAACGTAGTGCATCTTCTTTTGTCATTGGACCATACTTGGCTGCCTTAGCTGCTTCTGTATTCAGTCTCCTGGCGAGTTCACCACTATCAGAATTAAAAGAGACGAGAACACCAGCTTTGTGCATTAATGGACCGTTATAAGGAATGGCATCAATAACTTCAAATTTAAATGCCCACCAATCTGAAAAGGTTGAAGCACCAGCACCTACCTCAGCGATAGCTTCAGCAATTTTGTATCCTTCGAGTACGTGTTGAAATGTTCCGATTTTGAATTTGAAGTCTTGTGAAATACGTACTAACATCAAGATTTCATCTTGACGATATGAATGGCTGTGAACAAGTCTTTCACCATCCAAAATCTCTACTAGTGCATCTAATTCAAGATCGGGGCGTAGTGGTATTCTTCTACTACCTCCTAATCTGGACATTTTCTTTTTTTTATACTCAGTTGCGGCTATGAATGCGTCTCGGATAACTTGTTCAACACCCATTCTTGTTTCAGGGTATCTTCCCCAACTACGAACTCTCTTAACATTCTCACCAAGTGCAAACTTGATTCCTTTTGGAGCGTCCTTAAATAAGAGACCATCGGGTGCTGATCCCCATCGTAATTTTATGATCGCATTTTGACCACCAATTGCATTCGCTGAACCATGTAGTATATTAGCAGTAGTTAAGCCTCCAGCTAGCTGTCTATAAATATTTATATCATCACTATTGAGGACATCCTGAATTCGGACTTCAGCTGTTACTGATTGCGCTCCTTCATTAATTGAAAAAGTAGCACTATGACTGTGACAATCAATGATGCCAGGCGTTAAATGCTTTCCTCTTGCATCAATTATTGATGTGTTCTTTATATTACTTGAGAAACTTAGGTTTTTTCCAATCTTCCATATTTTCCCATTCTTCACTAGAAGGTCACTATCTTTCATTACACCTTCTGGACCCATTGTCCAGATTGTAGCATTCTTAACTAATATTAGATCAGGTTCAGAAGGTAAAACTTCAAAACCAAATGCTCCTTCTGGGTAACGGATTGTGAGGTTACTTGGATTACTTCCAACACTCTTATTCTTAATAGCATCCCTTTTAAAAGGATTTATTCGTCGAGCAAACCAATTTATTTCTCCCCCATTAGGAGTTCTTCCCTTGCCTTCTGCATATTCATCTTTAATCGTGCCGGAAAATTGTACTATACCATCTAGACCTAGAGTATCACCCTTAATTAAAAAACTAAACATATTATTAGAAGTCAGTTTTACGGATCTTAGTGGGATGATTAGACTCTTGTTGAATAATTCTCCCGAAGGTTTTGTTCTATCACCCGTTATATTTAGAGAGTCAATTCTAATATAGTCATTAAAGCGCCATTGAATTACCCATTCTCCACGAGAATCTGATTCAGGCTCTGATTTGAGAGAATATTCTATGCCTTCAATCCAGACCGATTCCACATGGCTATTTTCATTAAAGTAATCTCCATTTGTTACGACAAGATTTGCAATTTTTCCTTTTTCGATGGTTCCTAATACTTTGCTTAGGCCCAGTTTTTTTGCTGGAGTTATTGTTAAAGCTGAAAGTGCATCCTCTTTTGAAAAACCTTTATCTACCATCTTTATAAGATTCTTTTTAAACTGTTTCCGATCTTCAAGGCCGTCGGTAGTAAATGCAAAAAGGATATTTTCTTCAGCTAATTTCTGAGCATTTTGTGGGGCCAAATCCCAATGTCTAAGTTCCTCATTTGAAACTTCTAGAGCAGCTTCCCAAGTTGAAACATCTGGTTTGTCAGGGAAATTAATTGGAAGAATTATAAAACTATTTAATTCTTTGATTTCCTTTAAACGTCTATATTCATAACCACTGCCCTTTATCCATACAGTTAAATCAAACTCTGCTCCAATTTTACCAGCTCTAAGGGCTCCGAGTTCTTCATCTGTCATAAATAGAATAGCATCTTTATTATCAATGTGTGAAAGAAGTGTGGCTAATCCTCGATCTTCTTCTGGCTGATTATTTGCGTCTGGGAATCTTTTATAAGTGTCCCAGGCTTTTCCATACCATTTTGTATCGTAGAATGTTTGTCGAATAAGTGCTACAGCACCTAATAGTGAGTTTGGATAAATTGGATCACTCCAAATTCCGTATTCAAAGCCAATAGACTGAACAGGTCCTTTTTCAGAAATAATAGAACCCTGGGACCATTTACCAAGATGTATAAGAGAGGATCTTCCTCGAAAAATTCCTGAACTGGGAACAAGATGTGCTACTGTGAAGCCAAGGCTTTTAAGAGAATCTGCTCTTTCCTCTAAAAGGCTATATTCATCCAGGACAGAGTAATCTGGTTTTACTTTTGGATTCCAATGAGAAGTCGCGGTTGGTTTTCTTTTTTCATTATATTGATCGTGTAAGTCTTCCGTGGATTTTTCAATTGATCTCTCTAAGTAACTCTCAATAAAACCAGCATATATAGTCTTTCCAGACAGGTCTATTTCAAAAGCATCATCAGGAACTCGAGCCGTTTTTCCTACGGATTCAATAAGCCCATCACGAATGACAATTTCGCCTGATTCAATTATCTCACCTGGTTCTGTAATAATCTTAGCACCACGAAGAAAAAAGACCTTTGGTGTTTTATGGTGGATAGTCTGCCCAGGATTGACAGGTTTTACTTGAGATTGAAGTAAGCTAGGATTACATAATAGCCCAAGTATTAATAGATAGGTAAAAAGTGATTTATTCATAAGCCTTGATGACCATTCATATGATTATTGAAGTCTTAAAATGGAAATTAAGAAATATCAGGCAGATTCTTTCCAATGTTTTGTTGAGTTTTTTTCAAAAAAGTCATTTATCACCATACCCACCTCCACCTGGAGTCTCAATTATAATCCTATCCCCGGATTTTACTATTTTTTCTACTTTACCCTTAAGTAATACTTTCTTACCAGATGCTTTGATTAGACTATTTTTTCCAGCTTTACCAAATCCTCCACCAGCCATTCCATATGGCTGATATTTTCGCCTTTCTGATAGTATGGAGACTTTTCTTTTTTTCAAGAATCGAATTTCGCGTATGGTTCCATTTCCACCTTTGAATTTGCCAGAACCTCCAGAACCTTTTCGAATTGAAAAACGTTCTAACCTGATTTCAGGATAACGAAATTCTAAAATTTCTGGATCTGTAGCACGGGTATTTGTCATATGTACTTGGACGGCAGATTCACCATGGTTTCCATCAGAAGCACCTGAGCCACCTGCAATAGTTTCATAATACTGTTTTCCCGAACCATCTATTTTTCCGAATAGAAAGTTATTCATAGTTCCCTGTGAAGCTCCTGAAAGACCAAGTGCACCGAGAAGAACATCTGTTATCCTTTGAGACGTCTCTACATTTCCTCCAACTACAGCAGCTGAATGGTCAGGCCTCAAAAGACATCCTTTTGGTACAATGATTTGGATAGGGTCAAGGCATCCTGAGTTGAGAGGTATATCTTCATCTATCATTAGTCGAAAAACATAAAGTACAGCGGCCTTTGTAACAGCTAAGGGGGCATTAAGATTCCCTTCTAATTGAGAACTTGTACCTGTGAAATCTACTATGGCTCTACAAGAACCAGGAGGTTTGTCACCGCTTTCAATAATTATTTTCACTAAAATACTTTCACCACTGTCAAGGAAATCTTCAAACGATAATTCCATTTTCTCTTTACCGTCTAAGTATTTAAAAAGAGCTCTTCTTACAGCTTTCGAAGCATTAGAACGAATATAATTCATATATGCATGTACAGTTTTAAGGCCATATTTTTTAATCAATTTTTCTGTCTCAACAATACCCTTTTGAACAGCTGCAACTTGAGCTTTTGCATCTGCGATACGTTCAGGAATATTACGAGCTGGAAAATCTCCTGAAGAAAGAAGTTCAATTAATTCAGAGGAACGAAATTTTCCTTCTGAAACAAGCTTAAAATTGTTGATTATTACACCTTCATCTTGAATTGATGTTCCAAAGGGAGGCATAGAGCCAGGTGTTATACCACCGATATCTGAATGATGACCTCTATTTGCGACAAAAAAAATAGGAGTTTGTCCATTGGAAAAAACTGGGGAAATCACGGTAAGGTCTGGCAGATGAGAACCTCCTCGATGAGGATTATTCATGAGAAAGACATCTCCTGGTTTCATCCTTTGATTATTTTCATCAATAATGGTTTTTACTGATTCACCCATAGCTCCAAGATGGACAGGCATATGAGGAGCATTGGCTACTAGATTGGCCATTGGATCAAAAATTGCACATGAAAAATCAAGTCGCTCTTTAATATTTACAGAATGAGCGGTTCTAGTCAGTGTGTGTCCCATCTGTTCCGCTACATTCATGAAGAGATTATTAAAAACTTCTAGCATAACAGGATCTTTTTTTATTCCTACATAAAACTGTTTATTTGAAGTCTGAGTAATTATTACATGACCATATGGATTAATTTCTGCTTGAAACCCTGGCTCAATAATAATAGTTGAGAATTCATCTATTATTATTCCTGGCCCAGAAATTAGAGACCCAGGATTCAGGTCGCAAAGATGGTAAATGGGAGAGTCTATTGATTTCTCTTCAAATCTTACATTAATTGAAGATGTTGGAATAACTGATTTCTGAGAGTTGATAGTTTTTTCTTTTTCCTTATAATGATCATCTCGACCTAATACTTCAATTCTAAGATTAACTACTTCTATATTTCCCTCCCCAAAAAAGCCAAAAAACTTTCTATGAAGTTTGCGGAAATCATTTTCCATCAACTTAAAGGAAGTAAAAGGAATTGTAAGATATTTATCTGTATTACTATAACGAAGATCAAGAAATTTCTTGGTTTTAATTTTTGATTTGTTAAACCCTCTTTTTTTCAATTTGTTTTCTAGTTTGGAACCCATTTGCTTTAATTGAGATTCAAAACCACCTATATTCTTTTCTGTGAATGGGTTTAAGATTGTATGAATAGCATAACTTGTTTGATCGGAAATGGCAATTCCATATGCTGAAAAAAGACCAGTCATTGGATGAATAAGAATTTTTTTAATATTAAGTATTTTTGCAATACCGCAGGCATGCTGGGCAGCTGCACCACCAAAGGAAACAAGTACATGAGTACGTATGTCAAACCCTTTGTTTACAGAGATTTCCTTAATTGCTGAGGCCATGGTTTCATTAGCTATTCGAATGAAACCAAGAGCAACTTCTTCTTCAGACATGGAAGTTCCTAAAGAAGTGTTTATCTCTTCAGTAATTTCATGAAAACGATCATGAGTTTTCTGCTCATTAAGAAATTGATCGTTATGTGGGCCAAAAGTTTTTGGAAAGTATTTCGGTAAAATGCGCCTGAGAAAAAGATTTGCATCAGTAAGGGCTAGTTGTCCTTCAAGGCCATAACAGACTGGTCCTGGATTCGCTCCTGCTGACTCAGGACCAACCCTCATTTTTTCACCATCAAACCACAGAATAGATCCACCTCCAGCCGCGACAGTATTTATTTTTAGGCTTGGAGTTTGAAAGGAAATACCGCCCAAAGTAGCTTCTTCTACTTTTTCATAATCTCCTGCGAATCTTGAAACATCGGTGGAAGTTCCTCCCATATCAAAACCAATTGCTTCAGTCATCCCATTAAGCGTAGAAATTTTTGCGGTAGCAATAACTCCTCCAGATGGTCCAGACATAACGGCATCTTTACCTCTAAAATTTTCAGCATTAGTCAATCCACCAGAACTCTGCATAAACTCCAGAGGAATACCACCAGTTTCTTTTTTAAGTGTGCTAATGTAATCTAAAAGTATTGGACTAAGATAGGCATCTATCACGGTTGTTTGTCCTCTGCCTAAAATCTTGATGATGGGCATTATCTCATGAGAGATAGCAATATGGTTAAAGCCTACACTCCTTGCAATTTCGGCTACACGCAATTCGTGTTCTTTATTTTTCCAGGCATGCATTAGTACTATTGCAAGGGAGGAAATATCCTTATCTCGGATAAGTTCTAATTGATTTTTTGTGGATGTTGCATCAAAAGGAATTATTATTTTTCCTTGATAGTTTACTCTTTCTTTTACTTCGATTACAGCATCATAAATTTGTAAGGGTTTCTTAATGGCAAGTGTAAATAGTTCTGGCCTAGCTTGATCCCCAATAGCTAAAAGATCTCCAAATCCCTCAGTAATTGCTAAGCATGTTGGAGCCCCTTTTTTTTCTAATATAGCATTAGTGGCAACGGTAGTCCCCATTCTAATTCTGGTAACATCTGACTCTGGAATTAGTTCATCAGGCGATAGATCCATGATTCTTCGAATTCCCTCAATTGATGGGTCAGAATATTTATTTGATTTAGAAAGAATTTTTAGTGAATGCAATTCTCCTTCCGGATCAAAGCCTATAATATCGGTAAATGTTCCTCCCCTATCTATTGCGAAAGACCATCCTTTTTTCTCATTGTCATTCATATGATCTCAGCCAATTTTTGTAATGCCAGTATCATATAAAACTGATATTTGATCAAAAGCGGATAATTCTGAAATGAAAATATCTATAGGTCAAATTCTAAAGCCATATTTTTGGTTTCTGAGGATTTTTATATATTAAATCTTACTTTTTCCGGTTTCAGTTTTAGTCCTGTTTAGAAAAGAAACAAAATCTGTACCACCTGTTCCCAAGTATTTTTTTTCATCCCTTCCCTGTCTTTTAATATACTTTAAAGCGATTTTCATATGTTTATCTCGAAAAGCTTCCAGACTTTCAAAACAGAGATTGAGCTTTTCTTTTAATTCAGATATACCGGAATTATCTATATAATCCTTGAGTGGTATTTGTGATTGAAGATATTTAATAAAATTACGGTGTTTTCTAGGCATATAATTTCTCATTTCTAAAAGAAATGGACTTGAATCAGGATGGTTGTGACTAACACCTAGGATTAAATCGATAGATTGAAGTAATGAACTTTGCGCGGCACTCCCGCCAATAAACTTAATTGGGTCATCACTAACACCTTCATAAATCACACCCTTATCAGGCCACCCAGAAAGGAATGGTCTTATTTTGAAGTAAAAAACTTCTGGAGCACACTTTTCAGGTATTCGTTGCAAAATAGAGACGCTTTTTTCCATTGATAAAACAACTCTATCTAGATTATGGTAGACTTCTTCATAGTTTCTTTTAGATGCAGCTTCAAGAGCAATTAAAGATGCGAAAAGAGCTTTTGCTCCAGCATATTCGATCGCTACAGCTGTAAGAAAAAACCAATCTTCGTCAATACCTCCAAGAAAATTTTGAATAGTTTTCAGATTTTCGAGTTCCAAAGATTTTTGAGTGTCAATACGTTTCCAATTATTTAGTACTATGGAAGCATGACTGGTAATAGGTGGCCTTCCGGACCGTGCGGCTATTTTGTGTAACGGAATAGCGATAGAGGAGGGTATAATTTTTTTTGGTTTATCACCACACCAAACAAATGCATTTGCAAACATAGAAAGAAGAAGCATTGCCCTTTCTAGCTCAGGCCCATCTTCAATAGTTGAAATATCTAAATCAGGTAAGTCCAATACAGCTTTACGAAAATCACCATTCGTTAATAGTGAAGACATTTCTTTTCCAAGCTTATCCCATTCACTAAACTTATCAGACAATTTAATTATAGGATCTATAGTTGGAAGAAATCCTCGATTTGAATCGATATTGAACTCTTTTAATATCTTAGATTTCATTGGTCGGATAGATTATTGGTCTACTTGGAGCGGCATCTGAAAGGAATTCTGCAACCTGTAGATTAAGAAGATAGTTTCCATCTTTTATAGATTCAGGTATATAGATCATTTCTGTTATGGTTCGCTTCGAACAATTTGTTGGATCGATTTCAGATTCATCAGCTTTTACTCCCCAGAAAATTCGATGATTCCCAAGTTTTCCACTATCATAATAACGATCTACAGAAGGTGTATCTACAAGTAGGTGTCGTATCTCTAACTCTTGGAGGTAAATCATAGCTTCATTTGTGAAATAAGGAAATCCATGAATTTGATAATCTCTGGTCATCTTTGTATTATCATTGGGAAGTGTACGAATCGCAACGGCATCTAAGAATCCATCATTTCCAGATATTGCACTTTCCATTGTAGCTCTTGTTAAAACTTGTTCAGGAATCGATGAAGAGTGATGGTATGTATCCTTTCCTATTTCCATTGGATTTACTGAAACCACTGTAACAGGGATTAATTTATTGTCTATAATCTCTGAGATACTGATTCTTTTAGATGAAATATGTCCAACGCATTCAGTATGAGTGCAACACGTATGAAAGGTAGCCTTTACTGATTCAACATTGCAAGTTCCTCCATTTTTGACATTACCATTGAATTCTCCAATTTTGAGTGATTCAGAAGTGGCTGGATTGGCTTGGAAAAAGGAAGGTTGTGGACCTTGAAAATTTAGAGGGATTGCCAATGACTGACCTAAAGAAAGATCAGCGGAAAAATCCTTATCTTTTATAGAAAGCGTAATTAAATCATTCATAAAGAAAAATATTTAGACTTCGAATAAAAAGCGCTTCGTCATCTAAAAGTTAACAGTTAATATTTGCTTACTTAAGCATAATTTGTTTGCGATAAACAATGAAAAGTAATTTTGGCACAAAACTTTCTCTATTCATCTTTTTGATATTGTCTCTTATTTACTTACCTATGCCTGGGTTTGAAGATAATTCAAAAAAGAGTCTTGAATTTTCTATTCATGATGCTCCTCAGGATATTGGCTTTTTTTCTTCAATACAAGAAAGTAGAAATTTGGATCGTCCTTTTCCATCAATTGTTACAAGAGAAGATAATCCGCTATCTAATGAGAAAATAGACTTAGGACGTCTACTTTTTTTTGATCCAATCCTTTCAGGAGATAATGATGTTTCATGCGCTCATTGTCACCATCCAGACCTTGGGTTTTCGGATAACCGAGGTCAGTCAATGGGAAGAGGAGGTATTGGAGTTGGTCCAGAACGTAGTGATGGCACTGTGCTTAGAAGAGGGTCGCCGACTATTTGGAATGTCGCGTTTAACCATCGGCAATTTTGGGATGGACGAGCAATAGATCTTGAAGATCAAGCTAGAGATCCAATTCAAGATATTTCTGAGATGGCCCAAGACCCTGATCAATTGGTCAAAGAGCTTAATTCTATTTCAGAATATAGACGTTTATTTGCGAAAGCCTTTCCAAATGATGAAGATCCAATTTCTTTTAATAATGTCACCTATTCCATTTCTTCGTTTGAAAGAACCATAATTTCAAATAATTCTCGTTTCGATGAATATGCTCGAGGAAAAAGAAAAGCCTTAAGTGAAAATGAGCTAAAAGGCTTAAACCTTTTTCGTTCATTAAAGACCCGATGTTTTGAGTGCCACAATATTCCTACTTTTGCGAACAGGGACTTCAAAATTATTGGAGTTCCAGATATTGAAGGTCAGCCAAAAGATTTTGGAAGAGGTGAAGTGGAGGGTGATAATTATAATAATGCTTTCAAGGTTCCAACTTTGAGAAATATTGCACTAACCGCACCCTATATGCATAATGGAATTTTTAAAAATCTTGATGAAGTAATTGATTTCTATTCAATGGGTGGAGGTTCGAGCCACGGCAATCATATAGAAAATATAGATGATAAAATCAGAAGTTTTACACTGACTCCAACAGAGCGTTCAAATCTAATTTCATTCCTTCATGCACTTACTGATGAGTCAGAGAAACCAGTTATTCCTTTATCCGTTCCTTCTGGCTTTGAAGTAGTTAAGACTTTGAAAAATCAGTCACCAGAAATTATTGCATTCTCAGATAAGGCCAAAATACGACCAAAATCAAATTTCAATAAAATAGGAAATATTATTACGGTTAATGAAGGTCAATATATTCAAGATGCTATTGATTTATCTGAGCCAGGTGATACGGTTCTAGTTTATCCAGGGGAATACCATGAAACTTTAACCGTTGATGTTTCAAATTTAACCTTGCTAGGAATTGAAGAGGATGGTCTTCGACCTATTCTCGATGGTCGCCATATTCTTTCAGATGGTATGGTGGGTTCTGGAAGTAATGTAGAAATTAGAAGGTTTGCTGTCCGCAATTTCACTTCTAATGGTTTAATGCTTAATGGTGGTAAAAATGTAATTTTTCGTGATCTTTATGTTTTCGATACAGGATTATATGGTGTCTATCCCATTGAGTGTGTTGGTGTAACAGTTGAACGTTGTGAGGTAACAAAAACTAGAGATGCTGGAATCTATGTAGGACAGTCAAGAGACATTATTGTTCGGGATAATATAGTACATCGGAATGTAGCCGGAATAGAGATTGAAAATTCAGTGAATGCTTTAGTTGAAAAAAATCAAGCTTACAATAATGCAGCTGGAATTCTAGTTTTTCTTCTTCCAAATAATCCTTCTAAGGTATCTATTAACTGTAAAGTAATAAATAATGAGATATATGATAATAATCATGAAAATTTTGGAGATGAAGGAGCTATAGTTAGTTTAGTACCATCAGGAACTGGCCTGTTGATTATGGCGGCAGATGAAGTCGAAATTGCAGGTAATAAGATCTCAGGAAATAAAACTACTGGTATCGGTTTAGTTAGTCTTGATATAGTATTTGGCCCTGATGCTACTTATGATGTTGACCCACTTCCTGATAGAAACTGGATTCATGATAATATTATGGTGAATAACGGTTTTGCTCCTGATCAATCTGTTCTTGATTTGGGCCTTGATGGTGTTGATCTTTTATGGGATCTTTCGGGATTAGAAAATAGGTGGGATCAACAAGCGAACTCTAAACTTCCACCATTCCTTCCGGGAACATCATGGCCTGAAATAGCTCGTAGAGCTAATTGGCGATTATGGAAATTTCTTTCGTCTATATAATCAGATATACTTAAATAAAAAAAAGAGAAGTTTTGGTGTATACAATTGCACTAAATCCTACTTGTTACTTCCCATATAATGGAAGCTACAGCAAAACCAATATATATAAGAGATGCGATTAACATCAGGCTGGTGGCAAAAATTTTTGGACGTATTTGTTTTGGAAGATATTTATGATTAATGAAAAGTGTTAGAGGAACATATATAGCCATCGCAAAACCACCCATATAAGCTGCATTTAAAAGGAATCCAAGATCAGTAATACCATATTGCTCCATTACGAATGTTATTATGCAACCTGCTAACATCCATATACCGGCAATTACAAGATAAAGCCAGCTAAGCCCTTTTTTCCTTGCGGACTTATTATTTGTATAGATAATATCAGCAATACTTCTACTACACCCATCAACAAGTGCGAGTTGAGTCCCAAAAAGTGTAGCAAACCCTACAGCGAGAAAAATTATTCTTCCCGTTCCTCCCCAAATATGAGCTAGAATTTCTGCCTCATCCCATATAAGGGTTCCAGGAGCTGGTACAATTCCCAAAGGATGAAGTACAGCTAAGGCTCCAAATATAAAAAGTAAGATTGTTAAGGTATTAAGGAACCAGAAAAATAATGTTTGATCAATTCTCAAATAATTCCACCATGATTGAAAGCGTTCTAGATTTTTTGGAGTCGCATCAAAAATAAATCCTGAAGTTGGAATGGCTTCTATTTTTTCTCTTAATGGACTCGTCATCCTCGGAATTTTTGCTCCCATACCAATATTCTTGTCTCTAAGATAGAATGAATAGAATAAATTGGCGGTTCCACCAGCACCAGCAAAAACTAGTGCGATAAAAAATGACTTAACTGAAATATCTGGCTCCATATAGCCGACATTTGTAATTCCACGACCTAATTTTATCCAAATTTCCGCAGAACCCACAGCAAATGCTAAGATAACTAGTCCGGCAGTTACAAGGACTACAAGCATCATGATTGTTTTCTCAACTGATTGATAAACAATTTTTGGGCCAAATAGAATTGCTGCAACCATAATAAAAGTAATAATTGTCCAAAAAGTATCTGAACCGTAGCCAGTTGGTCCAACGGTTAATCCTTTAAGGGCTAATCCAGAGGCTCTGGCCCAACCAGGAGCAACCCAGCCAACTAGTGTCAGAAGAATAAAAGTAACACCAAACCCTTTCCACACTCGAGAGTAACCGGTAAAGATTGTTTCACCCGTTGCAATAGTCCATCTACCTATTTCAAGATTTATGATAAGCTGTAGTGTTACTCCGAGTACAGCGGCCCATATCATACTCGCGCCGTATTGTGCAACAATCCTAGGCCATATTACTATCTCACCAGCACCAATAGAAAGTCCAACAAGAACAGCACCTGGGCCGGCAATTTTCCAAAAGGAGCGAGATCGTTCAGGTAAATCCGATTTTTTTAATTCAGGTAAAGACATATAATCATAGCCTTGTGTTCATTAGAATCATTGTTCTTTGTTGTTACAGATCAAATGTTAAGTATTGTTGAGCATATTACCAACCAGCTTCAACAGATTGAACTTGGACACAGGATGAGATAGATTTAGCTAATTAAAATTCTTAAAATATTATTGAAATGCCCTTTAAATATATACTCATAATTATACTCTCTTGTAAAATGGTTTCAGCCAATTTAAAAGAATACAATGCAGACAAAGATACTCTACGATTTGAATTACAGCCTATCACGGTATCAGCATCAAGATTAGAGGCTGAAGATATTAATGTACCATCAGCAATTACATCTCTGGATGAATCAACAATCTTATTGGGTCAACAACAGCTAGTACTAAATGAATCACTTGCTTCCGTGCCTGGACTTTATTCCATGAACGCAGAAAATTTTGCTCAGGATATTCGAATTTCCATTAGAGGATTTGGAAGCCGTGCAGCTTTTGGAATAAGAGGAATTAAGATTTTAGTAGATGGTATGCCTGAATCTACTCCAGATGGTCAAGGTCAAGTTGATAATTTAGATTTAGGTTTTGTTTCTAAGGTAGAAGTACTTAGAGGACCTTCATCAGCATTCTATGGTAACGCTTCAGGAGGTGTTATTTCACTATCGTCTCTTGAACCTCCTGAAAAATTACGACTTATTAGTAAAATAGCGATTGGTGATTTTGGATTCCTCCAACATCAATTTCAAGCGGGACAGACAATTGAATCAACAAGTTATTTGGTAAGTTTCAGTCAAAATGAAGTTCAAGGATTTCGAAGACACAGTGAAATGAAGAATTCTATTTTTAACGGAAAGTTTAAGTGGAGCTTGACACCAAAATTGAATTTCACCATTCTTACTAATCATTCAAACAGTCCTAAGGCTAATGATCCCGGGGCCCTTACTATTGAAGCTGTAATAGATCGGAAAGCTGCTAGAGATCGGAATGTACTTTTTAATGCTGGTGAAATGGTGGAGCAATCAAGACTTGGATTAATAGGCGAAGCAGTTATTTCTAATCATCAAACAATTTTTGCAAAGGGGTACACATCAAAACGGAAATTCTCTAATCGATTACCCTTTGTTCATGGAGGACAGGTGCAATTAGAAAGGAATTTTTCTGGTGGTGGAATAGCTTTTGTCGGTTCAGGTAGAATATTTGGGTTTCCATATAGATTGTCTTCTGGCATTGATATTGAATATCAGTATGATGACCGGAAACGCTACGAAAACCTCCAAGGTGTTCGAGGGGAACAAACGCTTTATCAACTTGAAATATTTCGCAGTCATGGTTTTTTTGCTGAGGAAGAAGTTCAATTCAATGAGGTTTTTAGAGTAGTTTTCGGAGGAAGGTTTGACGCTATAGATATTTTGGTTAAGGATCGATTTGAGAATGATGGCGATAATTCCGCTGAAAGAACATTTAACTCTTTCAGCCCACTTTTTGGATTTGTTTACTCTATAAATGATCATGTTAATTCTTATTTAAACATTTCTTCAAGTTTTGAAACACCAACCTTGAGTGAATTATCAAATAACCCTGATGGATCAGGAGGTTTTAATGGAAAACTTAATCCCCAACTAGCTAGAAATTACGAGATTGGACTTAAGGGAATTCTAGGAAATAAGCTCAGGTTTGACTTGGCACTATTCCAAATTAATCTCAATGATGAACTGGTTCCATATGAATTAGAGGCTTATCCAGGAAGAACTTTCTTCCGTAATGCGGGGAGTTCTGAGAGAAAGGGTATAGAAATGAGTGCTAAACTTATTATTGCCCAAAACCTTACAGCATTATTGAGCACCACTTTTTCAGATTTTCGATACATTGACTATAATCTAACAAATAAAATTTTAGACGGGAAAATTCTGCCTGGAATCCCCAGCAGTTATGGTTTTGGTGAATTGAAATACCTAAATCGCTCAGGGATGTATGTTAAAATTCAAGCCCATTACAGTGGAAGACTGTATGCTGATGATTCAAATGAGGTAGAGCAATTAGCATATTCTGTCATAGGAGTAAAGATGGGTTTACGAAAAAAGATTTTTGGCTCCCTTGTAGAACCCTTTGGAGGAATTAATAATCTACTTGATACCCGATATAACTCAAATATACGCTTGAATGCATGGGGAGGGCGTTATTTTGAACCAGCCCCTGGTCGGAATTTTTATGCAGGAATAAAAATTACCTACTAATTTTTCCTGAACTTCAGAAGATACCTATCCATATTATATCGACCTTCATCAAATCCCCTAATAGAGTAATCATCATCAGGGTTTCGAAGTATATCCGAACTTGCTTCAAGCGTGAACCCATTAGATGTAAATTCTTCGATTACCACTTTTTCATTTAGGCGGTGTGTTTCTTCATCCCAACCTGGTCGATCAGTTGCTACTTCTACAATACCCACAATCCCATCAGGTTTCAGAGCTGCCCTTAAGTCAGCAAGGAGTTGATTCCTGGGAGTATCATGATCATGATAATTACGTACAGCCACCATAACATCTATACTATTTTTAGGTAGATCTGAAGGAAGGTAAAAAACTTCTACATTCTTTAGGTCTGCCTTAGCCACACGTTCATCAATCACTTCAGTAAGCTGATATCGGTCCTCTTGAACACCCATCATACAGAATACTTTCCCTTTTTCTCCCATAAGGAGAGATAGGATATGCATATTATAACCACCACCGGGCCATAAATCTGCAACAGTCATACCTGGTTCAATTCCAAAGAATTCATATACTTCAATAACTTTTCTAGCGGCATCCTGAGCTTTTTCTTTATCTGGCCGGGTAGAATGCTCAAGAACGGAACGATCTAGTGTTCCTTGTTGACTGCAGGCAGTAAAAAAAATAAAGATAAGACTTATCTGACTAAGTAATCTATTCATGGATTTCTCCTATTTTTCTCAGTTGAAAATTATTTGACTTAAACTAGCTACTTATGCCTGTATACAATACGCCCTCGAGTCAAATCATAAGGTGACATTTCTAGTGTCACCGTATCTCCAGGTAGAATTTTTATAAAGTATTTTCGCATTTTCCCAGATACATAGGCGAGTACTTCATGTAGTTTGTCACCAATTTCAATTTCTACACGAAACATGGAGTTAGGGAGTGCTTCCTTAATAGTACCATCAATGGTAAGTGGTTTTTCTTTTGCCAAGTTGACCTCTACTTATTTCGTTTAATATTAGATTAGACCTAGTGTTTCCATTAGGCCCAATATTTATTAAAGAATATAAACAAACTTAACTACAGGTAGTATGATATCAGGGAAATTGAATAATATTGTATAGGTTTACTTTCCTCAATTTTTATTTCAATTAAGTTGAGCTAAGGGGAAAAACAAAAGGGACGTTTTATAGTTAGCTATGAAAATTCGTGAATATGATTATCCAGTTTCCTGTTCATTAAGTATGAGAGTCTCAAAGGAACAGATTTGGGATCTTATCTCCCAGGCGGGTTATCTTGAGCTATGCCACCCCTTTTGTAAATCAAATTCTGTTGAAAAATGGCCTGGAGATAAATCAATAGATTGCATTAATTACTATAACAACCTCACTTTTGTAAGAACATTTACACGCTGGATAGATGGACAGGGATATGATTTACTAATAGGAAAATCTAATGGCAGAAAATCAAAGGTTCTGTGGCGAATTCATCAGCCCCATCCGGGAGTTTCAAAGCTCAAAATAACAATTCACCCTCACAGGATAAAAAACTGTCCGCGTTTTCTTGAACCTTTGGTATACTTTTTCTATACTAGAATTATGTTAAAGAAATATCTTAGAAACGTTCTCAAAGGTATTAAATGGTATGTTTTAAGGGGTCAAGGAGTAAAGAAAAATCAATTCGGTTCCCACAGTTGGTTTTCAAAGTAAGCAAAACCCAAATTTGACGTTTTTCTCACACTAATCTAATATTCCATTACGGCGGGTTTTTTTCTTTTTACAGAAAATTAATGTTCAGTCTCAATAAGATGTTTGGCCATGAATTTCCTAGAAAATCCGAATGCTTCCATTCTAGATTTTTTGTCTCCGCCAAAAGTAGGACCCCGATCAGCACAGAATGCCAAGGATATTTTCTGTTGAAGAGGTGTAATAATTGGTATGTTTAGAAAATTCATTAGAACAGCGCCGTCATTTCGCATTCGGAATCGACAGTTACTTAATATATAACCATCATCCATTACTTCAGGGGGAGATTTCCTATCAAAAGAGTGATGAGCCCCAGGATAGACTGTAATATCTGCATTACCACCCACTGCTTGAATTTCACTTATCAAATCTTCGCATGCACTGGCTGGAACCCAGTTGTCTAGTTCACCCATGAGAATATGTATGGGGGAATCAGTGAACTCGTAAGACTCCATATTAACAACACATGGTGGATATATGGGTAAATGTGCCTTGAACTTCAGATTAGATGTGATGGCATTTCTAAGTGGCTTCCATGCACTGAAGAGTGCCACAGAACCACCTAGGCTCCAACCTGTGATGGCTATACGTTCAGTGTCTAATCTAGGATCATTGGAAAGCATCATCAGTGCTTTATATGCATCCAAGATCATCATTGCTGAGGTCACTTCAACCTGACTTCCAACAGTAGAAGTAATTTGTCTGCTGGCAAAACTTTTTAATTCAAAAGTGGCCAAACCCATATCACGATACATTTGTAGATATTCAAGATGATGATCGGCCCAAGCCAGACTTCCCGCTACACCCAATACAATAGGCAGATTCTTACGTTCAGCGTTTTTAGGAAACCTTAATATTCCAAAAACTTCTTGGGAGGGTTGATTCTCGAGATCAGTAATTATGTGATAAAAAGAGAAAGGGTTTGCGCTATTGAATTGGATCCGTTCCCCATTATCCTGAGCTACAGAAAAACATATAAGATAAAAGCCGGTGATTGATGCCATCCCGAGTTTTTTTATTATTGATCTCATATGTTCTTACTTCCTGATCTTCAATGAATTAGTATTTGAATTTCGTGGTATTTTTTGTCTTATCTAATGATGAATCCTACTTTATAATTAGAAACCAATCACATTTTAATATGAAAAAAGTAAGAATGAGTTATTTTTTTAATAAAATGAAAAATTCCTTTTGCTCATTATAAAAAAATTTGTCACTATATGTGTTCAAAAAGTAATGGTTAATAAACACCTAACTAATTTTATTTATTAAATAAGAGAAAATTAAGGATTGATATATATGAAACTTGCTCACACGATGTTACGAATTCGAGACATTGAGGCTTCACTTGAATTTTATTGTGGTTTCCTGAGTTTACATGAAGTGAGAAGAAAAGACCTAGGTGACGAAGCAACTCTTGTGTTTCTCACAGATCATTCAGAAAGCTATCATATTGAACTCACATACAATAAGGATGGGAGAGATTACACAATAGGCGATCAATTTGGGCACCTTGCTTTTCATGTTGATGACCTGGATTCAGTAATTGAGAGAGTTGAAGAAAATAATTGGTGGTACCGAAAATCAAAACCAACTGCTTCATCCAAATATATTTTTCTTAAGGATCCAGATGGTTACGATATTGAGATTCTTGAGAAATAGTATATTCTGTATCTTTAACTGCTATTTTAAGCTCAAATATTAAAGTTAGATAAATGACATTTATATATTCATCACAAAAACAAAATAAGACAATAAATCTTTATAAGTATGAGGGAGAAAATCTAAAACCTACGAATCAACAGATTTCTTCAAAAGATCGAGCAGATCATAATTTTATAACAATATGTTTTCTGGATTTAGAGACAACAGGTACATACAAATTGGAAGATAAAATCATTGAAATTGCTATAAAGACAGTTGTAATTGATCGAGAAACAGGAAATTTACTTTCAGTGATGGAAGAGTATGAGTCTCTTGAAGATCCTGGCCTACCGATTTCAGATAAGGCGACCCTAATTAATGGAATAACAAACGAGATGGTAATAGGAAAGAAAATCGACTGGGACAAAGTAGAGACGATGGTTAAGGTGAGCGATCTTCTGGTGGCGCATAATGCCAATTTTGACCGTGGATTTCTAGATAAGTATCTTCCAATATCACAAGACAAAATATGGGCTTGTTCATACAAGGATATTGCTTGGTTAAGTAAAGGGTTCTCAAGTAGCAAACTAGAACTACTTTGTATTTGGCATGGCTTTTATTATGATTCTCATAGAGCAATGAATGATGTTAATTCTATGATTCATTTGGTTACACATGATCATTA